>NZ_PNLV01000019.1 GCF_013823285.1 Brevundimonas sp. | reverse complement strand
CGTGTTGAGGAAATCGTGGCCGACCCCTATGCGAATGCGCCCGAACTGCTGGCGGCCAATCCGCTGGTGCAGGTTCCCACCCTGATCGCCGAGGACGGCCTGCCGATCACCGACAGCCCGGTCATCTGCGAATATCTGGATGCGCTGGGCTCGGGGCCCCGCCTGGCGCCGCTGGAAGGACCGGAGCGCTGGCGGGTGAAGCGGCTCGAGACCCTGGCGGGCGGCGTTCTGGAAATGGGCGTCAAGCTGGTGCTGGAGCAACGCCGGCCGGAACACGAGCGGTCGCCATCCTGGGTCCAGCGCTGGACCCTCAACATGGGCCGCGCCCTGGACACGCTGGAGGCGGCCGCCCCTCAAGCCGACCCCCTGGACATGGGCATCATCACCACGGGCGTGGCGGTGACCTGGATCGGATTCCGCCATCCGGACTTCGACTGGCGGACCGGGCGGCCCAATCTGATCGCGCTCCAGGCAGCGCTGGAGCAGCGCGACAGTTTCCACCAGACCCGGCCGGACGCGTGACGCCAGATACCTGATCCCCGCATCGACACACGACCCCGCCCCGGCGTAAACAGCGCTCCTTCCCCGATCTAACGGAGAGATGATCCTTGCGACTGCCCCAGGCCCGCCTCGACCAGGTGCTCGACCGCTTCCACGAGGTGGAGGCCCGCATGGGCGCCGCCGCGGACGGCGCCGAGATCGTGCGCCTGTCGAAGGAGCACGCCGAGATCAAGCCGGTGGCGGACGCGGTCCAGACCCTTTCGAAGGCGCGTCAGGAGCTGGCTGATCTGGAGATCATGGCCCGCGACCCCGAGATGGCGGCCATGGCGGGCGAAGAGCTGGAGAGGCTTAAGGAAAACCTGCCCGAACTGGAGCGGCAGGTGGCCCTGTTGCTGGCGCCTCGCGACGCCGATGAGAACGCCAGTGCGGTGCTGGAAGTGCGCGCCGGAACCGGCGGCGACGAGGCGGCCCTGTTCGCAGGCGACCTTTTCCGCATGTACTCCCGCTACGCCCAGACCCGCGGATGGCGGGTCGAGGTGGATTCCGCATCCGAGGGCGAAGCCGGAGGCTACAAGGAAGTCGTGGCCACCATCTCCGGCGACGGGGTGTTCGGGCGGCTGAAGTTCGAATCCGGCGTGCACCGGGTCCAGCGCGTGCCCGCCACCGAGGCCGGCGGGCGCATCCACACCTCGGCCGCCACCGTGGCCGTGCTGCCCGAGGTGGAGGATGTGGAGATCGAGATCCGCGAGCAGGACATCCGCATCGACACCTACCGGGCGTCGGGGGCGGGCGGCCAGCACGTCAACAAGACCGACTCCGCGGTCCGCATCACCCACCTGCCCACCGGCATCGTGGTGACCTCCTCGGAGAAGTCCCAGCACGTGAACCGGGACAAGGCCATGAAGAACCTGCGCGTGCGCCTGTACGACATGCAGCGGCAGGCCAAGGACACGGCCCGCTCGGACGCCCGCAAGTCGCAGGTGGGCTCCGGCGACCGGTCCGAACGCATCCGGACCTACAACTTCCCGCAGGGACGCGTGACAGACCACCGCATCGGCCTGACCCTGCACAGCCTGCCCCAGATTCTGGAGGGCGACATCGATCCGGTTCTGGACGCCCTGATCACCGAGGATCAGGCCGCCCGCCTGGCGGATTTGGAGGCGGAATTCTCCTAATCCCGTTGATGCCTGCGTCGACGCATCAGCCGATCAGACAGGGCCTCGGCGTGTTTCAGGGTGAAGGCCAGGGCCGCCGGATGGCCACGGCGGGCGCCGATCGTGTCGGCCATCACCGCGCCCCGTTCACCCAGCGGAACCGGAGCACCGGTGGTGGTGTCCAGCGCGGTCTGATGCTCGATCTCGGCGTTGAGCTCGGCGCCCATCAGGATGATCTGCACGGTCACCCAGGTCCACAACAGGAAGGCCATCATGGCCGCCAGGGGGCCATAGGTGTCGGTGCGCACGAAATTGCTCAGGAACCAGCTGAACACGAATGATGTCAGGACGCTGAGAGTCGCAGCCGTCAGGGCGCCGGGCGTCAGCCAACGCCAGCGGGCCCGCGCCCGGCATGGGCCCAGACGATAGATCAGCGTCAGGGCGAAGACATAGCCGGCGAACAGCAGGGGCCAGCGCAGCGGCGCCAGATGGCTCCATTCCTCGCGTAGACCGAACAGATCCAGCACTATCGGCACGCCGATCACCATGGCGGCGGTCATGAGCACAAAAACCAGCGCCGAAACGGTGAAGCCCATGCAGAGCAGATTGTAGTGGATGAAATTGCGCCTCTCCACCTCGCTGTAGGCGACGTTCAACCCGTAGAATAGCTGCTTGACCCCGTTGTTGGCGGTCCACAGCGACAGGGCGAGGGTCCAGACTAGGGTGAAGGTCAGCTGGCCCCGCGAATTCTCGGCAAGGCGCTGCATCTGGGCGCCGATGAATTCGGCGATGTTGGCGGGCAGCACCGAATACAGGAACTGCAGCCTGCCCCAGGCGTCGGTGGGATCGGCGAAGAGACCATAGATGGTCACGAAGGCGGCCAGCATGGGAAACAGCGACAGGACCATGAAGAAGGTCACCCCGCCCGCCACGAACCCGACCCGGTCGCCCAAGTAGGCAGCGCCCACCCGCCAGAGGATGTCGGACCAGCCTCTATGGGGGATATGCGCCGGATGGGCGGCCAGACGGCCCCGGCCCGGCTCCTTCGCCTCATAGTCATGGGGACCGGGATCAGGCTCGCCAGGCTCATACGGCCGCGTGCCGGGCTCCACCCCCAGATTGCGCACCAGCTTGTTGCCACGCGTGTGCAGCAGATGCGCGCCGGCCGCGCCAGCCGCCAGACCGCCAACGCCAGCGGCTATCCAGCGCCACATCCCGCCGTCACCGCCGGAACGGGACAGGGCGGACAGAAGACGGGTGTCGGGACGAGGGAGGCGCGCCATCAGCGGGGAACGGCCAAGCCTGATCACCGTTCCCGCTTGCCCCGTCGGGCGCGCGAGGCCATCTAGCGCCCATGACCGAGACCCCCACCCTGCTGACCGCCTGGAAGGATGCCCAAGGCCGTCTGAAGACCGCGCGCATCGACAGTCCCTCCATCGACGCGCGCCTGCTTCTGGAAGCCGCCGCCGGGGTGTCGCGCACCGACATCCTGACAGATCCCTATCGCCCTCTGGAATCGGACGCCCTGGCGCGGCTGGAAGACTATGTGGAGCGACGCCTGAAGCGCGAGCCGGTGTCGCGCATCCTTGGCCGCAAGGGGTTTTGGAAGATCATGCTGTCGGTCACCCCGGCCGTGCTATCGCCCCGTCCTGACACCGAGGCGGTGCTGGACGTGTGCCTCAGGGCCTTTCCCGAGGGGCGGTCGTTCGAGATGGCCGATCTGGGCGTGGGCTCCGGCGCGATCCTGCTGGCGGTGCTGGCCGAGCGACCTGCCGCCAGGGGGCTCGGCACCGAGGTGTCCGAGGAGGCCCTGGCTGTGGCCCGCGAGAACGCCGCCAATCTGGATCTGAACACCCGCGCCGTCTTCCTGCGCACCGACTGGACCGCCGGCCTCTCCGACGGGGCCTTTGATCTGGTGGTGTCCAACCCGCCCTACATCCCGAGCAAGGACATAGAGACCCTTGACCCGGAGGTGCGCGACCACGACCCGCGCCTGGCCCTGGACGGCGGAGAGGACGGGCTGGACGCCTATCGCCTGCTGGCCCCCGAGATCCGGCGCATCCTCAAGGCCGACGGAATCTTCGCCGTAGAGATCGGCTGGGACCAGGCGGCGGCGGTCAAGGCGCTGTTCGAAGCCGCCGGTTTCCGGGACGTGAAGGTCGTCAAGGATCTGGCCGGACGCGACCGGGTCATCACCAACGGCCCGGACCCGCACGAGGGCACGGCGCTGAACTGATGGCTTTTGCGCGAAAGCCTCTTGGAAAGCGGCGCGTCGCGCGCTAAGTCTTGGCTTGTCTCCCACCAATCCGCATCGCTTCGGGACCGGCCCGACGATTGACGACTGGAGTTCGTGACGGCGCAAGGGTTCTCCCGCGTGCCGTGACGCAACGGGCGGCGAACGGTTTTCCGAGCATCGGACGCCGGGGATCGGCCCCGGCCGGCAGGATCAGACCCATTTCCGGCGAACGTCCCACCGCCCCAGGCGGCGACTCGCCCCAAGCACGGTAACGTCTATGAGAGATTTCAAGGGCATGAAGCGCCAACGCGGGCGCAACAGGAAGCCCGGCGGCAATCAGGGTAATAGCGCCAACCCGAACCGTTCCTGGGACTCGCAAGGGCCCGAGAATATCAAGGTGCGCGGCAACGCCCAGACCGTCTATGAGCGTTATCAGCAGCTTGCCCGCGATGCCTCCTCGTCCAGCGACCGGGTGCTGGCGGAGAACTATCTCCAGCACGCCGAGCATTATTTCCGCGTCCTGCGGGCGCTTCAGCCGCAGCGCTCCTTCCAGGAGATCGCCCAGCGCGAGCAGATCGGCCAGGGCTTCGACATCGACTTCGAGGATGAATCCGGCGCCCAGGCCGCGGCCTTCGCCGCCGCCCAACAGGCCGCCGACCGTCAGGCTCAGCCGCAACAGAACGCCCAGCAGGCCCCGCAGCAGCCGAACCAGGGACAGGACGCCCACCAGAATCAGGCTGACAGCGATGGTGACGGTAACGGTCGCCGCGAAACCCGCCGCGAGCGCTGGGAGCGCCGCCGCGACGGCCGCCGTGGCCCATACGAGCGTGACGAATCCGAAGGCGGCGCCGCCCAGTCCGAGGAGGCCCGCGACGAGAATGCGGCTTCCAGCCAGGAGACACCCGCCTCGGGCGGCGACACCTCCGAGCAGCAGGATCGCCCGCGCCGTGCGCGGCGTCCGCGCAGTGGCGGGGACCAGAACGAGGGGGCGTCCGAAATTGAGTCCAGCCTGCCGGGCTTCCTTACCCGCGCCACGCCCCAGCCGGCGGGCGACACGGCCTCCGAGGCTTCGGCCGAGGACAAGCCGGCCCCTCGCCGTCGCGCCCCTCGCCGCAAGGCCACTGACGCGCCCGTGGGCGAGGACGTCTAGGCAGCCCCTCGGACATTTCGTCTAACCCGCACGAACGGGCCTTGATGGGGTGAGGCTTTCGCTCGTCCCGGACTGAACCCGCTCAGCGCGTCAGCCGCGCGCTCACCGCCCGGGCGAAGCCCGCGCCGCGCTCGGGATCGAAACCCAGGTAGAAGTCCGGCTCGATCAGCTCGGCCTCGATCAGCACGGGCGAACCGTCCGGGCCGGGCACCAGATCGATGCGGGCGTACAGCAGATCCTCGCCGATGATGGACAACACCCGTTCCGCCACCGCCAAGGCGTCGTCCGGCGGGGTGACGGCCGTCACATGGCCGCCGAAGTCCGGCTGGCTGCGGAAATCCCCCGCCGCCGGCACCTTGCGGATGGCGTGGCTGAAACGGCCGCCGAAGAACAGCAGCGACAGTTCGCCCCCGGTCTCCAGCCCCTTCAGATAGGGCTGGATCATGGCCGTGCCGTGGAGCGTCTCGGTCAGGGTCTCGCCCCGGCGCAGACGGGTGGTGCGGTAAGCCCCGCCCGAGACGGCGGGCTTCACGATCAGGGCCTCGGCGTCGAAGTCAGCGAAGGCGGCTTCGATGTGATCCTGCGTCACCGCCTCGGCGTAGACGGTCGGCACGATGGGCGCCCCCGCCTCGGCCAACCGCCCCAGATACCGCTTGTCGGAGTTCCAGATCAGCACCCCGGCCGGATTGGCCACCGGCACCCCCGCCGCGCGCCAGGTCTCGCACGCCGCCAGCCAGCGGGGATGATCCCGGTGATACCCCCAGGCGATCAGGGGCAGGACCAGATCAAACCCCGCCAGACCCACCGCATCCCGCTCATGCTCGGTCCAGGCGGTCGGAACCGGCTCCAGTCCAGCCTCCCGCAGCGACGGAGCCAGACGGTCGAACACCGCGCGCCAGCGGCCCGCATAGGACGGATCGTTCGGCGCGGGGGTCAGGATGGCAATGCGGCTCATGGAAGCTCCTTCAGCGCGGCCAGGTCAGTTCGTCAGCGCCCAGCACCTCGCCAGCCAGATACAGCGATCCGCAGATCACAACGCGGCCCGCGCCGAAGCGCACGGCCCGCTCCAGCGCCGCGTCCAGCCCCTCGCACGGCGTGGCGCCCAGACCATGCCCGTGGGCCACGGCGGCCAGGGCGGCGGGATCGGCGGCCGCGCCCTCGAACGGCACGGTGAAGACATGGGCCCCCGTGCCCGCCAAGGCCTCGAAGAAGCCGGCCGCGTCCTTGTTGCCCAGCATGGCGCAGATCAGGGCCAGCGGGCGGGGCGCGCGAGCCTGCATGCGCGACAGGGCGTCGGACAGGGCTGCGGCGGCATGGGGGTTGTGGCCCCCGTCCAGCCACAGCTCGGCGTCAGCTTCGCGCGCGACTTCGGCGTACCGCCCCTCAGTCAGCCGCTGCATGCGGGCGGGCCATTGGGCTGTCTCCACGCCCCGCACGATGGCGGCTTCGGGCAAATCCAGCTCCAGCGCCACGGCGACGGCCAGCGCTGCATTGTCGATCTGGTGCGCGCCGTAAAGGGCCGGGGCGGGCAGGTCCAGCAACCGGTCCTCGCCCTGCCAGGCCATGGCGCCCCGCTCGGGCCAGGCGTCGAAGTCTCGGCCCATGACCGTCAGGCGCGCGCCCACCCGGGCGGCCTCGGCCTCGATCACGGCCATGGCGTCATCGGCCTGCCGGGCGATGACGGCGGGGACGCCGGGCTTGAGGATGCCCGCCTTCTCGCCTGCGATCACGGCCCGGTCGGTCCCCAGAAACTCGGCGTGGTCCAGATCCACCGGGGCGATGACGCTGACCAGCGGCCGATCAATCACATTGGTGGCGTCCAGCCGCCCGCCCAGTCCCACCTCGATCAGGGCCAGATCGGCGGGCGTCTCGGCCATGGCGAACAGCGCCGCCGCCGTCGTCGCCTCGAATACGGTGACGGGCACGCCCGTAGCCTCCACCCGGTCCAGAAGGACGTTCAGCGCATCCGTCCCGATCAGGTCTCCCGCCAGCCGGATACGCTCATTGAACCGCACCAGATGGGGCGAGGTGTAGACATGGACCCTCAGGCCCGCCGCCTCGGCCATGGCGCGCAGGAAGGCCACGGTCGATCCCTTGCCATTGGTCCCGGCCACATGGACCACGGCGGGCAGCCGGTCCTGCGGATCACCCAGCGCGGCGCACAGGGCCCGCATCCGGTCCAGCGACAGATCGATCTTCTGGGGCAGCCGCGCCAGCAGGCGGGCGGAGATTGGGTCCATGGGGGCGTTTTACGCCGCGCGCCGCCGTCCGCCCATCAGCATCGACAGGATGGCGCCCAGTTCCTTCGGCAGGTCGGCGCGTTTGACCACCCGGTCCACCATGCCCTTTTCCTGCAGATATTCGGAGCGCTGGAAGCCGGGGGGCAGCTTCTCGCGGATGGTGGTCTCGATCACGCGCGGCCCGGCGAAGCCGATCAGGGCGCCCGGCTCGGCCAGATGCACGTCCCCCAGCATGGCGTAGGAGGCCGTCACCCCGCCCGTGGTCGGGTCGGTCAGCACCACCGCATAGGGCAGTTGCGCGGCCTTCAGCTCCTGGATCGCCAGGGTGGTGCGCGCCATCTGCATCAGGCTCAGCGCGCCTTCCTGCATGCGCGCCCCGCCGGCTGCGGTGAAACAGACCATGGGGCAGCCGCGCTTCACGGCCTCGCGCGCTGCGGCGATGAAGGCCTCGCCCGCCGCCATGCCCAGCGACCCGCCCATGAAGGCGAAGTCCTGTACGATGACCACCGCAGGGGTCCCGTCGATCTCGCCATAGCCGATGGCCATGGCGTCCTTGGCCCCGGCCTTCTTGCGCGCGGCGTTGAGCCGTTCGCGGTAAGGCTTTCCGTCCGAGAACTTCAGCGGATCCTCGGGCACGTCCGGCGTGTCGATGGTCTCGTATGCGCCGTCGTCGAAGGTGTAGCGCAGCCGCGCCTCGGCCCCGATGCGCATGTGCCGGCCCGAGGGCGTGACCCACAGGGCCGTCTCCAGATCCGGGCGGTACAGCATCTCGCCGGTGTCCGGATCCTTGACCCACAGATTATCGGGGGTGTCGCGGCGGCCCACGATCTTGCGCACGCCCGGCGCGAAACGGGACAGCCAGCCTTGGCGAGGGGGATTGGTCTTGTCGATCATGCGGGGGCCTTTAGACGGTTTCCGCGACGCGCGCACCCCGGACCGCGTCCGACAGCGCCTTCACCTTCGCCAGAACGCGCGGCGCGGCCGGTTCGTTCGCATCCAGCGCAGCGGCCACCTCGTCCACCAGCACCGACCCGGCCACCACCGCGTCAGCCACCCGGGCGATCTCGGCCGCGCGCTCGGGCGTCTTGACCCCGAAGCCCACAGCCACGGGCAGGCCCGAGGCCTTGCGCACCCGCTCCACCGCCGGGGCAACGGAGGCGGTCTGAGCCTCCTTCACCCCCGTCACGCCGGCAACCGAGACGTAATAGACGAAGCCCGAGGTGCGCGAGACCACGATCTTCAGCCGCTCGTCGTCCGAAGTCGGCGTGGCCAGGCGGATCAGCGACAGACCCTCGGCGTCCAGGGCGTCTGTCAGGGGACCGGCTTCCTCGGGCGGGCAGTCCACCACGATCAGGCCGTCGACGCCCGCCGCATTTGCGGCGCGGGCGAAGGCCTCATGGCCCATGCTCTCGATGGGGTTCAGATAGCCCATCAGGATTACCGGCGTGTCCGCGTCGTCCTTGCGAAAGTCCGCCGCCAGATCGAGCGTGCCCTGAAGCGTCAGCCCGGCCTTCAGGCCCCGCTGCGCCGCGCGCTGGATCGGCGGCCCTTCGGCCATGGGGTCGGAAAATGGGAAGCCCAGCTCGATGATGTCGGCGCCCGCGTCCGGCAGGCCGCGCAGGATCTCCAGCGCCTGACCCCGCGTGGGATCACCCGCCATCACATAGGCCACGAACCCGGCCCGGCCCTCCGCCTTCAGCGCCGCGAAACGGGCGTCGATACGCGCGGTGGTCATTGCGGGGGCGTCTCGCCCTCGGCCGGAACCGGCAGGCAGTCGCCGCCCGTGTGAAGCGCGAAGCCCAGGTATCCCGGCGCCGTGGCCAGGGCCTCTTCAGACAGCTCCACATCATAGAAGGTGATCATTTCCAGGATGTCGCAGCCGCCGCTCGAGCGCGTCCGCTCGAACAGAACCTGGTTCGGGCCGCCCCCCGCGGTGCGCCACCCGGTCTGGGTCAGAGCGCCGACATACAGCTCCGCCAGCCCGCCGATCTCGGTCAGCGGCGCGGTCATGCACTGGGCGCGGCCGGCCAGTCCGTAAAGACCGCCGCAATCCGGGGCGGCGCGGGCGCTCTCGACGACCGGCAGGATCAGGCTGATGTTCTCGTCGCCCACGGCCGCATCCTGGCGGGCTTGGGCAGGCAGGGCGACGAGGGCCGCCATGCTGGCGATCAGGGCCAGACGCATTACAGATTCACTCCCAGGTGTTTGGCGACGGTGAAGATGTCCTTGTCGCCCCTTCCAGACATCAGCAACACGATATCGCCGTCCTTGCCAACCGCCTTCGCCACTTCGGCGACCCGGGCCAGGGCGTGGGAGGGCTCCAGCGCCGGAATGATGCCTTCCAGCCTGGAGCACATCTGGAACGCGTCCAGCGCCTCCTCGTCGGTGGCCGACAGATACTCGGCCCGCCCGATATCGTGCAGCCAGGCATGCTCGGGTCCGATGCCGGGATAGTCCAGTCCCGCCGAAATGGAGTGCCCCTCGACGATCTGGCCGTCCGGGTCCTGCAGCAGATAGGTGCGGTTGCCGTGCAGCACCCCGGGCCGTCCGCCCTTCAGGCTGGCGGCGTGGTCCGGTGTGTCCAGGCCATGGCCCGCCGCCTCGACGCCGATCAGGCGCACGCCCTCGTCATCCACGAACGGATGAAAGGCGCCGATGGCGTTTGAGCCCCCGCCGATGCAGGCCACCACCGCGTCGGGCAGACGGCCGATCTGGTCCATGGACTGAGCCTTGATCTCGCGGCCGATCACGCTCTGGAAATCGCGCACCATGGCCGGATAGGGGTGCGGGCCCGCCGCCGTGCCGATGATGTAATAGGTGTCCTCCACATTGGTCACCCAGTCGCGCATGGCCTCGTTCATGGCGTCCTTCAGGGTCGCCGCGCCCGCCGTCACCGGCATGACCTCGGCCCCCATCAACTTCATGCGGAAGACGTTGGGCTGCTGCCGCTCCACATCCACCGCGCCCATGTAAACCGTGCAGGGCAGGCCGAAGCGCGCGCACACGGTGGCCGAGGCCACCCCGTGCTGGCCCGCGCCGGTCTCGGCGATGATCCGGGTCTTGCCCATGCGCCGGGCCAGCAGGATCTGGCCCATGCAGTTGTTGATCTTGTGCGCGCCGGTGTGATTCAGGTCCTCGCGCTTCAGCCAGACCCGTGCGCCGCCGAAATGGTCGGTCAGCCGCTCGGCGAAATAAAGCGGGCTGGCCCGGCCCACATAGTGGGTCAGGAACCCGTCCAGCTCAGCCTGGAACGTGGGATCGACCTTGGTGGCCTCATAAGCCTGATCAAGTTCGTGGATCAGCGGCATCAGGGTCTCGGCCACGAACTGCCCGCCATAGGGGCCGAACCGACCCTTGTCGTCGGGCCATGCATAGGCGTTCTTCAACGGGGCGTTCGTCAGGGGAGCATTCATTCAGGCCACCAGCGTCAACGTGGGGAGGTTGCGCGCACGGCCTCCACAAAGGCCGCAATCAGGGCCGGTTCCTTAACACCCGGCGCGCTTTCCACGCCAGAAGATACGTCGACCATGGGCGCGCCGGATGCGGCCAGGGCCTGCGCTGCATTGTCCGGGTTCAGACCGCCCGCCAGGAACCACGGCCGGGCGAATGTGCACCCCTTCAACATGGTCCAGTCGAACGACAGCCCCATGCCGCCCGGCAGGCTCGACCCCTCCGGCGTGCGGGCGTCGAACATCAGGTGATCCGCCGCTTCCCCCCAAGCCTCCGCCGCCTCCAGATCTGTCGGGCCGGACACGGGAATGCACTTGATGATCCCGGCCCCGGTGATGGCGCGCACCTGATCCGCCCGGTCGGTCGTCTCGGCGCCATGCAACTGGATGAAATCCGGCGCGATCCAGTCGGCGATGCCCTTCAGCAGGTCATCGTCCGGATCGACCGTGACCGCCACCACCTTCGCCGACCGGTCGCGCGCCATGCCCGCGTCTTCCAGCAGCGCCGCGGCCCGCAGGGGCGAAACCGCCCGCGGGCTGCGGGGATAGGCCACGAGCCCGACGAAGTCCGCGCCTGCGTCCACCGCCGCCCGCAGGGCCTCCGGTGTGGTCAGGCCGCAGATTTTCACCTTGATCTTCATGCCCTGCTCGTGGGCTGCCGGGACGATCAGGTCAAGGCGTCCGGGGTCTCACACCGTGTTCAGCCTACGAAACCCGCCGCCCTTGTCAGCCGGTCATTGACCGCCTCGCCCAAGCCCAGGGCGGGGATCGGCGCCACGGCGATGGCGCGCGGCTTCTCGCGGTCGGCCTCGCGCAGCATGCGAAACAGATTGGCGGCGGTTTCACGCAAGTCCCCGGCCTCGGACAGGCTCCAGCGGCCCTGGCCCACCGGGCCGAAACCCAGCAGGATTTCACCCGCTTCCGCCCGCTCCGCGTTCAGGCGCAGCGGTGCGTCCGGCGCATAATGCAACGTCAGCCGTCCGGGCGACCGATGGCCCTCTCCGCTGCTGTCCGACAAGGCGCCGGCCACGGCCACGATCTCGTCGCGGGTCACGGAGCCGGGGCGCAACAGGCGGATCGCGCCGTCCATCACCGCCACCACTGTGCTCTCCACACCCACCGCGCAGGGCCCGCCGTCCAGGGCCGCCCCTGCATGGACGCCTGTCTCCTCCACCGCGTCATCGAAGGTGGTGGGGCTGGGCCGTCCTGAGCGGTTGGCCGAGGGCGCCACCACCGCCCCGCCGAAGGCCGCAATCACCGCCCGCGCCCGTGTGTGGCCGGGCACGCGCACCGCCACCGTGTCCAGACCGGCCCGCGCCAGGTCACAGACCGCCCCCCGGTCCCGCACGGGCGCCACGATGGTCAGGGGCCCCGGCCAGAAGGCGTCGGCCAGGGCACGCGCCCTGTCATCCAGCACCGCGATCCGCTCAGCCTGCCCGGCGTCGGCCACATGAGCGATCAGGGGATTGAAGCGGGGCCGCCCCTTGGCTTCGAAAATGCGCGCCACAGCATCGCCATTGGCCGCGTCGGCGGCCAGCCCATACACCGTCTCGGTCGGCAGGATGACCAGCTCGCCCCGCTTCAGGGCGACGGCGGCGTGCTGAATTTCGTCTTCGGGCGTCATGCCCGCCAGCCTACGCCCTCTGGCGCAGGAAGGGCAGCATGCGCTGCAGCACATTGTCCTTGTCGATGAAATAGTGCTTCAGCGCCCCGGCGATGTGCAGGGCGATGAGGATGTACAGCGACTTCACCACCGCGCCGTGTATGGCCATCATCAGCCCTGCGGTCTCGCGCCCGCCGCCGACGGGCAGCAGGGGCCAGTTGAACAGGCCGTACCACTCGAACCCCCGGCCCGCCGCCGAGGACGCCAGCCATCCGGTCAGGGGCATCGCCACCAGCACCACATAGAACAGGATATGGGTGGTGCGCGCCGCCAGCCTCTGCCAGCGCGGGGTCGTGGCGGGCAGCGGAATCGCCGGGTGCTTCAGCCGCCAGCCCAGACGGAGCAGGGTCAGAAGGAGAATCGAAATGCCGTTGGCCTTGTGGGTGGCGATCCACAGAGCGCGGTTCGGCCCCTCCTGATCCGCCGCCGAGATCAGCAGCACCTGGCCGATCACCAGCACGGCGACGACCCAGTGCAGGGCCATGGACACGGCGGAATAGCGGCTGCGGGTCTCGGTCATGGGTCCCTCCGGAATTTTCAGCACCACAGTGACCCGACCAGCGCCGTTCGCCAAGCCGCCGCTGGTGACGTCGTCGGCTTGACCTTGGGTGATCTTGCGCATGCGCCCCGCATCCCCCAATCAGAAGCGAAAGAAAACGCACCACTTCAGGAACGCCCCATGACCTTCCGCGCCCCCGTTCGTGACCTGGCCTTCGCCCTCGAAGCCATCGCCGGAATCGAGGAGGTCGCCGCCACCGGCGCCTTCCCCGACTACGATCCCGACCTGATGAGCGCCGTGCTGGACGCCGCGGGCCAGTTTTCGGAACAGGTGCTGGCGCCGCTGAACCGCGTGGGTGACCAGAAGGGGTCGCTCTACGCCAACGGCTCGGTCACCGCCGCGCCGGGCTTCGCCGACGCCTACCGCCAGTTCGCGGCGGGCGGCTGGACCGGCCTGGCCGCCGACCCGGCCCATGGCGGTCAGGGCTTGCCCAAAGCGCTGGAGCTCGCGGCGTTCGAGACGGTGCACGCGGCCAACATGGCCTTTGGCCTGTGCCCCATGCTGTCGCTGGCGGCCATCGAGGCGCTGCAGGAACACGGGACCGAAGCACAGAAGGAGACTTATCTGTCGAAACTGGTGTCCGGCGAATGGACTGGCGCCATGGTGCTGACCGAGCCGCAGGCGGGCACCGACCTGGGATCGCTGACCGCCACCGCCACGCCCAACGGCGACGGGACCTACGCCCTGAACGGCCAGAAGATCTTCATCACCTGGGGCGACCACGACGCCACCGACAACATCGTGCATCTTGTGCTGGCCCGCCTGCCCGACGCCCCCGCTGGCCCCAAGGGGATCAGCCTGTTCCTGGCGTCCAAATATCTGCTCAAGGAAGACGGCGCTCTGGGTGAACGCAACGCCTTCCGCCCGGTGGGCGTCGAGCACAAGCTGGGCATCCACGCCTCGCCCACCTGCGTCATGAGCTATGAGGGCGCCACGGCCGAACTGGTCGGCCAGCCCAATCAGGGCCTGTCGCACATGTTCACCATGATGAACGCCGCCCGCCTTGCGGTGGGGGTCGAGGGCGTCGGCATCGCCGAGCGGGCCTGGCAGGCCGCCTTGGCCTATGCGCTGGACCGCCGTCAGGGCCGCAGCGTCTGGACCGGTGAGAACAACGCCCCGATCTTCGACCATCCCGACGTGCGCCGCATGCTGTCGGTGATGAAGGCCCGGATCGAGGCGGCGCGCGGCATCTGCCTGTCCACCGGCGTCGCCGCCGACCTGGCCCGCCATGCCGCGAGCGAGGAAGATCGCCGCAAGTGGAAGGCGCGCGAGGACCTGTTCACCCCCATCGCCAAGGCCTGGTCCACTGACATGGGGGTCGAGGTGGCGTCAATGGGCGTCCAGGTGCACGGCGGCATGGGCTTCATCGAGGAGACCGGCGCGGCCCAGCATTACCGCGACGCCCGCATCGCCCCGATTTACGAGGGCACCAACGGGGTCCAGGCCATGGATCTGGTGGGCCGCAAGCTGTCCATGGATGGGGGCGAGGCGGCCCGCGCCGTGATCGCCGACATGCGCGGAACCCTGATCGCCATGGCAGGGTTGTTCGAGGGCAAGCCCGTGGAGCGCTTCGCCACCGCCATCACCGCGGTTGAGGACGCCACCCTGTGGCTGATCGACCGCAAGGCCGAGACCGAGGGCGCGGCCGATGTGCTGGCGGCGGCGGACGCTTATCTGCGCCTGATGGGCGACGTCATCGGCGGCTGGATGCTGGCCAAGGGGGCCCTGGCCGCCAGGACACGGCTGGACGCGGGCGAAGGCGACCCCGCCTGGCTGAACGGCAAGATCGCCCTTTACGAGGTCTACGCCGCCAATGTCCTGGGCCACGCCTCGAGCCGTCTGGCCGCAGTCGGCCAGGGCGGCGCACTGCTTCAGCGCATGACGCCGGAGGCGCTGGGCGCCTAGTTCGGTTCAGGCATGGGCGTATTGGCCGCGGCCGCATCGGTCCAGTCGACGATCTGGCCGCTGACATCGGCGGCGGCGGCATCGAAGGCGGCGACGATGGCTGAAACGCGGTTGTCCGAAGCGGGCAGGCTCACAGTGAACAGGCGTTCGTCCACCACCTCCCGGTCCGGAAACTGCAGGATGCGGGCCCGGGCGACGATGTGGGCCACGGGCACGGCGCCTTCGTAGGCGTAGCGCGCCTCGAAGGACCGCACATCGATGTCCAGCGACAGGGCCGAGCGGCTGAACTCGCGCGGCCCGATCAGGCGCGTGTTGCGACTCTGGTCCGAGAAGGCGCCGACGAGAGCCTCCGTGAACAGCTGGTCCGCCGGGCTGACCCAGCGCGCGCCCGAGATATAGGCCGCCTGGGTTCCGGTGATCGCCAGGATGCGGTCGCCTCGCGCGGCCTCGGAAAACTGGATGCGGCGCATGGACACGGGCCGAAGCTGTCCCGTCGGCGCGGGCGGAGCGGCCTGCACCGCCGCCTCGGACGCGCCGAACCGGTACATCTGCACCGGATCAGGCGTGGACAACAGGGCGCAGCCGGCGGTCAGGCCCGCCGCCGCAGCGATGGCGACGACACGTTTCAGAATGAGGGCTCGGCTCATTGTTCGACCTCAAGTTCGATGGATTCCGGGCGACCGATGAAGCCGCGCGGGCTGGAGCGCACGTCGTTCACCAGGCGCTCCAGCGATTCCGCCGCCTCTTCCAGGCTCTGGATGGCGTTGGCGAAGCGCGGCAGGTCGTTGGTGGCGAAGTCGCCGACCGGCCCCTGCAGGCCCTCGGTCGTGTCGCTCAGGGCGCCCATGGCCTGCTCCGCCTGGGCCGCGGCGCGCTCGATGCTGGCGATGGCGCGGGCGCCGTCGCCTTCCACCAGCTGCCGGGCGCTGGCGCCCAGGGCCTCGTACTCGCCGATGGCGCGGTTGGCGCCGGCCAGCGCCTCCTCCAGCTCGCGCAGCATGCCGCGCCGCGCCTCGAGCTCGGTCGTGACCTGCTCCACGTTGCTCAGGCTGGTGGAGAACGAGCGGATGTTGTCGTCGGACAGCACCCGGTTGATGCGGTTCAGCGCGTCAACCGCCTCGGCCAGCACCGTTCCGCCGCCTTGCAGCAGCTCGGCGATGGGGCTGGGCTGACTCTGGATCACCGGTATGACGTTGTCATCATACTGGGCCTTCAGCATGGTGCTGTCAGGGTCGCCGGCGGTGATCTGGATATAGTTCAGACCGGTGATCCCCAAGGGCTCCAGCTGGGCGCGCGACGTGATGCGGATCGGCGTGCCGCCCCCCAGACGTACGCGCGCGATGACCTGATCGGCCTGTTCAGGATCCAGATTCAGGTCGGTCACCTCGCCGACTCGGATGCCGTTGAAGTGGACCTCTCCGCCCTCCTGAAGCCCCCGCACAGGGCCATAGAACACGATGTCATAGACGTCGTACTCATTGGCGAACTGGAACCGGGCCAGCCAGATGACGAACACCGCCAGGGCCGCGACGATCGCGACAGTGGCCATGCCGACGGCGGCGTAATGGGCGTCTCTTTCCATGATTATCCCGCTCTCCTGTCGGGTTTCTCTGTCGTGCTGGCCTTCGCGGCCCTGCCGCGCGGCCCGAGGAAGTATTCCTTGATCCACGGATGGTCGGAACGCTCCAATTCCCCAACCGGCGCCTTCACCACCACCTTTTTATCGGCCAGCACCGCAACCGTGTCGCACACCGCATAGAGGCTATCGAGGTCGTGGGTGATCATGAAGATGCTGAGGTGCAAATCGTCGGACAGGGTGCGGATCAGTTCATCGAAGGCCGCCGCGCCGATGGGGTCCAGCCCCGCCGTCGGTTCGTCCAGAAACAGAAGTTCGGGGTCCAGCGCCAGGGCGCGCGCCAGACCAGCACGTTTCCGCATGCCGCCGGACAGCTCCGCCGGCTTCAGGTGATGGCTTTCCGTGCCCAGGCCCACCATGGCGATCTTCAGCTCGGCCAGCTCGCGGATCGTGTCTCGCGACAGCCTGGTGTGCTCAATCAGGGGTGAAGACACGTTCTCGATCACGGTGAGGGCTGAAAAAAGTGCGCCCTGCTGGAACAGCACGCCCGAGCGACGCTCGGCGTCGGCGTGCTCCTCCTTGGACATCCCGGCGACATCCTTGCCGAACAGACGCACGCGGCCGCCGTCCGGCGTCTTCAGCCCCAGGATGGAGTTGAGCAGCACGGTCTTGCCGGTGCCCGAGCCGCCGACAACTCCCATCACCTCGCCACGTTCCAGTGTCAGGTCCAGATCCTGGTGGACCACGTGGTCGCCAAAGGCGGTGACCATGCCCTCGACCTGGATGACGGGCTCGGCGCGCTCAGTCATACGCCCATCTCCAGGAAGATCAGGGCGAACACCGCGTCGAGGAAGATGATGGCGAAGATGGCCTGGACCACCGCAGCCGTGACCCGGCGGCCCAGGGATTCCACATCCCCGGACACAGCCATGCCCTGACGACAACCGATGGCCGCCACCACGATGGCGAAGACCGGCGCCTTGGACAGGCCCACCCACAGATGCTGTATGCCCACGTTCTGCTCGATACGCTGGATGAAGAAGGCTGGCCCCAGGTTCAGTTGTGACCAACTGACGAGCAGCCCGCCGAGCATTCCCGCGAGCACGGCGATGAAGGTCAGCAGGGGCAGCATGATCAGCAGCGCCGCCAGACGCGGGATCACCAGGGCCTGGAACGGATCCACCCCCATCACCCGCATGGCGTCGACCTCCTGGTTCATCTTCATGGAGCCGATCTCGGCGGCGAAGGCCGATGACGACCGCCCGGCCAGCAGTACGGCGGTGATCACCACCGCGAACTCGCGAAAGACCGAAATGCCGATCAGCTCGACCGCGAAGACCTGGGCGCCGAACTGCTGCAACAGGTCCGCCCCAATGAAGGCGATCACGGCCCCGATGAAGAAGTTGGTGGCGATGACGATGGGGATGGCGTCCAGACCGGCGCGCTCCACATGGCTGACCCAGGCGGCCCACCGGATGCGGCCGGGATGTTTCGCCGCGCTGCCGACGGCCAGAATCAGCTGACCCAGGAAGACCATGCTGAGCATGATCTCGGCCATCACATCGTAGAAGCCATGTCCGATCCGGGCGAAGATGCGGGTGATGGCGTCGGGTCGTTTGGGCGGGGGAGCGGTCCCACGCTCCAGTTTTTCCACCAGCGCATAGATGCGCCCGGCTTCGGGCCGGGATTTCCACGCGGAGGCCGGCAAGGCCTTGCCCGTGGCCTGAACCAGCACCAGAGCCCCGGCGGTGTCGAAGCCGTCCAGATCGCCGATATCCAGCCGATCGACCTGAACCCCGTCCAGGGCCCGGTTCAGCTTCTCGGGGGTGCGGCGCAGGCCCGCAGTGGTCCAGTCGCCGGACAGGCGCAGAACCGCGCCCTTCGCGCCCGAATCAATCTGGAAATCCGCAGCCTTCATGCACGCATCATACCCTGCCCCCGCGCGTCGCCGAATGGCGGAGCTGCGTCCGGACCTAACGTATTGAAAGCTGTTTCCGTTCAGACACAGAAGAACAAGCCGTATCGCCTTCTTGCGATTTATTCTCAATGCCGCTAGGACCACGGCGAACCGAACGAGGAGTCCCCCATGCGCCTTCGCCTGTCCCTGATCGCCGCTGTCGCCGGCGCCGCCGCCCTGGCAGCCTGCGGCCAGAACAATCAGGCCGCCGAGAGCGGCTCCGGTGAAGTGAACCTGTACACCGCGCGTCACTACGATGCGGATCTGGCCCTTTACGAACGCTTCACCGAGGAGACGGGCATCCGCGTCAACCGCATCGAGGGCAATGCCGACCAGTTGATCGCCCGCATGGAGAGCGAGGGCGCAAACAGCCCCGCCGACGTCTTCGTCGCCGCCGACGCGGGCGCCCTGTGGCGCGCCCAGAACGCCGGCCTGTTCCAGCCGGCCAACTCGGAAATCCTGAACGAGGCCATCCCGGAGAATCTGCGCGCGCCCGGCGGCGAATGGTTCGGATTCTCGCGCCGCGCCCGCGTGGTGGCCTACAACGCCGCGACCGTCAGCCCTGACGAGATCGACACCTATGAAGAGCTGGCCTCGCCGCGTTTCCGGGGTCGGCTGTGCGTCCGTTCCGGCGATAACGTCTACAACCTGTCGCTGGTGGGCGCGCTGATCGAGGCCTGGGGCGTGGACAAGACCCGCCAGTGGGTCGAGGGAATCGTGGCCAACATGGCCCGCCAGCCCGAAGGCGGCGACCGTGACCAGATCCGCGCCATCGCCGCCGGCGTCTGCGATGTCGCCCTGACCAACAGCTACTACTATATCCGCATGGCCAACGGCGACGACGCGGGCGACCGCGCCATCACTGAAAATGTTCTGCTGGCCTTCCCCAGCCTGGACGGCCAGGGCAGCCATGTGAACGTCTCCGGCGGCGGCATGGCGGCCAATGCGCCGAACCGCGACAACGCCTTGCGCCTGCTGGAATTCCTGGGTTCCGCGCCCTCCCAGACCCTGGTGTCGCAATACAACAATGAGTTCCCGGCCAGCCCTAACGTGCCGGCGCCCGCCCCGGTGGACGCCTGGGCTGACTTCGCGGCCCATCCCATGCCCGTGTCCGCCTACGGCCCGCGCCAAGCCGAAGCGCAGAGCCTGATCAGCGCGGCGGGCTGGCGATAAGCCCCGTCGCCGCATCCACGGCCGACAGCGCCCGCCCCGTCGCAAGACGGGGCGGGTTTTCGCCTTTCCGGCTCAGTCCCCTGCGCGTGCTGGCCCTGCTGGCCGCGCTCACCGCGATCCTGCCGCTGGTCGGGGTGGTGATGGCCGCCCTGTCCGGCGAAACAGCGGACATCGCCGCCCGCGACCTGACGCGCTACGCCCTGACCTCGGCGGCCCTGGCCCTGATGGTGGCGGTGCTGACCGGGGTGACCGGCTCGGTGGCCGCCTGGCTGGTGGTGATGCACCGCTTTCCCGGCCGCAACCTGTTCGCCTGGGCCCTGGCCCTGCCGCTGGCGGCGCCCGCCTTCGCCGTAGCCTACGCCTACGCTGACCTGTTCGACGTGGCGGGCGACCTGCGCATGTGGATGCGGCCCGCCCTGGGCTTCGACATGCCATTCGAGATGCGCACTCTGTACGGCGCGGCCTTCATTCTCAGCTGCGCCTTCTATCCCTACGTCTATCTGGCCATGCGCGCCGCCTTCGTGAATCAGTCGGTGCATGCGTTGGAGGCTGCACGCACCCTGGGCTGTACGCCGCGTCAGGCGTTCCTGCGCGCAGCCCTGCCCCTGGCCCGTCCGGCGCTGGCCGCCGGCGTGGCCCTGGCGGTGATGGAGACCCTAGCCGACTACGGCGCGGTGCAGTTCCTTGCGGTCCAGACCCTGACCACGGGCGTGGTGCGCGCCTGGTCCGTCTACGGCTCAACAGCGAGCGCGGCCCAGTTCGCCCTGCCGCTTCTGGGCGCGGCGGCCCTGCTGATGTGGCTGGAGCGGTGGGGGCGCAAGGGACGCGGGTTCGAAAGCCCCAGCGCCCGCTGGCGCCCCCTTCCCACTACGGCCCTCGCCGGCGTCAAGGCATGGGGCGCGACCGCGTTCTGCCTGGCGCTTCTGACCTTCGGTTTGCTGCTGCCCGCCGGCTGGCTGGCCTGGTCGTCGCTGGACGTCACGCCCGAATGGCCCCGCATCGGAGGGGCGGCCTGGCGCACCCTGACCATGGGCGCCGTCGGCGCCCTGGTCACCGTCGTGCTGGCGGCGGCGCTGGCCCTTGGCGCGCGCAGCATGCCCCTGGCCGCGAGAATCGCCAGCCTGGGCTACGCCACGCCCGGCGCGGTGATGGCCATCGGCCTGCTCGTGCCCGCCGCGTTCATCTGGCGGACCTTCCCGGGCGCGGCCTCCGGCTTCGGCATGGGCCTCGTGCTGCTGATCTACGCCTATGCCGCGCGCCTCATGGCGGCGGCTCTGGAGCCCATCGACGCGGGCCTGGCCCGGGTCACCCCCAACATGGTCTGGGCCGCGCGCAACCTTGGGCGCAGCGAGGGGGGCGCCGCCCGCGCGGTGCAACTGCCCGTCGCCTGGGGCTCGCTGCTGACCGCGGCCCTGGTCGTCTTCATCGATGTTCTGAAGGAGTTGCCGGCCACCCTGATCCTGCGGCCGTTCAATTTCGACACCCTGGCGGTGCTGGCCAACAACTATGCGCTGGATGAACGCCTGCCCCAGGCGGGCTGGCCGTCCCTGATCATCGTTCTCATGGCCCTGCCTGCGGTGGTATGGCTGACGCGGAAGGTCGCCGCCTCGCGCCCCGGCGCCCCCGCCTGATCGGACCCGCCCCTTGGATATGCACGTCAACGCCAGCCCCGCCCTCGCCCAGCCCGCCCTGTCCGCGCGGGGCGTGGCGCGGCGTTATGGGCCCAAGACGGCGGTTGAAGGCGCGGACCTCGACCTGCGCCCGGGCCGCATCACCTGCCTGCTGGGGCCGTCCGGTTGCGGCAAGTCCACCCTGCTGCGCCTGATCGCGGGACTGGAGCCTGCGGACGAGGGCGAGATCCTCGCCGGCGGCCAGACGCTGTCCGGTCCCGGCGTCCACGTGCCGCCAGAACAGCGGGGCGTGGGGCTGGTTTTTCAGGATTATGCGCTGTTCCCCCACCTGAGCGTGCTCGCCAACGTCGCGTTCGGCCTGAAGCACCGGCCGCGCAAGGAGCGCAACGCCCGCGCCCTGGCCCTCCTGGAGAAGGTCAGGCTGGCGGCGCGCGCCGACGCCTGGCCGCACATGCTGTCGGGCGGCGAGCAGCAACGGGTGGCCCTGGCCCGCGCCTTGGCCCGCGAGCCCGCCGCCGTGCTTCTGGACGAACCCTTCTCGGGGCTGGACAGCCATCTGAAGGCCGAGGTGCGCCAGACCCTCCTGTCGGCCCTGCGCGCGGCGGGGGCCGCGGTCCTGATCGTCACCCACGACGCCGAGGAAGCCCTGCTCATGGCCGACGACCTGGCCCTGATGAGCGAAGGCCGCATCCTGCAGGTCGGCGAGCCTCGCCACTGCTATCTCAATCCGGTCAGCATGGCGGCGGCGCGTCTTCTGGGGGAGGCCAACGCCCTGCCCGCACGCATCATTGGCGGGGTGGCGGAAACCGCATTCGGGGATGTGCCCGCGCCCGGCCTGCCCGACGGGGCGGGAATGGTCATGGTGCGGCCGGAAGGCCTGCGCCTGTGGCTCGAGGGCGCCCCGGCCGAGATCGTCTCCACCGCCTTCGGCGGCGGCTTTCACGAGGTGACCGTGGTCGCCGCCGGCCAGACTGCGCGCCTCAGGCTGCACGGCGGCGTGCCGGCGGTTGGCGAGCAGGTGTTCGTGACCATCGACGCTGACCGCGCGCGGGTGTTCGCCGCCTGAATCGAGGCTAGAACCGCAACAGGTTCAGCAGGGATGAGGACTGAAGCTGGCTGATGACCTGAGCCGAAGCCTGGATCGAGAACTGGGACATCTGAAGGTCAGTCACAGCCTTGGCCATGTCGGCGTCGGTGCGGTCGCTGATCAACTCCCGCAGCGACATCTGCTGATTGTCGTGGGACGTCAGGATCGAGTCCACGCGCGCCTGAATCGCCCCCGAGCGCGCCGCCACGTCGATGACGTTGCTGTGGGCGGCACGCAGCCGGCCCAGCTGGGTGGTGAGGAAGTCGCGCGTTGCGTCGTCGATCTGGCCATTGAGGGGGCCGTTGGGTCCGGTGTGGTATTCCTGAATCTCGCGGAAGATCTGGAACAGCTCGGTCCCCACCTCATTGGCCAGGAAACCGGTCTGGAGGGTGGCGTTCTCATCCAGTCGGGAGACCGTCGCCAGTCCGTCATTGACGAAGACCGAGGCCACATCCGGCGCTGCGGCCAGATCGGCCAGGATGTCGACGGTGACCGGCTGATTCTGGGTGTCGGCCCCGGCGAACAGGTAACGGCCCTGGTGCTTGGCGTTGAGCCCGTCCTGGGCGGTCTGGAAATAGGACTGCATCTCCAGCATCAACCCGTCGGCGCGGCCGGCCGCGATGGCCTCGGCGATGGCCTGTCGAGCGCCGTCGGCTCCGGCGGCGATCCTGTCGAAGGCAAGCGCCTGGCTGGTCATGCGCGCGGCCACGGCCTCGCCGGTCTGGATGAAGCCGTTGATGCGGCTTTGCGCCGACTTCAGCGCCGTCAGGGTTTCAGCGCCCCGGCCATAGCCTGTCAGATCATCCGCGACCTTCTCGGTGGCCAGGCGTTTCTGGGCCTCCAGCCCGCGCGACTGGGCCGCCATCAGATTGAGCAGGGCGCTCTGGTAGTTTCCAAAGGTGGACACACGGGTCATCGCATCATCCCCATCAGGGTGTCATACATGTCGCTGGCCGCCTGTATAAGGCGCGCCGAGGCGTTGAAGGCCTGCTGATAGGTGGTCATCAGCACAAGCTCCTCGTCCAGGTTCACGCCTTCCTGCGCCGTCTGGCGGGCGGTGGCCTCGTTGTAGAGCCCCTGCGAAGCTTCCTGCCGGGCCTTGGCGATTGACGCCTTGGCGCCGATGTCGCCAGCCATTTCCGATGCGTAGCGCGAGATGGAGATGGGGCCGCCCGAAGCTCCTCCGGCGGCCTGGAAAGCGGCGGCGTGCTGGCCGGCGTCCGCCAGCAGCAGTGCACCGCGCCCGTCGCCCGAGGACAAGGCCGAGGTTCCCGGCGCCGCGCCCAGGTCCAGTTGGGCCAGGGCGAGATGGCCAGGGCTCTGGTGAATATCCGCGCGGATCGAGAAGCCGTCCGCCCGTGAAGCCCGCGCGCCGCCAATGCCGAACAGTTCGGTGAGTGAGACGCCCGAGGGAACCTGGGTGGTGCGATCCTCGAGCACCGACAGTTGCGGCGCGGGGGTTCGCGTGGGGCTGAAGGTCAGCGCGCCCGATGCGTCCAGTGAGAAGCTGCCGAAATAGCCCACCCCTGTGGTGGAATCATTCAGGGCGGTCAGCAGGTCATTCACTGTCCCGCCCGCCGGGATCGCAATCTCGATGTCGCGCAGACGCGCGCCGGTCTCGCCGGTGAAGCGGAGCTTAAGGGTCTCTCCGGCCGTGAAGCCGTGAGGCGAGGTCAGGGTCAGACCGCTGTCATAGAGCGCCAGCCGATCGGTGGACACCAGATCGTTCAGGCCGAAGAAGTGCGAAAATCCGCGCCCGGTCTTTCTGGACGGATCGTCCGGATCGTCGGCCACGACCACGCCATTCCCGGCTCCAGCCTCCAGGCTCAGCACCCCGCCCGTGAAGCTGGCGGTGGCGGCGCCGCCCAGTTCGGCGTTCAGCACCGCCAGGAAGGTGGCCGGGGTCGCCGCCGCGCCATTGACCGTCATGGTCCCGCCCGAGAAGACGATCTCGACCTGGTTCTGGATCACGCCGGCCGCATCGACCACGGCGATGTTGGTGGTTCCGGCAAAGCCGGCGATGGCGTTCTCGAAGGACTGGCCCACGTTCCGCCCGGTCAGGCTGGCGGGGGCGGGCACAGCGCTGTTGGCGTTATGGGCGCGGTTCAGTTCGTCGGCCACCCGCGTGACCAGTTCCGCCAGGCGCTCGGTCGCGGCCGGGGCGTCGACATTGCGCAACTCCAGCAGCCCCCTGATCTCGCCCGAGGTGATGTTCTCGGCGAGGGACCGCTTGGTGCCGCGCGGCTCGGTGACCCAGATTTCGGAGAAGGCGCTCTCGCTGTTGACCGACCCGGCGCGCTGATATTCCAGGGTGGCGTACCCGTCCCCGGCCAGCAGCACGCCGGCGGAAGTGCGGACGCTGACCCCGCCCTGGGTGCGGGCCGCAACGCGGACATCCATCAGTTCGGAGAGCTCGCCGATCAGCCTGGACTGGGCGCTTTCGGCTCCGGAGGCGTCGGCGCCCGTCACCGAGGCGCGGGAGATCTCGATGTTCAGCGCCTCGATCTGCTGCAGCAGTAGGTTGGCGCCTTCCACCGCGCTCTTTATGCGCCCATCCGCGTCTTCGCGCACGGCCTGGATCTGGGTGTGGATCCGGGCGGCCTCGTCGAACAGGGACTGCGCGCGGAACAGGGCCTCCTGCCTGCGGGGCGAAGAGATGGGGTCCTCGGCCGCAACGGCGAAGGCCGAGAACATCTGGTCCACCTGGCTGAAGAAGTCTGTCCCGCCGCTCGGGTTGCCAAACAGGCTCTGGATGCGGTCGAACAATTCGTAGCGCACGCCCTGGCGCGCGGCCTCGGCCCCCGCGCTGAAGCTTGCGGCCTGGAGAAAGCGGTCGGTGGCCAGGCGCACCCGCGAGATCTCGACCCCGGCGCCCATGCCCTGTGTCGTCATGGCCCGCTGTTCCGCCACCTTTCGCACATAGCCGGGCGTGTTGACGTTGGCGACGTTGTCCGAAACCACCCGCAACTGACCCTGGGCCGTCATCAGGCCCGAGGTGGCGGTGTTCATGATCATGTTCAGGGACATGCGCGCACACTTTCAGCATCATGACCCGGCAAAGCCTGCTGGCGCCCGGGCGTTTTTTGCCCGGCCCTGTCCAGTCCACATTTGCTCAAGTCATTGATCATCATGACATTCTCAATTCACGGCGGTCAGCCGCGTGGAGCAGAGCGCAAGGGCCGGGCCAGTCGGCGGGAGAACAGGCGCCGGGCAAGAAAGGGTGCGCGACACGGCAAAAAGCGCCCCTCTGGCCGAAAGAGCCGCGCCATGGAATTCTGATTTTCTTTCATTCAATCAGCAGCTTGTGAGTTTCCGGCCTTTGTGGCGCGGCCGTTGCTTGGGACGTCCACGTGAAATTCCGGGCGCAGCACGCGCCGCCTCATTCCTCACGTTTCAAGGCCGCCCGGTCCATGTCAGCGCTCGACCTGTTCGCCATGCTGAACGCCCCTCTTCCGGGGAGCGGGACCGGTGCGTCCGCGTCCGGCCAGGCTGACAGTCAGGCCGGGGGCGCCTTCGCCGGGCTGCTGGCCATGATGGCGTCGAAGGGCGAAGGAAAAAGCGAAACGGCGACCGCCTCGACGACGGCCAGCGCCGGCATGTCCCTGGCGCCGTTCCGTTTCAATGGGTCGGCATCCCCTGCCGCGTCTGACGGCGCCCCGGCGGAGCCCCCCGGAGCCGGGGATGGCGAAGGCGTCGCGCTTGATGCGGAGGCCGCCGTGCAGGCCGGGCTCATAGTCCCGCCGCCGAACCCCGCGCCTCCCCCGGCCGTCCCGACGCTCCTGACCGGCGCCCCGGCCGGCGCCACCGAGGCCACGCCGGCCCCGGCCGCGCCCGAGGCGACCCCGGTGGCCGAAGCGCCCTCGCCCCCGCCCCCGCCCCCGGTTCAGGTTTCGCCCGACGCAGGCCCGGCGCGCCCCGCTCACGCGGCCGATGGCGCCCTCCCGGCGGCGGCCGGCCAGCTTCAGGCTCCGACGCCGGGGGGCGTCGAGCCCGGCGTCGCCCCCTTGATCGCCTCGCCACCAAGGGCCCAAGGCGCCCAGACGCAGCAGACGACGCAGACGACACAGACCGTCCCTTCTTCGACTCCGGGCGCCCTTGCCGCACCAGCGGAGGGCGATGCGCCCCCCGATTCCACGCCTGAACCGATCCGAACGGCCTCGGTCGCCGACGCCCGCGCCGCGACGGAGGCCGTACGCGCCGCCGGTCAGCAGACGGCGACGACCGCACTCGCCCCGGAAGCCGGGCGGCTGGTCCAGCCGCGCCCCGACACGGTCCAGAGCGACCGACGCGGCGACCGACGCGAAGGCGAGGGCCGCACCGCCCTGTTCACCACACCCGAGTCCGGGGAGGTGCCCCGGTCTTCCGTCGCCGCGCCCACACCGACCAACCCCGCTGTCACGGTGCCGCCTCCACCCCGTCCGGGGACCGCACCGGTAGAGGCGCGCGCTGAAGCCACGCCCATCGCGACTGCCCCGACGACGCCTGACGGTGAAGCGGCTCCCGAGCCGGTTCGCGCCGTCGAAAGCCAGAGCGCCGCGTCGGTCCGCGATCACCTGCCGAGCACCCTTGCGCGAGCGGGCGTCGAGACGGCCGCCATGCTGTCCGCACAGATCGTGCGGCGGCTGGAGGCCCGCTCCACCCGCTTCGACATGGTGCTGACGCCAGCGCATCTGGGCCGGGTCGACGTCCGCATGGAGGTGGACTCCGACGGCCAGCTCACGGCGCGCCTTGTCTTTGACAACCCGGCCGCCGCCGCAGAGTTGCGCGGCCGCGCCGACGAACTGCGGCGCCAACTGGAGGCGGCGGGCTTCCAGATATCCGACAGTTCACTGGAGTTCGCCGAGCGTGACGGCGGACGGCGCGAGCATCCCTTTGACCGGCGCGACCGCGCCTTCTCCGGCGCCGGGCGTCTGGCGGACACAGCCGACGCCGTGTCCGCGCCCCCGCGCTGGACCACCCTCAGCCTGGCGCCCGAGGGCGTCGACATGAAAGTCTGACCCATGGTTGACGCCATCTCCACAGCCCAGGCTGGCAGTCGGATGAATGCCGGCAGCCAGATGCTGGCCTCGAACTTCGAGACCTTTCTTCTGCTTTTGACCGCCCAGCTGAAGAACCAGGATCCGTTGTCGCCGATGGATTCCAACCAGTTCACCGGCCAGCTGACCCAGATGGCCGGGGTCGAGCAACAACTGCTCACCAACGATCTGCTGACCGCCCTGCTGGAACAGAGCGGCGGCGGGGCCATGACGGGGGCCGCCAACTACATCGGCCGCGAGGCCACCGCCGCCTGGGAGGCCGTGAAGTATCAGAATGGCGAGGCCACCTGGAGCTATGAACTGGCGGCCAACGCCGCCGACGTGACGGTGCAGGTGCTGAACGGCAATGGGGACGTGGTCTGGACCGGCAAGGCCGACCAGACCGCCGAGGGCATCCACGACTTCACCTGGAACGGTCAGACCACCGGCGGCGGCCAGGTTCAGGAGGGCGGTGTCTACACCCTGCGCGTGACCGCAGCCTCGGCAGGCGGCACTGCGGTGGATTCACAGGTTCTGATCCGCGGCCGCGTCACCGGAGTCGAACTGTATGACGGCCAGCCCTACCTGACCATCGGCCGCTCGGTGGTGCCCCTGACCCATGTCATCGCCCTGGAGGAACAGGCCCAGGCTCAACTTCCGCCCGACGAGGACGAGGAGAGCCTGCTGGCCTCCATCGCCTCGGCGCTGAACCCCTTCAACTGACACCAGCCAACCATTTCTTCCCAGGAGTTCTCTCATGAGCATCAATAGCGCGCTTCTCGCCGGCGTCTCGGGCCTCTCCGCCAACTCGGCCGCCCTGTCCGCCATTTCCCAGAACATCGCCAATGTGAACACCATCGGGTACAAGCGGGCCCAGGGCGAGTTCCAGACCATGGTCAACGCCCAGAATCAGGGTTCCGGCTATTCGGCGGGCGGCGTCATGTCCACCACTCGCAACTTCATCAGCCAGGCCGGCCAGTTGCAGCGGACCAGTTCGTCCACGGATCTGGGCATCTCGGGCTCGGGCTTCTTCGTGGTGGCCGAGCGCTCGGAAAACCTGACCCCCGCCGACACCCGTCTGTTCACCCGCGCCGGCGCCTTCCGCGTGGATGAGATGGGCTATCTGAAGAACACGGGCGGCCTCTATCTGCAGGGCTGGCCGGTGGACAGCGAAGGCAACATCAACACCGATCCGTCAGATCTGAACCGCCTGCGCTCCATCAATGTCGGCACCGTCGGCGGCACGGCCGAAGCCACCACCCGGGTCCAGCTGAACGCCAACCTGCGGTCCAGCCAGGTCGTGTCCCCCGAAGCCCTGGCCGTCACGACAGCAGGGCCCAACGCCTATGACCCCGCCACCAACTCCATGGCCATGTGGGACCCCGAAACCGGCACCGGCGTGCGCCCGGACTTCGAACTGACCATCCCGGTGTCCGACTCCAAGGGCGGCCAACGCAGCCTGGCGGTGTCCTTCCTCAAGAGCGACGTTCCCAACCAGTGGTACGCCGAGATCCGCGCCATTCCCGCCGATGACGTCGTCACCGGCGCGGGCCTGACCAACGGCCAGCTGCGCTCCGGCCTCATCGCCTTCACCCAGGACGGCCGGCTGGACGTCCCGGCGATGCAGGCCCTGGGCGCCGCAGCCCTGTTCGACGATCCGGAGGCCGCGAGCCTGACCTTCGGCGCCTCGGACAGCGGCGCCCCGGCCGCGGGAGAATTCCGCTGGGCCGACGAGCTGGGCATCCAGAACCAGACGATCACCTTCGACCTCAACGCCTCGGCCGGCGGTCTGACCCAGTACGACAGCGCCTCCGTGGTGCAGGCGACCCTGACCAACGGCACCGCCTTCGGCAATCTGACCGACATCCAGATCAACGAAGAGGGTTTCGTCACCGCCATTTTCGACAATGGCGTGATGCGCAAGATCGCCCAGGTCGCCCTGGCCACCTTCCCCAGCCCCGACAGCCTCAGCCCGGTGAACGGCAACGCCTATCGCGTCACCCAGGGCAGCGGCACCTACAACCTCAAGGCGCCCGGCTCGGGCGGGGCCGGCTTCATCGGCGCCTCGCAGCTGGAGGCCTCGACGGTGGACCTGTCCACCGAGTTCACAGGGCTGATCACGACCCAGCGCGCCTATTCGGCTTCGTCCAAGATCATCACCACGGCGGACGAGATGCTGGAGGAACTGCTGCGGATCAAACGCTGATACGCGGGCAAGTAATCGTTAGAGTCGATGAATCATTGCCTAAGCAAACCGGGTGGAATCCCTTGGGAAACGGTGGATTTTATCTTTCTGTTCACCAAGGCGCTTAAGCGGCCTTTTAGGGCGTCGGCCTATGCTCATGACCGTGATGGTGACGTACGAGGCTCAAGCCCATGCTGAAAGAACAGCGCCTAAATAACCGCGGCGAGAAGTATGTGGTGGGCCCGACGGGCACCCCGCTGACCCTCGCCGACCTGCCGCCGCCCAACACCGATCGTTGGGTCATCCGCCGCAAGGCGGAGGTGGTCGCCGCCGTGCGCGGCGGTCTGATCTCGCTCGAGGACGCCCTTGAGCGCTATCGTCTGACCGCCGAGGAATTCATCGCCTGGCAGAAGGCGATCGACAAATGGGGCATGCAGGGCCTGCGCACCACGCGCATCCAGCATTACCGCCAGTAGTCGCGGTTTCTCCGAAGGTTTCAGGGCCGTGTCCGAAAGGACGCGGCCCTTTCCTTTGGCCGCAGCCTCGAATTTTCCCTCTTTAACCCCTAAATGGCGCCCATGACCCTGATGGAGCCCCTCTGCCCTGTGCCTGACATCGCCCGCGCCGACATGGACGCGGCGGTCGAGGCCGCGCGCGCGGCCGTGGGCCTGCCCGTGGGCGCGCGGGTGGTGGCGGCCATGTCGGGCGGGGTGGACTCCACCGTCGTGGCGGCCCTGCTGGCGAAGGCCGGCTACGACGTGGTGGGCGTGACGCTGCAGCTTTACGACCACGGCGCGGCCCTCAAGAAAAAGGGCGCCTGCTGCGCCGGCCAGGACATCCACGACGCCCGGCTGGCCGCCGAAATGATCGGCATCCCCCACTATGTGCTGGATTATGAAAGCCGCTTCCGCGATGCGGTCATCGACCAGTTCGCCGACAGCTATCTGCGCGGCCAGACTCCGGTGCCCTGCATCCGCTGCAATCAGACGGTGAAGTTCCGCGACCTGCTAGACGTGGCCCGCGACCTGGGCGCCGAGGCCATGGCCACCGGCCACTATGTGCGCCGCGCCATCGGGCCCGACGGCCGCGTCCAGATGCGCAAGGCGGTCGATCACTCCCGCGACCAGTCCTATTTCCTGTTCGCCACCACGGCGGACCAACTGGACTATCTGCGCTTTCCCCTGGCCGATCTGGACAAGCCCCAGGTGCGCGGCGTGGCGGCCGAGCTGGGCCTGAAGATCGCGGCCAAGCCAGACAGCCAGGACATCTGTTTCGTGCCCACCGGCGACTACCGCACCCTGATCGACCGGCTCCGGCCGCAGGGGCGCGAGGCCGGCGAGATCGTCCACATGGACGGCCGCGTGCTGGGCACGCACGCGGGCATCACCGACTACACCATCGGCCAGCGCCGCGGTCTGAACGTGGCGGTGGGCGAGCCCCTCTTCGTCGTCAAGCTGGACCCGGAAACCCGCCGCGTCATCGTCGGCCCGCGCGAGGCGCTGCTGACCGCGTCCCTGACGCTGGAGGAAACCAACTGGCTGGGCGACCAGGCATCCATCGAGGAAGCGGCCCGCGACGGCGCGGCCGTGCTGGCCCGCGTGCGCTCCACCCGCGATCCCTCCCCCGCCCGCCTTGCCATGGAAGACGGCGCGGTGGCCGTGGTGTTCCATGAGGGCGAGGAAGGCGTGGCCCCGGGCCAGGCCTGCGTCCTCTACGACCCCGCCGATCCCGACCGCCTTCTGGGCGGCGGCTTCATCAAGGGCACCACGGCGGTGGCGGTTTAGGGTCCCACTGCTCAGGATTTCACATCCGCTCATCCCCGCGAAAGCGGGGACCCAGTCCTGTCCAGCGTGGCGCCGGAGCTTCAGGACTGACGGATGTCACCTGATCCTGATCCGCTGCAACACCCAAAGCACTGGGCCCCCGCTTTCGCGGGGATGAGCGGTCAGGGATTCCTGCCTGCGATCCGGTCCAGCACGGGCATCAGTTCGTCCCTCAGCATCGACGCCAGCGAGCGGGCGTAGGTCGACCCGAAATGGTGTGTGTCGTGATAGACCATGACGTTGCCCACCACCGCCGGACAGGTGGTCTCGTCACAGAAGAAGCGCGAGAAATCGAGCGGATACAGACCCTCGATCTCCGTCACCTGCAGCGTCGGGTTCTCCGGCGACAGCAGATCAACCCGCGCCCGTGAGCAGCGCGCCGCGCCCCGGCCGAACCGCTCCACGCACTCGGCCACATCGAACTGGAACCACGGGGTGTCGCGCATGCCGACGATGGGAATGCCCAGCGCCTCCAGCGCGCGCCAGCGTTCGATGTAGCCCGGCGCGATCTCATCGGCCGCATATTCGCCGCGGGTGGTGGTGGTGAAGACCGCGTCGGGGCGGATACGCTCCAGCTCGGCCATGACATTGCGGTTCCATTGGGCACAGGACGGCGGCTCGTGCGGCTCGGGCGTCTCGCGGAACAGGCAGGCGCTCTTGGTGAAGATCATCAGCTTCCAGTCCGATCCCTCCACCGCGCCCAGCAAGGCCGGGAACCACTGGGTCACGTGCGAGCCGCCCACCACCGCCAGGGTATGGGGCGCGTCCGGGTCGCCATAGACGCAGTTGGGCGTGGCGGTCCCGGTCTCGGACTGGTGGCAGCCGTTGTCATAGAGCTCGGGCCGGTCGGCGCGCACGGTGAACGGGCCGGGGGTCACCGGCGCTTCCGGGATGTCGCGGCCGAAGGCGGCGGCGCCAGGGTATGCGTCCGCATCCGCCAGCCGCGCCCATTCGGCGCGGGCCTGGAATTTGGTGTAGCCGATCCAGCCCACGGCGACCCCGCCGGCCACGGCCACCGTGGCCGCCCCGGCGATCACGATGCGCCAGGGTTTTGCATCGCTGAGATACCGCGTCGGTCCCTCGATGAAGCGCAGGGTCAGGTCGGCCGCCAGGATGGACACGCCCATGATGACCAGACCCGCCAGCGGCGTGGCCACGGTGCGCTCGCTGATCGCCAGATAGGCCAGCAGGATCGGCCAGTGCCACAGATAAAGCCCGTAGGACCGGTCCCCCAGCCAGGTGAACGGACGGCTGCCCAGCAGCCGCGCCACGCCGTAGCGGCTGACGCCCAGTCCGCCGATCAGCACCATGGCCGCGCCCAGCGTCGGCCACAGGGCCGCATAGCCGGGAAACACGGTGGAGACCTGCAGCAGAAATCCGCACGACACGATCAGGGCCAGGCCCAGCCAGCCGACGATCAGCCGCATCCCCTCGCCCAGCTTCAGCCGCGGCAGGATCAGGGCGACGATGCCGCCCAGGGCGAACTCCCACAGCCGGGCGAAGGTGTCGAAATAGGCGGCGGGCTGATCCCGCGCCGTATGGATCACCGACCAGGCCAGCGAGCCCGCGAACATCAGGATCAGGAACCCCGTCACCGCCTTGGTGCGGTCGATAGCGGTCTTGCCCAGCGCCCAGGCCAGGCCCCACATGGCCACCCCGAAGAAGGCCAGCGCCTGAACCTGAACCGCCATAGCCCAGTAGTGCTGGACCGGCGGGGTGGCCGCGTCGCGGGTCAGATAGTCGGTGGAGAACCTGATCAGATACCAGTTCTCCAGATAGGCGGCCGAGGCGATCACATGCTTGGCGTAGGGCTCCCACCGCACGCCTGGCGCCCACAGCGGCGCGGTCAGGACGATGACCACCAGCACGAACAGGGACGCGGGCAGCAGG
>NZ_PNLV01000018.1 GCF_013823285.1 Brevundimonas sp. | reverse complement strand
GGCGCCGCGGCGGTCAGGGCCATGGTGATCAGACCGCCCATGGAGGTGCCCAGGAACACCGCCCGCGCGATCCCCGCCTGATCCATGAGGGCCAGCACGTCCCTGGCGTAGACCGGGGGCTGATAGGTCATGGGATCGGCGGCGCGGTCCGACCGGCCCCGCCCGCGCACGTCCAGCGCCAGTACCCGGCGGCCCGTTGCGGCGATCAGCGGGGCGATGGTCCCGAAATCGGCGCTGTTGCGGGTCAGGCCGTGGATGACGATCACCGGCAGGCGCGCCGGCCCCTCGGCGCCCGCATAGTCGCGGGCGTAGAGGCTCAGCTCATCGGAGGTCCAGCGGCGGTCGGTGAAGATCATGGGGTGCTCCCTGTTCGGGGTCGGACCCTAATTCATCGACAGCGGAATTAAAGGCCCGGATTGCAGGTCTGTGGACAGGGCCCCGACCTGCTGGGCGCGTGACCGGGGCATGACCAGCACGCCGCTGGGGGTGGAGACCACCACCACATCGGTCATGCCGATGACCGCCACCGGGGCCCCGCCACCGCTCCAGACCAGACAGCCGGAGGACTCCACCGCCGTGGCCGACCCCTGCAGGTGATTGTCCGCCGGGTCGCGGCCCGCGGCTGACCACAGGGCGCTCCAGCAGCCCACGTCGCGCCAGCCCACGTCGCAGGTCCTCATGGCCAGCCGGTCGCTGTGCTCGATCACCGCCCGGTCCAGCGAGAGCGACGGGCCGGGCGCGGCGGCCAGGGCGATGCGCGCGCCGCGTCTTTCGGCGCCCGACCAGGCGGCTTCGGCGCGGGCGGCGACCGTCGGGGCATGGCGGCCGATCTGGTCCTGAAAGGCGGCCGGGCGGCCCAGAAACAGGCCCATGTTCCAGCCCCAGCCGCCTTCTGCGATCAGGGCGGTTGCGGTCTCCAGCGGGGGTTTCTCGATGAACCGCTCGATATGGTGGAGGGCGCCGGACAGGGGCCGGCCCCGCCGCATGTAGCCGTAGCCGGTCTCGGGAGACTCCGGACGGGCCGAGAACAGGACGATCTCGTCGCCCGCATCCTCGGCGGCAGCCATGACGGCGGCGCGAAAGCCCTGATCATCCTTGATGTGGTGGTCGGCGGGCGCGATCAGGACGGTGGCGTCCGGCGCGATCTCTGTGGCCGCCCGGACGGCGCAGGCGGTGGCCAGGGCGGTGCCGCCGGGCTCCACCTCCACCAGCACCCTGGCCGGGCGCACCCCGATGGCGCGCAGCTGGGCCCGCACCAGATCCTCGTGGGCGGCGGCACAGACGATGATCGGGGCCAGGAACGGCGCGGCGGGCGAGGGCCGCAACCGGCGGACAGTGGCCTGCAGCAGGGTTTCGTCGCCTGCGAGGGAGTGGAAGGGCTTGGGCCGCTCGGCGGTGGACAGGGGCCACAGGCGCGAGCCGGACCCGCCGCACAGGATCACCGGCAGGACGTCCTGATCCATCCTTCAGCCCTCCCCAAAGCTTCCGGCGGCACCCTAGAGAAAAAGGTTAACGCGTAGCAAGCCGCAACCGGAGTTGAGCGGGCGGGCGTGGCGCGGCGGGCTCTGGCTTGTTAGGACGCGGCCAGAGTTTTCAGCCGAGGCCAGAGCCATGCCCCAGTCCGTTCCCCAGACCCTCAAGGCCGGCGTCGCCGGCGCCGGCGTCATGGGCCGCAACCACGCCCGCGTCCTGGCCGAGCTCCGCGACGTTGACCTGACCACCATCCTCGACCCCGACGCCGTGACGGGCCAGGGCGTGGCCGACCTGTATGGCGCCGAGGCCGTGACCACCGCCGAGGCCTTTGTGGACGCCGGGCTGGACTGCGCGGTGGTGGCGACGCCCAACCGCTTCCACGCCGACCTGGGCGTGGCTCTGCTGGAAAAGGGCGTCCACGTGCTGGTGGAGAAGCCCATCGCGCCCACGATCAGGGACGCCCAGCGCATGATCGACGCCGCCAAGGCCAATGACCGCGTGTTGATGGTGGGCCATGTGGAGCGCTTCAATCCGGCGGTGGAGACAGTGCGCCGGGCCATCGCCGACGAAGACGTCATCTCCATCCAGGTGACGCGGGTCGGGCCCTTCCCGCCGCGCATGGGCGAGGTGGGCGTGGTCATCGACCTGGCGGTGCACGACATCGACATCATCCGCCACCTGACAGGCTCGGAGATCACCGAGGTCCAGCCGCAGCTGGCGCGCACCCGGGCCGAGCGCGAGGACACCGCCCTGCTGCAATTCCGGCTTGAGAACGGGGTCATCGCCCACATCACCACCAACTGGCTGACCCCCTACAAGACCCGCACCCTGCAGGTGGCCACGCGAGGCAAGTTCGTGGTGGCGGACCTGATCACCCGTCAGGTGACCGAGTATTTCGGCCAGCAGGCCGACGGCTCCTACTCCACCCGCATGCTGAACAGCTGGCCCGCCGAACCCCTGAAGATGGAGCTGGAGGCGTTCGTGCACGCCATCCGCACCGGGGAGCCCCCCGCCGTCACCGGTCAGGACGGGCTGAAGAATCTGGAAGTGGCGCTGCGGTGTCTGGGGGAATGAAGCTTCGGACAGCGGTTCTGGAGAACCGTTTTGTCCGGCTTGAGCCCTTCGAGGACCACCACAAGGAGCCGCTGCGCACGGCCTGCGACGCAGACCCGGAGCTGTGGCCGACGTTCTACTACACCTCGCTGGGTGGTGACCGGTTTGACGCCGGCTGGGAGACCTTGCGGGCGCAGCAGGCGGCAGGATCGCGCATCCCGTTCGCCGTGGTCCATGGCGGAGAGGTCGTCGGTCTCAGCACCTTCATGGACATTCGGCCCGGGGACGGGGCGGTGGAGATCGGCACGACCTACTATCGACCGTCGGCGCGGGGCGGGGTCGTCAACCCGGCGGCCAAGCGCCTGCTGCTGGATCATGCCTTCGCCTGCGGCGTCGGCCGGGTCGCCTTCCAGGTCGATGCGATCAACAGCCGGAGCCGCGCCGCCATGACCAAACTCGGGGCGGTGGAGGAAGGGATTCTGAGAAACCACCTGGTCACCTGGACGGGCCGGGTCCGCAGCTCCGTGATCTACTCGATCCTCGCCGACGAATGGCCGGCGGTGCGGGCGGGTCTGGATGCGCGGCTGGAGTCGTTCAGGGCGGCAGACTAACCCACCACCTGCATGCCCAGCCATTCGGCGATGAGGGCGGGCTTGTCGGCGCCTTCGATGTCGACGGCGACCTCGTGTTTCAGCAGCCAGCGGCCGCCGCCCTTGTCCTCGGCGGACATCAGCTTGAACCGGGCGCGGACCCGAGCGCCGGACGGCACGGGGGCGAGGAAGCGGACCTTGTCGAATCCATAGTTGACGCCCATCACCACGCCCTCCAGCGGGGCGACGCCGTCGAAGGACATGCGCGACAGCAGCGACAGGGTCAGGAAGCCGTGGGCGATGGTTCCGCCGAAGGGCGTGGCTTTCGCCCTCTCCGGGTCCACATGGATGAACTGGCGGTCCTCGGTGATGTCGGCGAAGGCGTCGATGCGGGCCTGATCAACGGTGATCCAGTCCGAGACGCCCACCTCGGTTCCGATGAGACCGGACAGGGCGGACGGGGCGATGGGCGTCATGGCGTATCTCCGGGAAAACGGTTCTCGATAATGGCGGAATAGAGCGCCGGGTCCACATTGCCGCCGGTCAGCATGACCACGGTGGTGCGGTCCCGGGCCGCAATCCTGTCCGCCAGCAGGGCCGCCAAAGACACCGCGCCGCCGGGCTCCACCACCAGTTTCAGCCAGCGGAAGGCGAAACGCATGGCCTCGGCCACCTCGGCGTCGGTGACGGTCAGGGCGTCCTGCACCCGGCGCTGATTGATGGGGAAGGTCAGTTCGCCCGGCATGGGCGCCATGAGGGCGTCGCAGATGGAGGGGGTCGCCTCGCCGTAGGTGGCGCGGGCGCCCTGGGCCAGGGAGCGGCCGTGGTCGTCGAAGCCGGCGGGCTCCACCACCACGACGCGGGTCTCCGGGCTCCGGGCCTCCATGACAAGGTTGATTCCCGCCAGAAGGCCGCCGCCCGATGCGCCGCACAACAGTTGATTCAGCGGTCCCGCGCCCATGGCCCCGGCCTGATCGAGAATCTCCAGCGCCGTGGTCCCCTGCCCCTCGATGACGAAGGGGTCGTCGAAGGGCGGCACCAGCACCGCGCCCCGCTCCCGGGCGATCTCGGCGCCGATGGCCTCGCGGCTTTCGGTCCAGCGGTCGTAGAGGCGTACCTCCCCGCCGAAGGCCCGAACGCCCTCCACCTTCACGGCGGGAGAATCGGACGGCATGACGATCAGGGCGCGGGTTCCGACCGCGCGCGCGGCCGCCGCGACCCCCTGGGCGTGGTTGCCCGAGGAATATGCCACGACGCCCCGGGCTTTCTCCTCGTCGGTCAGCCGGCTGATGCGGTTACAGGCGCCGCGGAACTTGAAGCTGCCCGCCACCTGCAGGGTTTCGGCCTTCAGCAGCACGCGCCCTCCGACCCGGTCGTTGAGGGCGGGATGCTCGATCAGGGGCGTGCGCACGGCGGCGGGAGCGATCTGGCGGGCGGCGTCGAGGACGCCTTCGTATGAGGGAGCGGAATCGGCCATGAACCTCACTTAGCGTAACGCGCGGATCATCGCTAAGATGGCTTCCATGAGCGGACTGATCCTCGCCATCGACCAGGGCACCACCTCCACCCGCGCCATCGCTTTTGAGGGGGCGGTGGAGGACGCGGTGCGCCCCCTGGCCGTCAGCCAGATCGAGCTGGCGCAACATTTCCCGCAGTCCGGCTGGGTCGAGCACGACGCCGCGGAGATCTGGCGCGCCACCCTGCAGACCTGCCGCGAGGTGATCCGCAAGGCGGGCGGCGCGGCCCGGTTCTCGGCCATCGGCATCACCAACCAGCGCGAAACCGCCGTGCTGTGGGACCGCAAGACCGGCGAGCCGCTGCACCGGGCCGTGGTCTGGCAGGACCGTCGCACCGCCGACGTGGCCGCGGAGCTGCGCGAGGGGGGTCATGAGGCCATGGTCCAGGCGGCCACGGGACTGGTGCTGGATCCCTATTTCTCGGCGACCAAATTCGCCTGGCTGCTGGATGCGGTTCCCGGCGCCCGCGACCGGGCTGAGGCAGGCGAGCTGTGCCTGGGCACCATCGACGCCTGGCTGATCTGGAACCTGACCGGCGGGCGCAGCTTCGTCACCGACGCCTCCAACGCCTCGCGCACCTTGCTGATGGACCTGAAGACGGTGCAGTGGCGCGATGACCTGTGCGACCTGTTCCGGGTTCCGGCCGCCGCCCTGCCCGAGATCCGCGGCTGCGCCGAGGTGCTGGGCGAAAGCGAGCCCAGCCTGTTCGGCCACGCCCTGCCCATCGCCGGATGCGCGGGCGACCAGCAGGCGGCGCTGGTGGGCCACGGGGCGCTGGAGGCGGGCGAGGCCAAGATCACCTACGGCACCGGGGCCTTTCTGGTGGTCAATACGGGCGACGCGCCGGTGGCCTCCACCAATCGACTGTTGACGACCCTGGGCTACCGGGTCGGCGGCCGCACTGCCTATGCGCTGGAGGGCGCGATCTTTTCGGCCGGGTCGACGATCCAGTGGCTGCGGGATCAGATGGGCCTGATCGGGGCGTCACGGGACTCCGAAGGGGTGGCGCAGTCCCTGAGCGACAACGGCGGGGTCTATCTGGTCCCCGGCTTCACGGGGCTGGGCGCGCCGTGGTGGAACGCCGAGGCGCGCGGGGCCATCACCGGCCTGTCGCGGGGGACCGGTCCGGCCCATGTGGTGCGGGCGGGGCTGGAGTCCCTGGCCTATCAGACCCGGGATCTGCTGGATGCGCTCGCCGCCGACGGTTCGCCGCGCCCGGCGGTGCTGAAAGTGGACGGCGGGGTCACCGCCAACGCCTTCGCCATGCAGTTCGTCGCCGACATCTGCGAGGTGACGGTGGAGCGTCCCGCCTTTCAGGAGATGACCGCCCTGGGCGCCGCGCGGCTGGCGGCGCTGGGCTGCGGCCTGACCGCCGACCTGCCCCGGGCCTCGGGCGAAGCGCCGGCCTGCTGGACGCCCCGCATGAAGCCGGATGAACGCGACCGCCTCCTGACCGGCTGGAACAAGGCGGTCCGCGCCGCCATCGCCGCCGCCTGATCCCAAGCAAAGAAGAAACCATGGAAACGCCCGACCCCCAGGCCGCCTTCGCCGGCACCCGCCCCGTCGATCCCCGCCACGCCTTCGACACAGCCGCGCTGGAGCGCTGGATGGCGAACCACGTGGCGGACTACGCCGGGCCGCTGACCGTCAACCAGTTCAAGGGCGGGCAGTCGAACCCCACCTATGAGCTGGTCACCCCGGGCCGCACCTATGTCCTGCGCCGCAAGCCGCCGGGCAATTTGCTGCCGTCTGCCCATGCGGTGGACCGGGAGTTCCGGGTCATCTCGGCCCTGGCCAAGCAAGGCTTTCCCGTCGCCCGGCCTTACGCCCTGTGCGAGGACGCGGAGGTCATCGGCTCCATGTTCTATGTGATGGACAAGGTGGAGGGCCGCGTCCTGTGGGACCTGAAGCTGCCGGGCATGGCGCCCGATCAGCGGCGGGCGATCTATGAGGCCCAGACGGACGCCCTGGCCCGGCTGCACGCCATTGATCCCGAGGCGGCGGGCCTGGGCGACTACGGCCGGCCCGGCAACTATTTCGCGCGGCAGGTGGGGCGGTGGTCCAAACAGTATGCGGCGTCGGAGACCGAGACCATTCCAGCCATGGACCGGCTGATGGCCTTCCTGCCCGACAGCTTGCCGCCGGAGAGCCCCGCGCGGATCGTCCACGGCGACTGGCGGCTGGACAACATGATTCTGGCGCCCGACCGGCCCGAGGTTCTGGCGGTGCTGGACTGGGAGCTGTCGACCCTGGGCGATCCCATGGCGGACCTGTCCTACTACCTGATCGGCTGGGTCATTCCCGCCAGCCAGCGCAACGGCGTTGGCGGGGCGGACCTGAAGGCGCTGGGCATTCCCACGGTGGAGGAGACGGTGGACCGGTACGCCGACGCCACCGGCATGCGGCCGGACAACCTGGACTGGCTGATGGCCTACAACCTGTTCCGGCTGGCCGCCATCTGCCAGGGGATCGCCGGGCGGGTGCGCGACGGGACCGCCTCCAGCCCCCAGGCGGTGGCCACCGCGGCGCAGGTTCACCCCCTGTCGGAGGCCGCCTGGGGCTTTGCGCAAAAGGCCGGAGCCTGAGTCTTTCTCGCGCGTTGTCTTGATTACGGCCCCAATTCCGCGTTAGCCCGCGCATCCCTGAGCGCCGCCCCCGGATTCCGGAGAACCGCGCCGCACGCAGCACTGGAAATTCTCGCTCCGCATGAGAGATCTGAAACAAACCGGCTTCACCGACCGCATCGCGGCCCAGCAGGCCCGCAAGAAGGCGCTTCTGGAAGGCTTCAAGCCCAAGCCCGCCCAGCCGGACCCCGAGTTCGACAAGCTGGCCGCCAAGCGCGCCGCCGAGAAGGAGGCCATCCGGGCTCAGCACGAGGCTGAGAAGGCCGAGAAGAAGCGTCTGGCCGCCGAGAAGGCCGCCGCCCGCGAGGCTGAGGTCCAGGAAGCCCAGGAGGCCGTCGACGCCGAACGTCGCGGCGCCCGCAAGGAACGCAAGGCCCTGACCAAGGCCGAACAGAAGGCGGCCCGCGACGCCCGCTACGCCCGCCGCAAGGCCGGACGCTGACCGCTCACGCCTGAAGACATCTGGTCAGGGCGCATCCGCCACATTATCTGTGGCGGATGACCGCGCTCACATCCCGCACCGTCGCCCGCCTGCACCCCGCCCAGCGGGATGACATCGGCGATCTGATCACCCGCCGCCCGCTGCCGGGACCGGACCTGCCGCAGGTGGATCCGTTCCTGTTCCTGAACCACCACGGGCCCCAGACCTACGCCCCGAACAACCGGGGCCTGCCGTTCGGGCCGCACCCGCACAGGGGCTTCGAGACCGTCACCTTCATTCTGGACGGTGAACTGTCCCACGCGGACAGCGGCGGCGGCGAGAGCATCATCGGGCCGGGCGGCGTGCAGTGGATGACGGCCGGCTCTGGCCTGATCCACGCCGAACTGTCCCCCGCCAGCTTCAAGCGCGACGGCGGGCCCATGGAGATCCTGCAGCTGTGGGTGAACCTGCCGTCACGACTGAAGATGACGGCGCCCAACTATGTGGGGCTCCAGGCGCCGGACATTCCAAAGGTTGAGCTGGACGAGGGCCGCGTCACCGTCGAGGCGGTGTCCGGCCGCTGGGCCGGGACCGAGGCGCCGATCCAGTCCCTGATCGACATCCACATGGCGGTGGTGCGGCTGAAGGCAGGCGGGATCTTCGAGGCGCCGGTCGCCCGGGAGCGGAACGTCTTCTTCTATGGGGTCCGGGGTGATGTGACGGTGGGAGGCTCTCCGGTCGCCGCCTGGAACCTGGCCGCGCTGAACGATGACGGCGACGCGGTGCGCATCGAGGCCTCAAGCGACGCGGTGGTCCTGCTGGGCCATGCGGCGCCCATCGGCGAGCCCGTCTTCGCCCACGGGCCGTTCGTGATGAACACCCGCGAGGAGATCGTCCAGGCGGTGCAGGATTATCAGGCCGGCAGGTTCGGTCCGCCGCCGCCGGTCTGAGGCAAGCGCGCCAGACGCCGCGCGTGCCGGTCCGCCATCTTCAGCGCCCATCCCGTGGGCGTGACGCGCGCGGCGATGGACATGAAGCGGTTGAAGGCGCCGGGAATCTCCACCGGCCGGTTGGCCTCGCAGGCCTCGTAGCCTGCGCGGATGACAGGTTCGGCGTCCATCCACATCCAGCGGGGATAGGCGCGGCTGACCGCCTCGCGTGAACCGTTGACGTCGTGGAACTCCGTCAGGGTGTAGCCGGGACACAGGACGGTGACGTGCACCCCGGTCCGCTTCAGCTCCAGATGCAGGCCCTGGGACGCCTTGATCAGGAAGCTCTTGAGCGGGCCGTACAGGGTGTCGCCCCCAGTGGCGGGCAGGAAACCCGCCAGGGACGCCACATTGAGGATGCGCCCGAAGCCGCGCGCCGCCATTCCCGGCGCCACCCGGCGGGACAGGGCGACAGGGGCTGCGGCCATCACCGCGAGCATGCCCGCATGCTGGGCCGGCGACAGGCTCAGGAAGCCGCCGGTCAGGCTGTAGCCCGCATTGTTGATAAGACCGTCCACATGGCGGCCCCCGGCCTCCACCGCGTCGACCAGCCGGTCAGGGGCGCCGGGTTCGGCCAGATCGAGAGGGATGGTCAGCACCTGGGCGCCGTGACGGGCGCGCAGCTCGGCGGCAACGGCATCCAGCCTATCAGCCCGGCGGGCGGTCAGGGCGAGGTCCCAGCCGTGGGCCGCATACAGGCGCGCGAAGCCCTCGCCCAGCCCGGCCGAGGCGCCGGTGATCAGCATCAGGGGCCGCGGGGTCGGCGCGCTCACGCCGTGGGCAACCGGATCCCGGCCAGGGACGGCGGGTTCTGGGCCAGCAGGTCGGCGATGGTGATGCGCGACAGGGCGTGGGCCGCCGCGTCCTCGGCCGCGGTCAGGGCCTTGGCCACCTGGCGGGGGATGTGCTGGCCCACGGGGCATCCCTTGGCCCCGGCGGGCGGTGAGCCAAGATGGGCGCAGCCGTTCACGGCCTTGAGCACCATGTCCAGGGTGATGGTCTCGGGCCGCCGCGTCAGCCAGGCGCCGCCGCCGGAGCCGGGCCGCGTGGCGATCAGCCCGGCCCGGGCCAGCATGGCCGTGACCCGGCGGATGACCACCGGATTGGTGGGGATGGAGGCCGCCAGGACCGAGGAAGGCGCGGCGGCGGCGGCGTCGAACGCCCCCTTGTGCGCCAGATAGGCCAGGGTGTGGGCGGCGACGGGAAATCTCTGGCTGTCTGACATGGTCCGGCTCCGTCCCAACAGATAGGGGGGAAAGCCCGGTTTCACAAACCCGCGACGTTGTGCGGCGCAACAAAAATTGAGCCTCCGCGATTGAACCCGGTGCCTAAAGGGCGTAAAGCCCCGCCGCTTTGATGGCTGTCGCCGCCGCGACGCCGGAGGATCATGAATGGCTGGGACTGTTCCCGGCGAAAACGGCGCCTCTCCCGCCGCTTCGCCCACGCCAGACGGCGCTTCCGAACATTCGACATCGCACGGCTCCGGCCACGGGCGCGGGCCTCTGCTCGCCCTGACGGTGGGCGCCATCGGCGTGGTGTTCGGGGACATCGGCACCAGTCCGCTCTACGCCATGCGCGAATCCCTGTCCCGCACCTCGGGCGCGCCCGAGATGGCGGTGCTGGGCGTCCTGTCCCTTATTTTCTGGGCCCTGATCCTGGTGGTGACGATCAAGTATGTCATCTTCCTGATGCGGGCGGACAACAAGGGTGAAGGCGGCACCCTGTCGCTGATGTCGCTGGCCCAGCGCAGCTTCGGGCGGCGCTCGACCCTGATCTTCTTCCTGGGTCTGTGCGGGGCGGCCCTGTTCTACGCCGACGGGGTGCTGACCCCGGCGGTGTCGGTGCTGTCAGCGGTGGAGGGCTTGCGCGAGGCGCCGGGCCTCGGCCGGATTCTGACCCCCTTCGTCCTGCCCATCACCGCGGGCATCCTGATCACCCTGTTCATGGTCCAGTCGCGCGGCACGGCCGGGCTGGCCAAGGCGTTCGGCCCGATCACCACGGTGTGGTTCCTGATCCTGGCGGGGCTGGGGCTCATGCACATCGTCGGCGAGCCCTCGATTCTGAGGGGCCTGTCACCCCACTACGGCGCGCTGTTCCTGATCGACAACGGCTTCCTGGGATTCATCATCCTGGGCAGCGTGTTCCTGGCCGTCACCGGCGCGGAGGCGCTCTATACGGACATGGGCCATTTCGGGAAGGCCCCCATCCGCCTGGGCTGGCTGGCGGTGGTGCTGCCCTGCCTGATGCTGAACTATCTGGGTCAGGGCGCGCTGGCCCTGTCCCGGCCGGCGGCGGTGGAGAACCTGTTCTGGATGATGGTGCCCCAGGCGGCCTACTGGCCCATCCTGATCATGGCCACCCTGGCCACCATCATCGCCAGCCAGGCGGTGATCACCGGCGCCTTCTCCATCACCCAGCAGGCGGTCCAGCTGGGCCTCCTGCCCCGCATGAACATCCGCCGCACCTCCGAGACCCAGGCCGGCCAGATCTTCGTGCCGTCGGTGAACATGATGATGCTGGCCGGCGTGCTGCTGCTGCTGGCCATGTTCCCCACCTCGTCCCAGCTGGCGGGCGCCTACGGGGTGGCGGTCACGGGGGCCATGTTCGTGGACAGCCTGCTGGCCTTCTTCATAGTGCGCTACATGTGGAAGCGGAGCCTGGTGGTCAGCATCCTGGCGCTGACTCCGTTCCTGCTCATCGACCTGGCCTTCTTCGGCTCGAACCTGATGAAGATTCCCGACGGCGCCTGGGCGCCCCTGGCCATCGGCGGCGCCATCGTCCTGGTCATGTGGACATGGACGCGGGGCACCCGGCTGCTGACCGACAAGGCCCGCAAGGACAGCCTGCCCATGGCGGATCTGATCGAGATGCTGGGCGCCCGCCCGCCGTACCGGGCGCCGGGCACGGCCATCTTCCTGACCTCGGACCCGGACGTGGCGCCGGTCGCCCTGATGCACAATCTCAAGCACAACAAGGTGCTGCACGAGAAGAACATCATCCTGACGGTGCGCACCCTGGACCGGCCGCGCGTGTCCAAGGAGAAGCGCATCGAGATCGAGCTCATCAATGACGACTTCAAGCGCCTGACGATCAACTACGGCTTCATGGAGAGTCCCAATGTGCCCAAGGCCCTAGGCCTGTGCCGCAAGCAGGGGCTGAAGTTCGACATCATGTCGACCAGCTTCTTCCTGGGGCGCCGCTCCGTGGCGCCGGCGCCGGGCAAGAACATGCCGCACTGGCAGGACAAGCTGTATGTGTTCCTGATGCGCAACGCCGCCAATCCCACGGACTTCTTCCATATCCCCGCCGGCCGCGTGGTCGAGATGGGCACGCAGGTGACGGTTTGAGTGAAACGAACGAGGGCGGGATCGAGGCCCGCATCGCCGCCGGCGTGCTGCTGAACGCCGCACTGGAGCGACGCGGCGGCATGGACGAGGCGCTGAACTTCCGCGAACTGAAGGGCCTGTCGCCCCAGGACCGCGCCTTCGCCCGGGCCGTGGCCATGGCCGCCCTGCGCCGTCTGGGCGAGATCGACGCCATCCTGGACCGTCGCCTGAAGAAGGGCCCGCCGCTGGCGGTGCGCACAATCCTGCGCGTGGCTTTGGCCCAGACCATGGTGCTGAACACCCCGGACTTCGCCGCCGTGTCCTCGGCGGTGAAGCTAGCCGAGCGGGACGTCAAGACCCGGCCCTACAAGGGTCTGGTCAATGCGGTGCTGCGCGGCATCGGCCGGGACGGTCCGGACAAGACCGCCGCCGAAGCCAACCTGCCCGACTGGATCGCCGCCCGGTGGCGGGCGGCCTACGGCGTCGATGCGCTGATCGCCCTGGCGGAGGCCGGGCGGATCGAGCCGGCCACAGACCTGAGCCTCAAACCCGGCGCGGACGCCCTGGCCCTCGCAGAGGCGCTGCCGGGCGTGGTCCTGCCCGGCGGGTCGGTGCGCACCACCCGGCGCGGCGACATCGCCGAATGGCCGGGCTTCGCCGACGGAAGCTGGTGGATCCAGGACGCCGCCGCCGCCGTTCCGGCCCGCCTGCTGGACATGAAGCCGGGTGAGAGCGCCCTGGACATGTGCGCAGCGCCGGGCGGCAAGACCCTGCAACTGGCCGCGGCGGGCGCCGCCGTCACGGCGCTCGATCGGTCTGAGTCCCGCCTGCGCCGCCTGACCCAGAACCTGGAGCGCACAGGCTTGACCGCCGAGGCGATCGCGATCCCCGCCGAAGAGTGGGAGGACGGGCGAACCTTCGACGCCGTGCTTCTGGACGCCCCCTGCACCGCCACCGGCACCTACCGCCGCAATCCCGAGGCCCTGCGCCGCACCCGGCCCGCCGACGTGGCCGATCTGGCGGACGTGCAGCACCGCCTGCTGGACGCCGCGGCCGCGCGGGTGAAGCCCGGCGGACGGATGGTCTATTGCGTCTGTTCGCTGGAGCGCGAGGAAGGCGAGAGCCAGATCATCGCCTTCCTGCGCCGTCACGCAGATTTCCGTGTGGCCGCCGCCGACCCGGCGACCGTGGGCGCGCCGGTCGAGGGCCTGGCGAAAGAGGGCTGGCTGCGCATCCTGCCGTCCATGTGGCCCGAACACGGCGGTCTGGACGGCTTCTTCGTCGCCCGGCTGGAGCGGGCCTAGGCGGAATTATGCAAGAGCCTGATTCACGGCATCGGCGGGATCGCGACGCGATCCCGTCTCAACCGATCAGGCTCTAGACCTCCGCGCCTTCGGTGCGCTTCTTCATCAGGGCGTCGAAGGAGTCCCACACACCTTCGGCGCCGTGCCAGGCGCCCTTGGTGGCGGCCTTGGAGTATTCGGTGGCGCGGGCCTCGAAGAAGTTGGCGTGCTCGACCCCCGACAGCATCGACTGCAGCCACGGCAGCGGGTTCTCGGTCGCGCCGTAGACCTCGGGCAGCTTGAGCTGGCGCAGGCGCCAGTCGGCGATGAAGCGGATGTATTTCTTGATGTCGTCCGGGGTCATGCCCTGCACCGGCCCGGTCTCGAAGGCCAGGTCGATGAACTTGTCCTCCATGTCCACCACGGTCTTGCAGCAGTCGACGATGTCGTCGGCCACGGCCCTGGTCACCGCGCCGGTCTCATGGTTGAAGGCGTGGTACAGCTTGATGATGCCCTCGCAATGCAGGCTCTCGTCGCGCACCGACCAGCTGACGATCTGGCCCATGCCCTTCATCTTGTTGAAGCGCGGGAAGTTCATCAGCATGGCGAAGCTGGCGAACAGCTGCAGCCCTTCGGAGAAGCCCCCGAACATGGCCAGGGTGCGGGCGATATCGGCGTCGGTGTCGACCCCGAACTGGCCCATGTAGTCGTGCTTGTCCTTCATGGCCTCGTATTCCATGAAGGCGCCGAACTCGCTCTCGGGCATGCCGATGGTCTCGAGCAGCAGGGCGTAGGCCGCGATGTGGATGGTCTCCATGTTGGCGAAGGAGGCCAGCATCATCTTCACTTCGGTCGGTTTGAAGACCCGGCCGTAGCGCTCCATGTAGTTGTCCTGCACCTCGATGTCCGCCTGGGTGAAAAAGCGGAAAATCTGGGTCAGCAGGTTGCGCTCGCCGTCGTCCAGCCTGGTCGCCCAGTCCTTGCAGTCCTCGCCCAGCGGCACCTCTTCGGGCATCCAGTGGACCTGCTGCTGCTTCTTCCACATGTCGAACGCCCAAGGATAGCGGAACGGCTTGTAGGCGGCCGAGGCGGTCAGCAGACCGGGCAGATCGGAACGGATCGGGGTGATGGCGTTCATGGTATTCTCGAATGCGACTCGGGCGACGGAGCGGTCTTCACCATGATGGCCCGGCCGCCCGGCGCCAAGTCAGAATACGGCTATATTGCGATCACTTTTTCCGTAGCCCCCATATCTGGTGTGTCGCCGCGGATTTGATGGGGAGGAACCTGGGGATGAGTTTCACGGTCTACGGCGCCGCCGGCTCCGGTTCGGTCCCGGTGGAGGCGGCCCTGACGTTGCTGGGAATAGATCATGAGGTGATTGAGGCGCCCACCTGGGAGGGCGAGGCGCAACGGGATCGGGTGGCGCCGGTCAATCCCATGCGCCAGATTCCGGCCCTGATCACCCCGGACGGCGAGACCATCACCGAAAGCGCGGCCATCCTGATCTGGCTGGCCGACAGCCATCCCGAGGCGCGGCTGGCCCCGGCGATCGACGATTCGCGCCGGGCCCAGTTCCTGCGCTGGATGAGCTTCATCCCCGCCTCGATCTATTCCATGTTCTGGGTGCGCGACGAGCCCTCGCGGCTGGTGGGCGACGACGAGGCGGCTCAGGCGGCCGTTCGGGACCGCACCGCCGCGCGCATCGCCGCCTGCTGGGCCGTGATGGACGCCCAGGTGGAGCCCGGCGATTTCCTCCTGGGCGATCATCTGACGGTGCTGGACCTCTATGTCACGGTGGCCAGCCGCTGGACGCCCCGGCGGCGGCGCTTCCGTGCCGAGGCGCCGAAGATGAGCCAGGTGGTCCGCCGCGTGGACGCCCTGCCCGAACTGGCGGACTTCTGGGCCCGGCGCTTTCCCTTCGAGGCGGGCTGGGACGGCTGACGCATCCCTTCCCCTCGTCCCGCGTTCCGGCGTAGCTTGAACGACAGAACAAGGCGGGAGGCGGCGCATGCGCTGGAGAGGCGGACGGCGGGGCGGCGGCATCGAGGACCGGCGCGGCATGGGCCCGGGGGTCGCCGGCGGCGGCATCGGCGTGGCCGTGCTGGGGATCATCGGCTATCTGGTGTTCGGCATCGACCCCCAGGTCACGACCCAGGTGGCCGGCCAGCTGGGCGGGCTGGGTCAGGCCGAACGCGGCGAGGTCGGCACGCCCGAGGACGAGGCAGGCCTGTTCGTCGACGTCATCGGGACCAACGTGAACGATGTCTGGGCCACGCAGATGCCGGGCTATCAGCCGCCGGGCTTCGTCCTGTACGAACAGGGCACCGCAACCGCCGGCTGCGGCTATGGCCAGGCGGCCATGGGGCCGTTCTATTGCCCGGCGGACCGGACCGTCTATCTGGACCTGGGCTTCTGGCAGGTCATGAGCGAACAGCTGGGGGCGGGCGGCGACTTCGCCAAGGCCTATGTCATCGCCCACGAGATCGGCCACCATGTGCAGACCCTGACCGGCGCCTCGGATCAGGTGCGTCAGGCCCAGAGCCGGGCCCGCTCCGAAGGCGAGGCGAACCGCTATTCCGTGGCGCTGGAGCTTCAGGCCGACTGCTATGCGGGCGTCTGGGCGGCCAACGCCGCCGCCGTTTCGGGCGGCGAGGTGGCCCTGACCGCGGGAAGCCTGGAAGAGGGCATGAACGCCGCCTCGGCTATCGGCGACGACCGCCTGGGCGGCGGGCGGCGGTCTCCGGAGACCTTCACCCACGGCACCTCGGCCCAGCGGATGCAGTGGCTGCGGCGGGGCTATGACTCAGGCGACCCCGCCGCCTGCGATACCTTCGCGGCGCTTTAGGCCAGGGCCTTCAGCCTGTCGCCCAGGTCGGTGCGTTCCCAGCTGAAGCCGCCGTCGGCGTCCGGCTCGCGTCCGAAGTGACCGTAGGCGGCGGTGCGGGCGTAGATGGGCTTGTTCAGGCCAAGATGCTCGCGGATGGCGCGGGGGGTGGCGCCGCCGATCATGGCGGGCAGTTCGCGCTCCAGCACCTCTTCGGAAATCTTGCCGGTGCCGTGCAGGTCCACGTGGACCGACTGGGGCTCAGCCACGCCGATGGCGTAGCTGAGCTGGATGGTGCAGCGGTCGGCCAGCCCGGCCGCCACCACGTTCTTGGCCAGGTAGCGGGCGGCGTAGGCGGCCGAGCGGTCCACCTTGGTGCAGTCCTTGCCCGAGAAGGCGCCGCCGCCATGGGGCGAGGCGCCGCCATAGGTGTCGACGATGATCTTGCGGCCGGTGAGGCCGGCGTCGCCGTCCGGGCCGCCGATCTCGAAAACGCCCGTGGGATTGATGTGCCAGACGGTCTCGTCGGTGATGAAGCCCTCGGGCAGCACCTCGGCCACCACCGGCTTGACCAGGGCGGCCACGTCGGCCTGGGTCATGCCCTTCGCGTGCTGGGTCGAGACGACGATGGCGGTGGCCCGCACCGGGACGCCGTTCTCGTAGAACAGGCTGACCTGACTCTTGGCGTCGGGCTCGAGGCGCTTCTCGCCGCCGTGGCGCAGCTCGGCCAGACGCTTCAGGATGCGGTGGCTGTAGGCCAGGGTGGCGGGCATCAGCTCGGGCGTCTCGTTGGAGGCGTAGCCGAACATGATGCCCTGGTCGCCCGCGCCCTCGTCCTTGCCGTCAGCCGCATCAACGCCCACGGCAATGTCGGCGGACTGGCCGTGCAGATGGTTCTCGAAGGTCAGGGTCTTCCAGTGGAACCCGTCCTGTTCATAGCCGATGTCCTTGACCGCGGCGCGCACGGCGGCCTCGATTTCGGCCTCGATGCCCGGGGCCCAGGCCCCGTTCTCCCAGATGCCCTTGCCCCGGATTTCACCGGCCAGCACCACGCGGTTGGTGGTGGTCAGGGTCTCGCAGGCCACCCGGGCCTCCGGATCCCTGGCCATGAACAGGTCGACGATGGTGTCGGAGATGCGGTCGGACACCTTGTCGGGGTGGCCTTCGGACACGCTTTCCGAGGTGAAGACGTAGGAGGTGCGGCTCACGGGCGAGGCTCCGGTATTCGAGGGAGCGCCAGCCATATAAAGATATCCTTATATCTTCAAGTGTTCTTGAGCGTGAGCCGCAAGGTCTGTCAGTGGGCGACGGGCCGGTCCGCCTCCTTCGCCGCCTCGGCCTGGCCCTGGTGGCGTCCCTCGGCGAACTCCTCGATCATTTTTGCGCAGAAGGCGGGCAGGTCGTCGGGATCCCGGCTGGTGACAAGACCTTCGTCCACGACCACCTCTTCGTCCACCACCTCGGCGCCCGCGTTTCGCAGGTCTGTGCGGATGGTCTTGTAGCTGGTCAGCTTGCGGCCCTCGACCACGCCCGCATCGATCAGGATCCAGGGCGCGTGGCAGATCGCGGCGACCGGCTTTCCGGCGTCGAAGAAGGCGCGCACGAAGGCCAGGGCGTCCTCGTCGAGGCGCAGATTGTCGGGGTTATGGGCGCCGCCCGGCAGCACCAGCCCGGCGTAGGCCGAGGCGTCCGCCGTGCTGACGGCGCGGTCGACCTTGAACGTGTCGCCCTTGTCGAAATGGTTGAACCCCTGGATCTCGCCCTGTTTGGGCGAGACGATCTCCACGGTCGCGCCCGCGTGCTTCAGCGCCTTCATGGGTTCGGTCAGCTCGACCTGTTCAAAGCCGTCCGTGGCCAGGATGGCGATGGTCTTGCCATTCAGTGTCTGGGCCATGATGCGGTCCTCCTTGTGGTTGCTCGCATGAGCCTGACCAACCCGGGAGAGGGCCATGGGTTGCGGCCACGCTTGGAGAACGGGCGGATACGCCGCATCCTGTGAGCATGCGCACCCTGACCGGACTTTTTCTGATCGGCTTGCTGACCGCCTCCGCCGCGGCCGCCCAGGTCGCGCCCTACGGGACGGACCCCCACCGCTATCAGGTCGAGCGGCATCAGGCCCGGATGGAGAGCCTGCGCCTTCAGGCCGACGCCCGGGCCGACACGGCCCGCCGTCTGGATACGGAGGCGCGGCTGACCCTGCGCGATCTGGAGGCCGCCCGTCAGCCGCCCACGCCCTATGTGGAGCAGGCGGCGCCGCCCAGTGATCCGGCCGTCACGACCGAACGCCATCGCCGCACGCGCGAGGCCGTGACCCAGATCGACGACTGGCTCGAGAAAGCCCCCGACTGAGCCTCAGGCCCTGCCGCCGTGAGCAGACAGCCTGGCGGCGTCCACGCCGATGCCCGCCAGGGCCCGGCTCCACTTGGTCGCATGATCGGCGTCAAACAGCAGATCCGCGTCCGGCTCGGCGGTGAGCCAGACGTTTTCGGTCAGTTCGTCCTCGATCTGACCCTCGCCCCAGCCAGCGTAGCCCAGAACCAGCACGGATCGCTCCGGGCGGGCCTCGTCATCCGTCATGGCCACCAGGGCCTCGCGGGTGGCGGTGATGGCCAAGCCCTCGCCCACGGGAAGGGAGGCGTCCGGCGCGGTCCAGTCACTGGTGTGCAGCACGAAGCCCCGCTCCCGGTCCACCGGCCCGCCCATGAGCACAGCCTGATCCGTCGCCCGCTCCGCGCCCTCCATCTCAAGCTTCTCCAGCACGGTCCTGAGGTTCACGCCGGGGGCGGGGCGGTCCAGGCGCAGACCCATGGCGTGGTCCGCCTGATGGGCGCAGATCAGGATCACGGCATGTTCGAAGCGCGGATCGCCGATGCCCGGCATGGCCACCAGCAGCTTGCCCGCGAGGGACTGGAATTCCGACATGGCGTCATCATCAGGGGCGGCTTCGGCGGATGCAAGGCGCATCCGTCCGGCGCGCACCTCCCCGGCCCCGGCGGTGATCCCGCCGGCGCGGCTGTGTCGGCGACCGCCTGCGGTCAATCGGTGCGGAAGGCCCGTCCCCGCTCTCCCAACAGGTTCCAGCCGGCCGTGGTCGGACGGTAGCCGCTGCGTCCGACGCGTTCGACAAGGCCCAGGACGGTGAGCTGGGCGCTGCGGTCGGCGCTTTCCGAGCGCTCGACATCGACAAGATCGAGCAAGGCCTCAATACGTTCAGCTTCAGTCACGACACGCCCAGCAAGCTATTGGTCCGGCTGGTTACCTGCGCGTCTGGCGCGCGGTTGGCAAGGTCATGCGACATTTCACTTCCCGGGTGAGGCGTCGTCGCCGAGGCGCGAAACACCGACGGACCTCAGGGTTCAAGCTCGATGTCCCAGTAGAGGTAGTCCAGCCAGCTCTGGTGCAGATAGTTGGGCGGGAAGCGGCGGCCGAGATCCTGAAGCTGCCAGCTGTTGGGGCGGAAGGGATTGCGCCGGATCGGCATGTCGGCCTGGCGCGGCGTGCGGCCGCCCTTTCTGAGATTGCAGGGCGCGCAGGCGGCGACGATGTTCTCCCAGCTTGTGGTTCCGCCCTGTGAGCGCGGCAGCACATGGTCGAAGGTCAGATCCGAACCGGATCCGCAATACTGGCAGAGGAATCCGTCGCGCAGGAAGACGTTGAAGCGGGTGAAGGCCGGCTGGCGGTCCTGATCGATATAGCTTTTCAGAGAGACGACGCTGGGCAGCCGGAACTCCAGCGAGGGGCTGCGCACCACCTTGTCGTAGGTGGAGACCACGTCCACCCGTTCCTGGAACACCGCCTTGACCACTTCCTGCCAGGGCCAGACGGACAGGGGATAATAGGACAGCGGCCGGAAATCGGCGTTCAGCACCAGGGCGGGAAAGCCGGACGGCGGGCGGGACAGGACCTGCATCAGGCCCCTCCCGCGCGAAAAACGGAGAGGATCGAGGCGACAGGACTGAAGACACGCCCTCCTTCACGCTCGGAACAATTCGATCCTAGACCCGATTCGATGACGCCGCCATGACCTGACGAACACGCTTCAGGACTTCAGCGGCGTCTCGGGAAACGAGGGCAGGCTCCAGCCCCACTTCAGGGCGCCCGCGCGCAGAATGAAGCCCACGGCGGTCGCGACGGCGGCGGCGAGCCATGTGCTCACGCCCAGGGCGGTCAGCATCACGAAAGCGGTCGCCGCAGCCAGCGCCGCCGAAACCACGATCTCGCGCCGCAGAAGCACGGAGGGCTGACCAGCCAGAAGGTCGCGCACCACCCCCCCGAAACAGGCGGTCAGGGCGCCCATGACGATGCAGATCAGGGGCGCGGCGCCCCAGGCCTCGGCCTTGGCCGCGCCGATCACGCCGTAGGCGGCCAGGCCGAAGGCGTCGAGCCACAACAGAAGCCTGAAGCGCCAGGGGCGAGGCCCCAGCAGCCAGACGATGACGCTGGCGGCGATGCACATGGCGATGTAGCGCCAGTCTACCACCCAGAACACCGGCGCCCCGATCAACAGGTCCCGCAGGGTGCCGCCGCCCACCCCGGTGACGGCGGCGAAGAAGGTCATGGTCACCAGATCATGCCGGTCGCGCGCGGCGGCCAGCGCCCCGGTGGCGGCGAACACGGCGACGCCGATGAGATCCAGCGCCGCGAGGGGCGCGATGTCGGCGATGGGCAGGTCGGGCGGGGTCAGGCCCAGGATCGATCGGGTCATCAGGCGGTCTCATCCAGCACGATCTCGCCGCGCTTGACCCCGCCATACCACGCCCACAGCAGATGCGCGGCCACGCCCCGGTGGGGCCGCCAGATTTCGGCCCTCAGATAGGCGGCCTTTTCATTGGGGCGGTCTTCGGCCGCATCGGCCCAGCGCATGGCCTCCTGCAAGGCCACGTCGCCGCCGGGAAACACGTCCAGCCGCCCTTCGCAGAACATCAGATAGGTCTCGGCCGTCCACTTGCCGACGCCCTTGATGGCGGTCAGGGCGGCGACCGCTTCCTCGTCGCCCAGGGTCTGCATGTGCTCCAGATCGATGCGGCCGTCGGCCTGGGCGCGGGCGATCTCATGGCCGTATTTCGCCTTCTGACCGGACAGGCCGAAGGTGCGCAGCGCGTCGATGTCATGGGCCAGCACCGCCTCGGGCGTGATCTCTACGAGCCCCTCGCCCACACGGCGCCAGATGGAGGCGGCGGCGGCCACCGACACCTGCTGTTCGACGATCATGCGGAACAGGCCCTCGAAGCCGCCGGGGCGCAGGCGCCATTCGAACGCTGGCGTCATGGCATGGGCGCGCGCCAGGGCGGGGTCGGCCTGGGCCAGGTCAGCGCGGGCGGCGGCGACGGCGTCGGGATCGGGGGCGATGACGGGCACGGGCGCCTCCTGGCGTGATCGACAGGGGCGCGGTCCGGCGCTAGCGTCCGGCCATGCGCACCCTTGTCGATCTTCTGGCGCCGATGACGCCGGATCAATTCCTCTCGGACCATGACGGCCGAAAGCCGCTGCATATTCCCGCGCCCGACGGCGAAGACAAGCGGGCCCTGCTGGACTGGGACACCTTCAACGGCCTGCTGGGCCAGGCGTCCCTCTGGACCCACACGAACCTCCAGATGGTTCACAACGGCCAGCCCATCGCGGCGGACGCCTACTGCGCCGAGGTGCAGACCCTGGCCGGCCCCGTAGTCAGGCCGTCACCGGCCAAGGTCCAGGTGATGATGGCCATGGGCGCGACCGTCATAGCCAATGAGGCGGGCGAGCTGACGCCGGAACTGCGCGCCGTCTGCGACATGCTGCGCGAAACCTTCGCGGCCTCGGTGGCGGCCAACGTCTATTGCTCCTTCCAGGGCGTGCGGGGGTTCGGCCCCCACTATGACCTGCACGATGTCTTCGCGATCCAGACCGAGGGCGAGAAGATCTGGCGGCTGTACCGGAACCGCGCCGAGGATCCGGTGGATTACCCCGGTGAAGGGGAGTCGGCCCGCGACTGGCTGGCCCGCAACGCCGGGCCGGTGATGCAGGAGGTGCGCATGCGCCCCGGCGACGTGCTCTACCTGCCGCGCGGCTGGTACCACGACGCCCTGGCGGTGGACGGACCCTCGCTGCATGTGACCCTGTCGGTGACGCCGCTTTACGGGCGCATCCTGTTTCGCCTGCTGGAGCCGGCCGCCATGCAGGATCCGGCGTTCCGCGCCTGGCTGCCGCCGGCCGACCGGGACGGGGGCGCGGACCTGGCCAGACGGCTCGCCGACCTGGGACGGCGTCTGTCGGAGCTGGCGGCCAGTCCGGCCTTTCGGGACGAGGTGGCCATGGCCCAGCAGCGGCTGCGGCCGCGGCTCCCGGCCTATGACCTGCCCCGCCGCCAGACCCTGACCTTCTACGCCGCCACCGGGCTGGCGCCGCCCGTGGTCAGCGGACCGGCGCGTCTGGCGATCGACTGGGCCATGACCCAGCCCCGGTTCGCGCTCGAGGACATGATCGCCCAGTTCGATTTCGTCGCCGAGGCGGACCTTCGCGCGGCCGTCGAGGGGGCCGAGAAGGCCGGCGCCCTGAGGCGCGCCTGAGCCGGTGTTCATCACCCGCTTCGCTCCATCGCCCACCGGCCTTCTACACCGGGGCCACGCCTTCTCGGCCCTGGCCGCCTGGGCGGCTGCCCGCGCTGCGGGCGGACGCTTCATCCTGCGCATTGAGGACATCGACCAGACCCGCTGCCGGTCCGAATACGAGGCGGCGGTTTTCGCGGATCTGGCCTGGCTGGGGCTGGACTGGGAAACGCCGGTGCGGCGCCAGTCCGATCACCTCGGCGACTATGCCGCGGTCGTTGACGACCTGAACGCGCGCGGCCTGCTGTATCGCTGTTTCCGCACCCGCCGCGAGATCATGGAGGGCATCGGCCAGGCGCCCCACGGGCCCGCCGAAGCGGTGCGGCCCGGCCCTCATGATCCGGACGAGGAGGCGCGGTTGCTGGACAAGGGGCGGCCGTTCGCCTGGCGCCTGTCGCTGGACCGGGCGCGCGATGCGCTGGGCGACGGCTGGAACGAGCTGGAGTTTCATGAAGAGGGCGCCGGACCGGAGGGCGAGACGGGATTGCTCCGCGCGCGGCCTGAAACGGCGGGGGATGTGGTCCTGGCGCGCAAGGACTCGGGCGTGGCCTATCACCTGGCGGCGACCCACGATGACGCCCTTCAGGGCGTCACCCATGTTATCCGGGGCCATGACCTGTTCGAGGCCGCGCACATCCAGCGGCTGATCCAGGCGCTGATGGGCTGGCCTGCGCCCGTCTATCGCCACCACCGCCTGCTGACCGGCCCGGACGGCAAGCGCTACGCAAAGCGTGATCGGTCGCAAACCCTGGCCGAGCTGCGCGCGGACGGGATGACGGCGCGGACGCTGAGGGCGGAGCTGGGCTTTCCCGAAGAGACATGAAAAAGGGCCGGAGCATCGCTGCTCCGGCCCTTGATCATTTCAGTCCGGGGATGGTCAGCCCCGGGCCAGATTCCGCAGCACGAACGGCATGACGCCGCCAGCCTTGAAGTATTCCAGTTCGGTCTGGTTATCGATGCGGCAGCGCACCGGGAAGCGGGCCATCTTGCCGTCCGACGGGCGGAACAGCTCGACCCACAGCTCCTGACGGGGCTTCAGCTTGCCGGTGTTGACGTCCGACAGGCCGCGGATGGTGACGATCTCCTCGCCGGTCAGGCCCAGACGGGTCCAGCCGTCCTGCTTGAACTGCAGCGGGACCACGCCCATGCCGATCAGGTTGGAGCGGTGGATGCGCTCATAGCTCTCGGCGATGACCGCGCGCACGCCCAGCAGGTTGGTGCCCTTGGCCGCCCAGTCGCGCGACGAGCCGGTGCCGTATTCCTTGCCCGCGAACACCACCAGCGGACGACCCTCGGCCTGATAGCGCATGGCCGCGTCATAGATCGACATGGTGTCGCCCGACGGGAAATGCTTCGTCACCCCGCCCTCGATGTCCGGCGTGATCTTGTTGCGGATGCGGATGTTGGCGAAAGTGCCGCGCATCATGACTTCATGGTTGCCCCGGCGCGCGCCGTAGCTGTTGAAGTCCAGCGGATCGACGCCATGCTCCGTCAGATAGGCGCCGGCGGGCGAGGCCTTCTTGATGGCGCCGGCGGGGCTGATGTGGTCGGTGGTGATGGAGTCGCCGAAGATGCCCAGGACGCGCGCCTCGATGATGTCCTCGACCGGGGTCGGCTCCATCGACAGGCCCTCGAAATAGGGCGGGTTGCGCACATAGGTGGAGGTGTCGTCCCAAGCGTAGGTCTGGCCGCCCTCCACGTCGATCTTCTGCCAGTGCTTGTCGCCCTTGAAGACGTCCTTGTAGCGCTTGGCGAACATCTCGGGGGTGACGCAGGACCGCTGCAGTTCGGCGATCTCGGCGCTGGTCGGCCAGATGTCCTTCAGGAAGACGTCCTTGCCCTTCTTGTCCTGGCCCAGCGGCTGGGTGTTCAGGTCGATGCGCATGGAGCCCGCGAGGGCGTAGGCCACCACCAGTGGCGGCGAGGCCAGGTAGTTGGCGCGCACGTCCGGGTTCACGCGACCTTCGAAATTGCGGTTGCCCGACAGCACCGAGGTGGCGACCAGATCGTTGTCGTTGATGGTCTTCGAGATGGCCGGGTCCAGCGGGCCCGAGTTGCCGATGCAGGTGGTGCAGCCGTAGCCCACCAGATTGAAGCCCAGGGCGTCCAGATCCTTCTGCAGGCCCGCGGCTGTCAGATAGTCGGTGACCACCTGCGAACCGGGCGCCAGCGAGGTCTTGACCCACGGCTTGACCGTCAGCCCGAGGGCGTGGGCCTTGCGCGCCACCAGACCCGCGGCGATCAGCACCGACGGGTTGGAGGTGTTGGTGCAGCTGGTGATGGCGGCGATCACCACGTCGCCGTCGCCCAGATCGAACTTCTCACCCTCGACCGCGACGCGCGGGGCGTCCGTCGGGCGGCTGAAGACCTCGCCCAGCGCGGTTTCGAAGGCCGAGGCGGCGATGGTCAGCTCGACCTTGTCCTGCGGGCGCTTGGGCCCGGCCAGAGACGGCACGACCGAGGACACGTCCAGCTCGAGCACGTCGGTGAAGACCGGGTCCTCGCTGGACTCGTCGATCCAGAGCCCCTGCGCCTTAGCGTAGGCCTCGACCAGCGCCACGCGGGCCTTTTCGCGGCCGGTGGCGGTCAGATAGTCCAGCGTCGCCCGGGACACCGGGAAGAAGCCGCAGGTGGCGCCGTACTCGGGCGCCATGTTGGCGATGGTGGCCTGGTCCTCGATGGTCAGGGCGGTGACGCCCGGGCCGAAGAACTCCACGAACTTGCCGACCACGCCCTTCTTGCGCAGCATCTGGGTGACGGTCAGCACCAGATCGGTGGCCGTGGCGCCCTCGGGCAGACGGCCCGTCAGACGGAAACCGATGACCTCGGGGATCAGCATGGGGATCGGCTGGCCCAGCATGGCCGCCTCGGCCTCGATGCCGCCGACGCCCCAGCCCAGAACGGCCAGGCCGTTGATCATGGTGGTGTGGGAATCGGTGCCGACCACGGTGTCGGGATAGGCCACGGTCTTGCGGCCTTCATCGGCGGTCCAGACGGTCTGGGCCAGATTTTCGAGGTTCACCTGGTGGCAGATTCCGGTGCCCGGGGGCACCACGCGGAAATTGTTGAAGGCGGTCGAGCCCCAGCGCAGGAACTTGTAGCGCTCCATGTTGCGCTCGTATTCCCGGTCCACGTTCTGGTCGAACGCCTTGGGCGTGCCGAAGTGGTCGACCATGACCGAGTGGTCGATGACCAGATCCACCGGATTCAACGGATTGATCTTCGACGGATCGGCGCCCAGCGCGGTCATGGCGTCGCGCATGGCCGCCAGGTCCACCACCGCCGGAACGCCGGTGAAGTCCTGCATCAGGACGCGGGCGGGGCGGAAGGCGATCTCGTGCTCGACCGCGCCCTTGTTGTCGATCCAGGCGGCCACGGCCTTGAGGTCGTCCTCGGTGACCGAGACGCCGTCTTCATTGCGAAGAAGGTTCTCCAGCAGCACCTTCATGGAGCGCGGCAGGCGGGAAATCCCGGCCAGACCGGCTTCCTCGGCGGCGGGAAGGCTGTAATAGGCGTATTTCTTGCGCCCGACGGAAAGGTCCTGACGGGTCTTGAGGCTGTCGATCGACGGCATGTGGGAGAGTTCCTCTGGTCTACGCCGCCCGACAATCCGGTTGCGCGTTCGCGCTGCAGGCGCTGGGGCGCACAGGTCCCCGGCGCGCGCGGCGAAAGCCTGCTGCGGCGAGGCTGGATATAAGCCCAAGCGGCGCGGGCGTCCATGTATCCACGACGACGACGTGGACATTGCGAACGGGTCGCACATGATCGGCCGCCTTGGTATCGACGATCTGGGCCTGTCGCGGGGCGAGCGGGTGCTGTTTCAGGGCCTGTCCGTTGATCTGAAGACCGGCGAAGCCCTGGCTCTGACCGGGGCCAACGGGGCGGGCAAGACCAGCCTGCTGCGCGCGGTGGCCGGGTTCATTCGTCCCGATGCGGGCGGAGTGCGCTTCCTCGACAGGCTCAACGGCGACATCGAACCCGAGACCGCCCGGGCCCGCCACATCCATCTGCTGGGTCATCTGGAAGGGCTGAAGGGGGCCCGCACAGCGCGCGATGAACTGTGCTTTCAGACCGCCTGGTGCGGGGGGGCGGGCATTGATGCCGCCGTCGAGGCCCTGGGCCTCGCGCCCCTGCTGGATCTGGAGACCCGCAAGCTCTCGGCGGGCCAGCGGCGGCGGCTGTCGCTGGCCCGGCTCATCGCGGCGCCGCGCGCGCTTTGGCTGCTGGACGAGCCGCTGGCGCCGCTGGACGCCCGCTGGCGCGGGGTCGCGACACAACTGATGCGAGACCATCTGGCGGGCGACGGCATGGTCATCGCCGCTGTCCACGATCCCCTGGACCTGCCCTGCCGCACGCTGGACGTGGGGGCGGCGTCATGAGCGCGGTCCGGGTTCTGCTGAAGCGCGAACTGTCCCTGGCCTGGGGCGGAGGCGGCGGACCGCTGCTGGCCTGCGGCTTCTTTCTGGCCCTGACCGCCATCGTGCCCCTGGCGGCGGGCGGCGACCCCCGCGTGCTGCAGCCGGTGGCGGGCGGGATCGCCTGGATCGCCCTGGCCCTGGCCAGCCTGCTGTCGCTGGAACGGCTGTTCGAGCGGGATTTCGAGGACGGAGCGCTGGATCTGCTGGCGCTGGGCCCCCTGCCGCTGGAGGCGGTGTTCGCCGTCAAGGCTCTGGCCCAGTGGCTGGCCATCGGCCTGCCCCTGGCCCTCGCCGCGCCGGTGTCGGCCATTGCGCTGGGCGCCGATCCGGGCCGGGCGCCGTTGATTCTCGGCGCCGCCCTGCTGGGCAGTCTGGGCTTCGCCTTCACCGGAGCGCTGGGCGCGGCCCTGGCGCTGGGCTCGAAGCGAGGGGGCCTGCTGATCGCTGTGGTGGTGCTGCCCCTGTTCATCCCGCCGGTGATCTTCGGCGCGGGCGCGCTGGAGCAGGCCCTGACCGGCCTGTCGCCCTGGCCCGCCCTGGCGCTTCTGGGCGCCTACGCCCTGTTCGCCGTCGCGCTCAGCCCCGTCGCCGGGGCCGCCGCCGTCCGGAACGCCCAGGGATAGACGTCAGCGCGCGGCGTCCAGCCCGATCAGCCAGGCCTCTATCCCCGCCGTGTCGCTCATGGGGCCACTCCACTCATGAACGGGCGCCACGCTCTCGTTGTTGCCCCTGCCCCGCCCCCGGTAGACCTTCATGGGCACATAGGCGGCGACCCGTCCGCCGGGCAGGCTGATATCACGGATGTCCATGTAAACGCTGTCGGCCGAGGTTTCCTGACCTACCGTCACGGCGCCCATGGCGGTGAAGAAGTCCACGGCGTCCAGGCAAGCCGAGGCGCATCCGGAATCCGTCAGCACATAGACTCGCCCCGTCATGGGCCCAGGTCCCTCAGGCGCGGCGGGTCGCGCTTCGCCATCGCCCTGTCGCCACAGGGGCTCGCCCGCCTGCATGGCGGCCCTCATGCCCTCGGCGATCTCGGTGGCCCAGACCAACGCGTCGGGCTGATCGGCGAACACCTCGTCACGGTAATATTCGATGGTCTCCAGATTGCCGGGCGAAACCCGCCAGTCCACGCCCTGCGACCGTGGGCCCAGGGCGTCCACTCGCTCTTCGCCCCACAATATGCGGGTGATGCGGGAGGACCAGAGGGATGAGCCGCCGTTGTTCCCGCGCAGGTCAAAAACCACCATGGGGGCGGCCCTGACGGCGGCGGCGCTGTCCTCGACCTCAGCGAGCAGAGCGGTGAGACGCCGCCCCGGCTCGCTGGCGGGATCGCTTTCGAAACTGCCCAGGCTGATCCAGACTCCGCCGGAGAAGCCCCGCATCTCCACCGGCGCGAAATGACGGGGACTGCGGGCGACCGCACGCCCTTCGTCACGCAGGGCTTCAGGCAGCGCGCGCCAGGCCAGGTCATAGGTCCGCGACGCGCCATCAACCAGGAACTCGCATGTTTCGGGACGGCGCACATAAGGGTTCATCTGATCCACGAACAGATTGGCCGCATGACGCGTCCGCTGGGACTTCAGGTTCCACCGTCCCGCCGTCCGCCCCAGAATCCCGGCCGCCAGCGCCTCGGCCGGGCGGCCGTCGCACTGGACCAGCACGGCGCCCGCCGGCGGCCCGGCCTCATCCCGGACGAACACAACCTCGTGCCGCTCGCGACCGCCGTAATCGCGCAGGCCGGTCATGAAGCCCGGCCATTGCAGGACCCACCTTTGGCCCATGCCTTGCCAATCGGTCAGGCCCAGATGTCCGTCGTCGAAGGAGGCCTCGTACTCCCGGAGGGCGTAATACCAGTGCGGGTAGCTGTCCGCCGTCCCCGCCCGCTCAAGGGCCAGGGCCAGGCCGTTCGCCAGCAGGTCGCCGAAGCCGGGATTTTCGGCATCCACCGGACCCGCGTGGTTTTCAGCCACCGCATCGTGAAAGGCGCGAGCGTCCTCCGACAGCGCGGCGCCCCAGTCGGCGGGCGGCGGAACAGGGTCCTGCGCGGTCGCGAAAGCCGCCAGGGCAGCCAGGATGATCATGCCGATACTCCCTCAAAAACCCGGCTCAGCTTGCCTGAAATGCGCGGGTTGACCAGTTACGGATGCGTCATGCGGCGCCGCGCCCGCTTGCCCGCGCGGCCCCCCGCGCGTATGCGCCCTGACCATGGTCTTCGGCCTCGCCAATCCTGATCGCTTCATGCGCTTCACGCGGCCCCTCATGCCCGTGATCTGGGCGCTGGCCGTGGGGCTTCTGCTCGCCGGCACATGGCTGAGCTTCATCGCGCCCGAGGATTATCAGCAGCTGGACACGGTGCGGATCATGTTCGTGCATGTGCCGGCCGCCTGGCTGGGCCTGGCCGCCTATGTGGCGCTGGGGGTTTCATCGTTTTTCGCCCTGGTGTTCCGCCATCCGCTGGCCGACGCCGCCGCTCGCGCAGCGGCCTTGCCCGGCGCGGTGTTCACAGCCCTGGCGCTGGCCACCGGCTCCCTGTGGGGCAAGCCCATGTGGGGCGCCTGGTGGGTGTGGGACGCGCGCCTGACCTCGGTGGTGGTCCTGTTCCTGTTCTATGTGGCCTACATGGCCCTGCGCGCGGCCATCGACGATGAGCAAAAGGCCGCCCGCGCCGCCGCCGTGCTGGGGCTGGTCGGGCTGGTGAATTTGCCGATCGTCAAGTTCTCGGTGGACTGGTGGAACACCCTGCACCAGCCCGCGTCCCTGCTGCGGGCCGAGGGCCCGTCGATGACCGCCGCCCATCTGACGCCGCTGCTGGTGATGGGGCTGGCCTATATGGCGCTGTTCACGGCTTTGTGGCTGACCGACATCCGCATCGAGGTGCGTCGGCGTCGTGTTCTTTCCTTGCGCGCCGGCGCGGCACAGGAGGCTTGACCATGCTCGATCTGGACATGGGCGCCTACGCCGCCTTCGTCTGGCCCGCCTGGGGGATCAGCGCCGTGGCGCTGGCGGCCCTGGTCGCGCGCAGCGTCATCGCCGCGCGACGCTGGAAGCGCGAACTGGACCGGCTGGAGAATGGCGAATGAAGCGCTGGCTGGCTGTCGTTCCGCTGATCGTTCTGGTCGCCCTCGCGGTGCTGTTCGTGGGCTGGTCCCTGCGCCGGGATCCGGTCTATCAGCCCGACGCGATGGTGGGTCAGGCCGTGCCCGCCCTGACCCTGCCGGTGCTGACCAACGGCGCGGCCGGACCGGGCCAGGCCGATCTGGTCACCGCCGCCGCCGGCCAGCCGACAGTGGTCAATGTCTTCGCCTCCTGGTGCGCGCCCTGCCGCATCGAACACCCGCAGTTGATGGCGCTGCGAGAACAGGGCGTTCGCGTCATCGGCGTGGCCTACAAGGACGATCCGGCCGCCACCGCCGCCTTCCTCGACGAGCTGGGCGATCCGTTCGCCGTGGTGCTGGTGGATGCTGACGGACGGCTGGGCCTGGAGATGGGTTCCTCCGGGGTGCCCGAGACCTTTGCCGTCGACCCCTGGGGCGTCATCACCGCCAAACACTCCGGCCCCATCGTGAATCAGGCGGATCTGGACCGGCTGGCCGAAGGTCTCGCCCCCGAGCGCTGGTCGCGTTAACCCTTTTTCCAGACGCCCTGTTAACCATCGGGGCATGAGCCCGATTCGCCCCGACCTGCCCACTCCGCGTCACGCCGCCACCCACCCGGTGGCCACCACCAACGCGCGCGTAGCCCAGGCGGCGTTCTTTCAGCAGGCGCTGGCGGGCGTGAAGGCGGCCCAGGAATCCCAGCCGACGCAGTCGGCGTCCAAGGCGGAAACACCGCGGGCCGCGCCGGCGACCCGCGCGACGGATCAGGCTGACATGCCGCGCCGTCCGGGCTCGTTGCTGGACATCACCGTCTGAACGGATTTCGGGAACAACCTGCGCCGTTCACACGCTTCATTCCTGAACAGAAAACAGGAATGGAGACGCCCCATGGCCCAGTCGCGCAAGGCTGACGAACGCTATCTCGACAAGGACGAACGCGAACTGTGCGAGCGCGCCCGCCAGCCGGCCCTGCGCGAGATGAAGCAGGACGAGCTGAGGGACCTGGCCAAGCGGCTGCGCGAGCGCCGCAACCGCGCCCGGGACCTGGCCCGGGACCAGCGCCGCAGCGCCAACCGGGGCGGCAAGCCCACCGAGGGCGAGACGGGATCGGACCGCAAGAAGGCCCTGCTGGCGGCGGGGATGAAACGGGTGAATCGGGAACTGGACCGCCGCCGGGCCGGGGATCGAGGCAAGGCGGCCACGGCGAATCTGAAGAAGGCGCTGAAGCGCAAACAGGCCAATCACTGGTCCGGCCCGGCCTACCGTAATGCGGATGAGGGTCTCAATCCGACGCCCAACGCCGGAATCGCGCCCTCCGGCGCCCTGAACGCCGAGGGCCAGCGGCCGGTGCTGGAGCGGTCGCGCAAGGTCCGCTGACGGATCAGGCCGCCCTAACGTCCAGACCATCGCGCGCCGGTTTGCGACGCGCCGTGGTCTTCTGGACCTTTTCGGCCGCCTTGCGGGCTTCCTTTTCCGCCTTGCGGGCCAGCTTCTCGGCGCGCCTGGCGGCCTTGGCCTCGTCCGGCCCGGCGTCGGCGACAGCGGCCAGGTCGGCCAGCAGCTTCATGAAGCTGCTGCGCCTGGCCTTGGGCATCAGCGCGAGAATTCTGCGGTCCGCGGCCTCGACCCTGGCCCGGGCGCTCTCGAGCACCGCGCGGCCTTCATCTGACAGGCTGACAGCCTTGGCGCGACCGTCCAGCACCGAACGCTCACGGTTGAGCAGGCCTTTGGCCGTCATGCGGGCGACCAGATCGGCCAGGGTGGAGCGGTCGATGCCGGTGGCGCGGACCAGATCGGTCTGGGTCAAGCCCTCGTTCCTCGAGGCGATTTCCAGCACGGCGAACTGACGCTGGGTGGGGCCGTCAGCGCCGACTTCCTCGGCGTAGATGTCCAGCGCCAGCTGCAGCGCCCGGTGCATCAGGTGGCTGGGCGATGCGTCCAGCGGCCCGGAGCGCGCCTTCTTTCCATCCTTGACCATGCCGGGACCCCGCTTACCGATAATCCGTGCAAGGCACGGTTCACAGCAGGGTTAGCAGCGCCGTGTTTCGGTTTGGCGACAGCTCCATGAAGGCTTGAGCAGGCTAAAGCCCGGTGTCCGGGCTGATGGGCCCCGGCTCCTCGTCCTTGATCATGTGCTTCAGGATCACCGGAATCTGCGACAGGCCGAACACCGAGGCGGCGATCCACAGCACGCCGCGGAAGCTGGTCCAGACCGCGTCGGGGTCAGGCGTGGCCCAGCCGAAGGCGTCCCAGATGGCCAGAACGGCCGCTTCGCTGCGGAACACCTCATTGGCCGCCGCCACCACCAGGAAATAGGCGCCGTAGCGGAAGGTCAGGATGCGCCAGCCGTGGTCGGTGACCTTGATGGCGTCGCCCAGCAGATATTTGAACGGATATTTCTTGAGCGGAAGGGAACCCAGCAGAATACCGCCCAGGATCACGTTCTGGATGGTCAGCTTCAGCTTGATGAACAGATCGTCGTTGAAGAAGATGGTCAGCACCCCGAACACCAGGGCGAACAGGCCGGTGATCAGCGGCAGGGGGGCGAAACGCCGCTCCACAACGTAGCCGACGGCCAGGGCGATGCCCGAGGCGATGACCAGAACCCATGTCGCCTTGATCAGGTCGCGGGTGATGAAATAGGCGGCGATGAAGGCGACCAGCGCGCCGAAATCCACCGCTTGGCGGATCCATTGGGGGCGCTTCTTTTCCGTCGCCGGAGTCTCGGTCGTCATCAGTCCTCAAGTCCCACCAGAAGGCGGGAGAACGCCCGCGCGTCGAACGGCTGCAGATCCTCGATGCCCTCGCCCACCCCGATCAGCTTGATGGGCGCGTCGGAGGCCTGGGCCACCGGCACCAGAACCCCGCCGCGGGCCGTGCCGTCCAGTTTGGTCATGACGATGCCCGAGACATAGGCCGTGCGGCCGAAGATCTGTTCCTGGGCCAGCGCATTGCGGCCCACCGTGGCGTCCAGCACCAGCAGGGTCTCGTGCGGCGCGTCCGGATCGATCTTCTTCAGCACCCGGACGATCTTCAGCAGCTCGTCCATCAGGGCCTGCTTGTTCTGCAGACGGCCGGCAGTGTCGATCAGGACCACGTCGTGGCCCTCGTTTCTCGCCCGGGTGAAGGCGTCGAAGGCGAGGCCCGCCGGGTCGGCGCCGTCGCGGCGGCTCTCGAAATCAGCCCCGGCGCGTTCGGACCAGATGCGCAGCTGATCCCGGGCGGCGGCGCGGAAGGTGTCACCCGCCACAACCATGACCTTTGCGCCCTTGCCCGTCAGGTCAGCGGCGATCTTGCCCAGGGTCGTGGTCTTGCCCGAGCCGTTAACGCCCACGAACAGCACCACATAGGGCTTCGGCCCGGACAGGGGGTCGAAAACCGCCTGTCGGGGCGCCAGTTCGGCGGTCACCGCCTCGGCCAGGGCTTCCTTGATCTCGCGCTCGTCGGAGGTCTTGCCGAAGCGCAGGGCGCGGAAACGCTCGGTGATCCGGGCGGCGGCGGCCGGGCCCAGATCGCTCTCGATCAGGTGCTCCTCCAGCCGCTCCAGAGCCGCCTCGTCCAGCGGCTCCTTGACGAAGGAGGAGACGACCTGCTCGGTCATCTGTTTGGAGGATCGGGACAGTCCCTGGCTGAGCCGCTGGAACCAACCCTTTTTGGGCGCGTCGTTCATGGGCTCCGTCTAGCGGGAAAGCCCCCGCCCCGTCACCCGCAATCGTTCGGCCGGATTCATGGCGCGGGAAGGCTTGAGGCGTTACATGAACCACGGAACAGGGATCAGGACACCGGATTTGGCCCGACAGCACCCCTTCTTCGCCCCCGCCGCCCACGGCTTCGTGCGCGTGGCCGCCGCCACGCCGGTGGTCCACACCGCCGACCCCGTGGCCAATGCGGACGAGCACATCGCCCTGATCGCCGAGGCGGGCGAACAGGGCGTCGATT
>NZ_PNLV01000017.1 GCF_013823285.1 Brevundimonas sp. | reverse complement strand
GGGCCGGTCAAGGATTCGCCCTTTGCGGCCCTCGCGGTTCTGAACGCACCCGCGCCGGCGCCCGTCCGGCGGCGGCGGCGTCGCAAGGGCGCGGGCCGCCCTGAATGAGCGACGAGGCCTGCCGGCTGGACGTGTGGCTGCACCGGGCGCGGTTCATGCGCACCCGGGCCTTGGCTGCGGCCTTCGTGGAGGCGGGCCGGGTGCGCGTCACCCATGGGGGCGTTCAGCTGCGCGTGGACCGTCCCGGCCGCACGGTGCGGATCGGCGACGAACTGGTTTTCGCCATTGGCGGGCGCGTGACTGCGGTGCGCATCACCGCCCTGGGCGTACGGCGCGGACCGCCCGAGGAGGCCCGCGCCCTGTACTGCGCCCTTAGTCCCGAAGGATGAACTCGCCTTCGATGTGCAGCTCGACCTCGTCGCCTAGCAGGGGCAGGCCGTAATCGATGCCGAAATCCGAACGCTGAATGGTGGCCTCGCCGTCGAAGCCGACGGTGTAGCGCTGGTTCACGGGGTTCACGCCCGCCTGGTTGAACTCAACCTCCATGACCACCGGGCGGGTGACGCCGCGAAGGGTCAGGTCGCCGGTGACGGTGGCCTCGTCCGCATCGTCGTCATCCACGACGATGGAGGTGGCGACGAAGGTCGCCGTGGGGTGGTTTTCCACATCGAAGAAGTCAGCCGTGCGCAGGTGGCCGTCCAGACCGTCATCGTTGGAGGCCACATCGGCCAGCGGGATGGTGGCGCTGAGGGCGCTGTTGACCGGATTGGCGGGGTCCAGGGTCAGTTCGCCCGAGACGTTCACGAACTGGCCCACATAGGTGGAGAAGCCCAGGTGGCTGACCGACCAGGTGATCTTGCCGTGGCTCGCGTCCAGATCATAGACGCCGGCGCGCACCTGGGCCGGGTCGGTGACGAAGGGGTCCTGGGCGGTCACGGCGCCGGCCGCCCCGGCGACGGCGAGGATGGCGGCGAAAGCGGCGGGTCTGATTGACGACATGGGGGTCTCCTTGTGAAGGTGGGGCGCGCCTGATTGGCAATCGCCAGAGTTACAGATAGGGGCTCTGTCGGCTCGCGCCAGAGGAACTGCGGTTGACTTGACCGCGTGCGAGGGCCATTTCCGCGACCGTTCCTGAAACCGCGCCCGGACCCGCGATCCTCGATGACCTACATCGTCACCGACGCCTGTGTGAGATGCAAGTTCATGGACTGCGTGGAGGTCTGTCCCGTGGACTGCTTCTACGAGGGCGAGAACTTCCTGGTCATCAGCCCGGACGAATGCATCGACTGCGGCGTGTGCGAGCCGGAATGCCCGGTGGACGCCATCAAGCCCGACACCGAGGACGAGCCGGACGGCAAATGGCTGCAGATCAACGCCGAGTACGCCAAGGTCTGGCCCAACATCACCGTCAAGGGCGAGCCGCCGGCCGACAAGGAGCAGTTCGAGCGCGAGACGGGCAAGTTCGAGAAGTATTTCTCGACGGCTCCGGGCAAGGGTTCCTGAGGCGCTTTTCGCGCCTCAATTCCGCCATGGTCGCGCCCGGCGGCGAATGCCCGACCATGCAACGTGGACATTTTGAAATTGTGCGGTTTTGTGATAGATTATCGCTCATTGGGTCGGGCGGTCGCCGCTTTACAGCGCGCCGCCCGCGTTCGTTAAAGAATCCCGCCCCGGAAGGCGGGATCGGCCAGAGGTTGGGTGTACCGTTCTCGTTTCTAGTTTTCGCATGCTGATTGTCGGCGATCCCGCATCGCCGTCGGTGACCTTGCATGCCCTGAACGAGCGCCCCGTCTTCGCCGCTGAAAGGATTTGATATGACGAGCAAGAGCGGTCTGGAATTCAAGGTGGGCGACAGCGTGGTCTATCCGGCGCACGGCGTCGGCAAGGTGGCGGCCGTGGAGACCCAGGAGGTCGCGGGCATGTCGCTGGAGGTCTATGTGGTGACCTTCGACCATGAGAAGATGACCCTGCGCGTCCCCACCGCCAAGGCCAAGACCGCCGGCCTGCGTTCGCTGGCCGCAGAGGATGTGGTGACCAAGGCCCTGAGCACCCTGAAGGGCCGCGCTCGCGTCAAGCGCACCATGTGGTCGCGCCGGGCCCAGGAATACGAAGCCAAGATCAACTCGGGCGACCTGATCTCCATCGCCGAAGTGGTGCGTGATCTGCACCGCGCCGAGAGTCAGCCCGAGCAGTCCTATTCCGAGCGCCAGCTCTATGAATCGGCGCTGGACCGCATGGCCCGCGAGGTGGCGGCCGCCAACCGCATCGAAAAGGAAGAGGCCGTGGCGCTCCTGGCCAAGTCGCTGAGCGCCAAGAAGGCCATCACGCCGCCGGCGGCCGAAGCGGCCTGACTCATCGCTTCCTGATTGATTTCGGAACGCCCGGCCGTAAAGGTCGGGCGTTCCCGTTTGAGGGCCGCGTCTGCCCCTGCAAGGGCGACGCCCACGATCATCGGATCAGTCCGCAGGAACGACGGGGGACACCTTGAAGGTCTTTGTCGACATTCCGAACTATTTCTGGAAAGCGGACGACCCGGACCGGGCCGACGTGCGGACGACCTATGTCAGTCTGTTCGCAGCCCTGTCGCGCCTTGGTTGCGAGATCGTCGCGCGGCCCTTTCGTCCCTACTCGGACACCCTCAACCGGCCAGACCCCGCCGAGGGTCTGCATTACGCCTACCATGCGCGGGAACCTGGACCGGGCGCGTACAGCATCAAGGGCGCCGCCCTGCCGGATCTCTGGTATCTGGACGCCCGGGGCTACAGCGGGTGGTGCGCCCTGGCCCATGACCCCACGCTGCAGGCCGAGAGCGCACAATATGATCTTGCGGCGGCGGACGCCGTCATCGCCACTTATCAACGCCGCTTTCAAACCGAGAACCTGTCCCGCTACGCCCAACCGAATCGTCGCACGGCTGCGCCCGGGGAGGGTTTCGCGGTCTTCTACCCGCTGCAGGTCAACAATGACGAAGTGCTCAAACTGAGCCGCTTCGCCCAGTTTGAGGTGCTGGAGGCCCTGGTGCAGACGGCTGAACGGCTGCGCCTGCCGGTGGTGGTGAAACGACATCCCCTGTGCGGATCAGACCACATCGTCCAAGCGCTGGAAGCAGCGGCCCGCTCGGAGTTCGTCACGGTGTCGGACGCCTCCATTCATGATCTGATTTCATCAAGTGCGGCGGTTCTGGCGGCCAATTCCGGCGTCGGCGTCCAAGCCTTGGTGCACGGCAAGCCGGTCTTCACCCTGGCGGGGAGCGAATATGCGCACATGAGCACGCCGCTCTCGACGCTGGACCGGCTCGACGCGGCATTCAATGTGCCCGGCGCGCCCCAGGCAGAGCGCATACGCCGCCAGTTGGGCTACCTGCTCAACGAATACTGGGTGAACACCCGCGACGAAGAGGCGGTGTTCCAGCGGGTGCGGAGCCAGGTGGAGGCGTGGCGGACGGATCAGGGGCTGGAGATCGGGCAGCGCCACAACGAGGACCGGAAACGCTCCGGTTTGCTGGCCATGGAGCGGCGCGCCCACGACATGGTCGACCACATGCTGCAATTGCATGAGATGGCGACCGAGGCGGATCGAACCGGGATCGAGACCTTGCTGCTGCGGTCCTATCGGCTGGATGTGCGCCCTGATCTGATCGTCAGGCGGATGTCAGATCGGCGGTTCCTGACACGCTGCCTGTCACACCGTGTAAAGGTCGGAGATGAAGCCGGGGCCGGAGTGGTTACCGGCCGCTTGGCCGAGCTGCCTGACGCAGGACCCCGCGACCTGTTCGCCCATGCCCGCCAGCTGTATCGGCTGGGCCGTGACGAGGACGGCCTGAAGGTTTTGCGCCGGATGTCCGGGATGGATGGCGTCCCTGCCGCCGCGCTCACTTTTTTTGGGCGCAAGATCCTGACCCAGGAACGAACCTCAGGCGCGGAGTCGGCATTGGCTCTCGCCGATCTGGCGATCGCGGTCCAGCCGGACATGGGACAGGCGCACTGGCTCAAGGCCCGCGCCCTGTTCCTGCTGGAGCGGCTGGATCAGGCCCATGAGGCGGCGAGATCGGCGGTGGAGCTGGACCCGACGGACACGGCCTTCACCAAGCTGCTCCAGCGTATCGAGGCGGCGAGATCGGCGCGGGCGAGGGCCGAAGATCCGTCCTGAAAGCCGGCGATTTCGCCAGGGATCAGAAGTATTCCGCGTCCACAGGGCACTGGGCCGATATGCGGCGGGCGTTGATGCTGGCGGGAATGTAAGGTGTGCCGCGTGTCAGCTGGGCGCCGCCGCTGAAGCGGAAGCTCTCGCTGGTGTAAGGGCCGTTCAGCCGCACATTGACGGTACGGCCCCGTCTGTCCCGGCACGTGCCCTCGAAACGGGAGGTCCCGCCGCCCACTTCGCGCACCGGGTAGGTGCACTGCCAGCGTCGTGTGGACAGGCCATTGAAGAAGCGGTGAATCTCGCTGGGTCGAACGCATTTCTGTTCAGTGTCGCGTACGCCCATGACGCTGGTGGTGTATTCCCAGTAGCCCGGCTGGGGTTGATCGGGCGCGGGAGTCTGGGCGTGCGGGCCAGACGCGACCGCCAGCGCGGCCACGGCGGCGAGACCGGAGCCGAGGGTCAGGGCGCGTCGCTTGGGGGTCATGGTCTTCATGGTCGCTCTTTCTTGCGGCGATGTTGACAGTCGATCCTACAGATGGCGCTTGAACGGGAGCTGAACAATGGCTCTTCACCTGCGGGGCGAAAGACTCCCGAGCCCTTGACGCAAAGGGGTCGGTGCGCCTATACGGCCCCCTCTCGCGCGGGAGCCCTGTCCCGCGCGCCACTGTTTCATGCGCCGCGCGGCCGTTCGGTCCGCCCGCCTGCCAAGGATTTTGACGATGTCGCGTCGTTGCGAACTCACCGGGATCGGCCCGATGGTCGGCCACAGCGTCAGCCACTCCAATGTCAAGACCAAGCGCCGGTTTCTGCCGTCGCTGAAGACGGTCAAGCTGGCTTCGGAATCGCTGGGTCAGACCTTCTCCCTGCGCATCTCCAACGCTGCGCTGCGCACCCTGGACTACAAGGGCGGCCTGGACGTGTTCATCGTCAAGGCCCGCGACGAGCAACTGTCGGTCAAGGCCCAGCGCATCAAGCGTCAGGTCCGCGCCAAGCTGGCGGAACAGACCGCCGCCTGATCGGACGTCCCAGTACATATTTCGAAGGGCCGGCGGAAACGCCGGCCCTTTTGCTTTGCGCCGCTTGGAATGGCCATCGTGGGCCTCTATCTGTTTCCGGTAACAAGCCCAAGGAGCCCTCCATGACCATCAAGCCCGGCGACCGCCTGCCCGACGCCACTCTCGCCACCATGACGCCCGAAGGGCCCAAGCCGGTGAAGACCGCCGACCTGTTCGGTCAGGGAACCACGGCGCTGTTCGCGGTGCCCGGCGCCTTCACGCCGACCTGCTCGGCCCGCCACCTGCCGGGCTTCAAGGACAAGCACGACGAGCTGAAGGCCAAGGGCGTTGACCGGATCGTGGGCGTGTCGGTCAACGACCCCTTCGTCATGGGCGCATGGGCCGAGCAACAGGGCCTGAGCGGCGATGACGTCCTGCTGGTGGCCGACGGCAACGGCGATTTCACGAAGCAGCTGGGCCTGGAGCTGGACGCCACGGGCTTCGGCATGGGTCATCGCTCACAGCGCTACTCCATGCTCATCAAGGACGGCGTGGTGACCCAGCTGAATGTGGAGCAGGGCGGAGAGTTCAAGGTCTCTTCGGCCGAACATCTGCTGACGCAGCTCTCTTAAGCGCCTATCGCTCGCGCCGCAGGCGCTCGCTGCTTGAGGGCATGGCTCGCCCTCTGGTGAGACCGAGACCGCAGGAGCGCTCCGACGCCTCAGCCATGACCACCGACGTCTTCACGCCGAAGAAGCGCAGCGCCGTCATGAGACGGGTCAAGGGGCGCGACACCGCGCCGGAGATGACCGTGCGGCGGGCATTGAGGGCGCTGGGCGTTGGGTATCGCCTTGGAGGCGCGGGCCTGCCCGGGCGGCCAGACGTGGTGATGAAGGGACGGCGGGCGGTGATTTTCGTGCACGGCTGCTTCTGGCATGGCCATGACTGCGCGCGTGGCGCCCGGGAGCCCAAGGCCAACGCGGACTACTGGCGCGCCAAGATCGGGCGCAATCGGGAGCGTGACAGGATGTCCGAACAGGCGCTGATCGCCGATGGCTGGCGCGTGGCGACCCTGTGGGAGTGCGACCTGAAAAATCCAGCGGCGCTGAATGTACGCCTGCGGTCCTTCCTGGGTCTCTAGGCGGCCACGGTTTCGCGGGTCGCGGCCTCGGCCAGCACATGGTTCAGGGCGCCAAGCAGAGCCGCCGGGGTCAGGGGCTTGGAGACGAAATAGTCCATGCCCGCCGCCATGCAGGCGTCGATGTCGTCCTGGGCCGTGTCGGCAGTGACGGCAATGATCGGCGTGGCGCGGTTCGGTCCGTCGCCCGCGCGCAGCCGTCGCGTGGTCTCGCGGCCATCCAGTTCCGGCATGCGGACGTCCATGAAGATGACATCGTAGGTCTGCATCTCCGCGGCAGTCAGAGCGGCCAGCCCATCCACAGCCGTGGCGATCTCGACACCCAGCGGCGTCAGGATCAGCTGGACGGCCCGGCGATTGATCTCGTGATCATCCACCACCAGCACACGCAGGGGCCGCCCGGCGGAGTCATCCGCCGCCGTTTCAGGCTCATCGTCGCTGCACAGGGCTTCGTCGGCGAGGGCGGAGTTCGGCGGCGCGGCGGACGTGCCCGGAGTCTCGATGGTCTGTGGGGGGGTGACAGGGAGGGTTTCGGGTTCGGGCGGCGGCGGCGCAGCCCGAACGGATCGCCCGCTCGCCAATGGCTGACTGCGGGCGCTTCGGTCCCGTGTTTCGGGCGCCTCCACGGGCGGAGCGTCCGGGGCTGCGGCCCTCGGCAGGGTGAGGGCCAGGGTGAACGTCGCGCCCTCCCCCTTGGCGCTGCGCGCGGTCAGCCAGCCGCCCATCAGCTGGGCCAGCTCCCGGCTGATGCTCAGACCCAGCCCCGTGCCGCCATGGCGGGCGCCGACGCCGCTTTCGGTCTGGTCGAAAGGGGTGAACAGGCGTGACAGCTGTTGGGCGTTCATGCCGGGCCCGGTGTCGATCACCTCGATGATCAGAGCCGTCGCGTCCGGATCCTGATCCCAGGCGCGGATGCGGATGGTCACCGCGCCCTCCTGGGTGAATTTGAGTGCATTGGAGATCAGGTTGTTCAGCACCTGACGGATTCGGGTGGCGTCGCCCACGACCCAGGCCGGCGCGTGGGCCGCGCCCTCCAGACGCAGACGCAGGCCCTGATCCGCAGCCTCGCGCTGCCACAGGCGCAGGGTGCGGGCCAGCACGTGGCGCAGATTGAAGGTCTGGGTCTCCACCTCCATGCGCCCCGCCTCAAGCTTGGCGTGGTCCAGCAGATGATCCAGCAGGGTTTTCATCATCCGGCCCGCTTCCCCGATCAGGGCCGCATTCTCCCGGGAGGCGGCGTCCTGGGCCCGAATCTCCAATTCATGGGCGCCCGTCAGAATGGCCGACAGGGGGGTTCTGAGATCATGGCTGACGGTAGCGACGAAGGCGGACTTGCCGGCGACAGCGCTCTCCGCCTCACGACGGCGTCGGTCGGAATCGCGCTGCGCTTGCCGCCCGGATTCGGCCAGACGCGCATTGCTGGCGTAGGCGGCCAGGGTAAAGGCGAGGATTGTCAAGCAGATGACAGCCGCCGCCGTGGCCGCAGCCCGTCCGGCGCCTTCGGCCATCATCAGCAGAGGGGTGGCCGCCAGATACACCACCAGCGGCGTCAGATTCAGGGCCAGCATGAAGGTCGACCGGCCCGAAACCACCAGCGCGTTCATCATGCCGCCCGTGAGGATCAGCACAGCGCAGATGCCGCCCGCAAGCCCCCCCAGTTGCCACAAGGGCAGGGCGAAAAAGCCATAGACCGCCGTGCTGCCAGCGATGGCGATGCCCGCGATCAGCTTGCGCCACGGCGGAAGGGTTTCCGCCTTGCCCGAGGAAATGGGCGAACAGGCCAAGGCGTCCACCAACTGGACCAGAAAATAGATCGCGATCCACGCCAGGGCTATCTGGGGACCGATAACGGGCGAGAAGACCAGCACGCCGACGACGCCCACCCCCATGCGGATGAGCAAATTCTTCCGGCGACGCCGCACGGCGTCGGCGAAGGCCTCGTCATGGATGGCGGCGTCGTGAGCCATGTATGCGCCCATCTGCCCGCCTTTCGGCGGCGGTTGGCGCATATTCTGCCCCAGCTTGCCCTAACGCAGAGTCAACGCCGCCCCCGATGCCGGGATAGCCCCTAGAGATTGAGCAGGGCGGGGTCGCCGCCCTGGGCCGCGATATTGACGCTGATGGCCTTTTCCGAGGCGTAGCGGATCAGGCTGTTGGGCCCGCCCGCCTTGGGGCCCGTGCCCGACAGGCCCTCGCCGCCGAAGGGCTGAACGCCCACCACCGCGCCGGTGATGGAGCGGTTCACATAGACGTTGCCGGCGGGGACCAGCGCCATGACGTCGGCGGCGAAGGCGTCGATGCGGCTGTGCACGCCCAGGGTCAGGCCATAGCCGCGCGCCGCCAGCTTGCGCGCCACCTCTTCCAGATTGTCGGGGTCGTAGCGGTAGATGTGCAGGATCGGGCCGAACACCTCCTTTTCGAGGAAGTCCGGCGTGGGAATCTCGGCGATGACCGGCGCGAACAGGTCGCCCCGCTCGGCGCCCTCGGGCAGGTCGGCGCGGGCGACGATCTTCGCTTCCTTCTCCAGCCGCTGGACGTGTTTCTCCAAAATGTCGCGGGAGTCCGAGTCGATCACCGGACCAATGTCCGTGGACGGATCAGCGGGGTCGCCGATCACGCGCGTCTTCAGCGCCCCGGCCAGACGCTGGATGAAGTCATCGGCGTTGGCCTTGGGGATAAACAGGATGCGCAGGGCCGAGCAGCGCTGGCCGGCCGACCCGAAGGCCGAGACGATCACGTCGTCGATCACCTGTTCGCGCAGGGCGGTGGTGTCCACGAACATGCCGTTCAGCCCGCCCGTCTCGGCGATGAAGGGGATGATCGCCCCTTCGCGGGCGGCGATGGAGCGGTTGATGGCGAAGGCGGTTTCGGTGCCCCCGGTGAAGGCCACGCCGTCAATGCCCGGATGGTTGACCAGAGCCGCGCCGACGGTTTCGCCCCGGCCGGGGACCAGCGCCAGCAGGTCGGGATCCAGCCCCGCCTTGTGGAACTGGCGCACCGCTTCACAGGCCACCAGCGGGGTCTGTTCGGCCGGCTTGGCCAGCACGGCGTTGCCGGCGGCCAAGGCCGCCGCCACCTGACCGGTGAAGATGGCCAGGGGGAAGTTCCACGGACTGATGCAGGCGAACACGCCCCGGCCGTGCAGGACGAGGCGATTGGACTCGCCTGCCGGCCCGATGAGCTCCTCGGGCCCGCCGAATTGCTGCTCGGCCAGCATGGCGTAGTAGCGGCAGAAGTCGGCGGCCTCGCGCACCTCGGCCACGCCGTCGTCCAGGGTCTTGCCCGCCTCGCGGCACAGCAGAGCGATCAGACGGTCCATGTCCGCCTCCAGCGCGTCGCCCATGGCGCGCAGGATCACCGCGCGGGCGGCGCCGCCGGCGCGGTCCCACGCCACCTGGGCGCTGGCCGCACGCTGGATGGCCTCGTCCACGTCCTCGGCGGTCGCCTCGGAGACATGGCCCAGGATGCGTGAACGATCACACGGGCTGGTCACGTCACGCGGGCTCTCGCCCGCCTTCAGCGCCCCGCCGATGAAGGGGCCGGCGTTGAGCTTTTCACGGTCCAGCGCCTCCAGCGTCCGGGCGTGGATTTCGCGGTCTTCGGCCTGCGAATAGTCGCGGCCGAGGGAGTTCAGACGATTTCCGTACATGTCTCTGGGCACCGGGAGTTTGGGGTGACGGTCGGGCTGGGCCTCGACGGCGGAGATGGGATCGGCGGCCACGTCGCCGGCCGGGACCCGTTCGTCCAGAAGAGCATGGACGAAGGAGGAGTTGGCGCCGTTCTCCAGCAGACGACGCACAAGATAGGGCAGCAGCTCTTCATGGCCGCCGACGGGCGCATAGGCCCGCACCACCGGCTCGCCGCCCTCGTTCCAGGTGTGCCGGGCGGCGTCGTAGAGGGCCTCGCCCATGCCGTGCAGCCGCTGGAATTCGATGCGCACCTCCCGTTCCCGCGCCATGCGGTTCACGGCCGCGAGGGTGTGGGCGTTGTGGGTGGCGAACTGGGAGTAGATATGGGGCGCGGCCTGGATCATGGCCTCGGCGCAGACGAGGAAGTTGAGGTCGGTGGCCGGCTTGGTGGTGAAGACGGGATAGTCCACCCGGCCCGCGATCTGGGCGCGCTTGATCTCGGTGTCCCAGTAGGCGCCCTTGACCAGACGCACCATCAGCCGGCGGCCCGACCGCTGGGCCAGATCGGCGATCAGGGCGATGACCTGGGGCGCGCGCTTCTGATAGGCCTGAACCGCCAGACCCAAGCCGGTCCAGTCGCCCAGTTCGGTTTCGTGGGCCAGCCGGTCCAGCAGCTTGAGGGACAGGACGAGGCGATCGGCTTCCTCGGCGTCGATGGTGAAGTTCAGATTGTACTTCGCCCCCAGCTTCGCCAGGCGCAGGACACGGGGATAGAGCTCGCTCCACACCCGCTCTTCCTGGATAGCCTCGTAGCGGGGCGACAGGGCCGACAGCTTGACCGAGACGCCGTGGCCGTCCTCAGGGCCTTCGCCCTCGCCGCGCGCCTTGCCGACGGCCTCGATGGCCCCGGCGTAGATGCGTTCATAGTGCTCGGCGTCGGCAGCGGTGCGCGCGCCCTCGCCCAGCATGTCGAAGCTGCACAGCCAGTCGTGGCGATCCGCCCGCTTCAGGGCCGCGCCGATGTTGCGGCCCAACACGAACTGCTCGCCCATGATCTTGACCGCCGTGACCACCGCCTGACGGATCACCGGCTCGCCGATGCGGCCGGCGACGCGGGCGAGGAAGCCGGGCAGGTCGCGACGGGCGTCGTCGTCCACATCCACCAGCTTGCCGGTCAGCATCAGGCCCCAGGTGGAGGCGTTGACGAACAGGCTGTCGGACTGACCCAGATGGCTGGCCCAGTCGGCGGAGCTGATCTTTTCGGCGATCAGGCGGTCGCGGGTCTCGTCGTCGGGGGTGCGCAGCACCGCCTCGGCCAGGCACATGAGGGCCAGACCCTCGCGGGTGCCCAGGCTGTATTCCTGCAGGAATCCCTCGACCACCCCCTGACGGTTGGCGGCGGCGCGGGCGCGCTCGACCAGGGAAATGGCCTCGGCCACCACCGCGCCCCGTTCGACCGGGTCCAGCGGCATGCGCCCGAGCAGGTCGGCCACGGCCTCGCGCTCGTCGCGGAACTTCAGATGATCCAGGGCGTCCCAGTGACTCACGCGCTTCGCAGCTCCGGCAGGTGTTCGGCTCCCATTACTCTGGCCAGAAGGAAATATCCTCCGTATCTTGGCCATCTGAACCGAACATAATTTGGTTTGGAAGCGAGAACGCCGAATGCATGATTTGGATGCGACTGATCTTCGAATCCTGAAGACTCTTCAACTGGATGGCCGGATCACCAACGCCGAGCTGGCCAAGCGTTGCAATCTGTCTCCGGCGGCCTGTCTGGAGCGGGTCAAACGGCTGCGGCAGCGCAAGGTGATCCTGGGCTATTCGACCCTGATCGACCCGGCGGCTGTGAACCGCGGGCTGCTGATCTTCATCGAGGTGGTTCTGGACCGCACCACCGGCGATCTGTTCGACGCGTTCGCCGCCCAGGCCCGCAAGACGCCCGAGATCATGGAGTGCCACATGGTGGCGGGCGGTTTCGACTATCTGATCAAGGCCCGGCTGGCGGACATGGACGCCTATCGCGCCTTTCTGGGCGACGTTCTGGTGCACATGCCGGGCGTGCGCGAGACCCGCACCTATGCGGTGATGGAGGAGATCAAGAGCATCCCGATCCTGCCGATCTGATCCGCCCCGTCCGGACGCGGATCATGTCTCGCGTTTGTCGCGGTTAGGCGTTAATCCTGTCGCCCTTCGGAAACGGGGAGCTGAAGCTCTTAATGCGCATCGTACTGGCCACCGACGCCTGGGAACCCCAGATGAACGGCGTCGTCCGCACCCTGACCCGCACGGTCGCCGAATGCCGCGCCATGGGCCACGAGGTGGAGGTCATCGAGCCTGGGCAATTCAAGACCATCCCCTGCCCCACCTACCCGGAAATCCGGCTGGCGCTGGGGGCGGAGGAAGAGATTCGTGAGCGCCTGCGCGCCTTCGAGCCGGAGGCGGTTCACATCTCCACCGAAGGCCCCATCGGCATCGCCACGCGGCGCATCTGCGTGGAATGGAAACTGCCGTTCACCACCAGCTACCACACCAAATTCCCCGAGTACGTCTCGGCCCGGTTCCCGATCCCGGTCCAGGTGGGCTACGCCTACATGAAGTGGTTCCACAAGCCGTCGGGACGGCTGATGGTGGCCACCCCCACCCTGCGCGACGAACTGACCGAGCACGGGTTCAGGAACGTCTCGCCCTGGTCGCGGGGCGTGGACACCGACCTGTTCCGGCCCGACCGTGAGCCCATCTATGAGGAGCTCGGCGGCAAGGACTGGCCGCGCCCGTTCTGGCTGAACGTGGGCCGGGTGGCGGTGGAGAAGAACATCGAGTCCTTCCTGGAGCTGGACCTGCCCGGCACCAAGATCATCGTCGGCGACGGCCCGGCCAAGGCCGATCTGGAATCCCGGTACCCCGAGGCGAAATTCCTGGGCGCCCGTTTCGGCGAGGAACTGGCTCGCTGTTTCGCCGATGCGGACGTGTTCGTGTTCCCAAGTTGGACCGACACCTTCGGGCTGGTGATCCTGGAGGCCATGGCCGCGGGGACCCCGGTGGCCGCCTATCCCGCCCATGGCCCCATCGACATCATCCCCGGCTCGGGCGCCGGGGCCATCGACGACAATCTGAAGACCGCCTGCCTCGAGGCGCTGAAGATGGATCCCGTTACCGTGCGCGCCTATGCGGAGAAGTTCAGCTGGCGCGCTTCGGCCGAGCAATTCGTGGAAAACCTGCAGCCCTACCCCGAGCCGCAGAAGACGCGGCTCTGGCGGCGTCTGCGGCGTCTTGCCCGGGTGCGCGGCAAGGCGGCCTGACCCAAGTCTTCGATGTGGGCCGAAGAAAAACGCCGCGAACCGTAAGGCTCGCGGCGTTTGTCGGCTCAGACGGTGAACCCGCTCACTCTTCCGGACGGGCCATACTGGTCTGGTTGGTCACGGCCTCCCGTTGCGCCGCGAACTGCTCCGGCAGCAGCGGGATCAGGCCGCGATCCTGCAGATAGCCGCCGCGTCCCATGCTGTTCTCGGAGACGTACTCGGCCACGAACGCCTCGAGGCCGGGCACCACGCCGAGATGGGCCTTCTTGACGTAGATGAACATGGAGCGGCTGATCGGGTATTCACCCGAGGCGATGGTGTCGACTGTGGGCGCCACGCCGTTGACGGTGGCGGCCTTCACCTGGTCCATGTTCTGCTCAAGGAACGAGAACCCGAACACACCAACCGCTCCGGGCGTGCGGGTCAGGGTCTGGACGATGGCGTTGTCATTCTCGCCGGCGTCGATCCAGGCGCCGTCTTCGCGCAGGGTGTGAGCCAGGCCCTCGAAGCGATCCGCGTCGCTCTCAGACAGGGCGGCCAGCTGCGCCACGGCCCGGGCCGACGGCGCCATGCCCAGCTCCAGCCACGAGTCGCGGGTGCCCGAGGTAGGCGGGGGGCCATAGACCTGGATGCGCTGCGCCGGCAGGCTCGCGCGCACCTGGTCCCACGAGGCATGCGGGTTGGCGACGAAGTCGCCACCTTCGCCCGGAACCTGGGCGGCCAGGGCCAGATAGAGGTCTCCGCCCTCGAAGGCGAAGTCGGCGCCGTTGCGGGCCGTGGCTATGACAATGCCGTCATAGCCGATCATGATCTCGATGATGTCGGTGACGCCGTTGGCCACGCACTGGTCGAACTCGGAGGCCTTCATGCGGCGCGAGGCGTTGGCGATGTCGGGCGTCTGGGTGCCCACGCCCGCGCAGAAGGCCGCGATGCCGCCGCCGGTGCCGAGCGACTCCACGCGCGGGGCGACGCCGCCGCTGCGTTGGGCGTAGTTCTCGGCCACACGGGTGGTGAAGGGGAAGACCGTGGACGAGCCCGCGGCCCACACGGTGTCACGCTGGGCGCCGGCGCCGCCGGAGCCGTCACCGCACGCGGCGAGAAGGGCGGCAGCGGCCGCCGCGATCAGATAGGGTCTCATGTCCTGGATTCTCCCATGAAGCTGGAAACCGTCCTTACCCGGAGCATGTGACAGGGCGTCTGCGCGATGGTGACGATTCCGTTACAGAAGCCGTTTGCGCATGGCCTGGGACAGCATGTCGATCATGGTGACGGCGATGACGATGACGATGGCGATCGCCGAGACGGTCGCATAGTTGAACGACTGGATGTTCTCGAACAACAGCTGCCCGATGCCGCCGGCGCCGATCAGACCCAGCACCGTGGCCGCACGGCTGTTGGACTCGAAGCGGTACAGGGCGAACGAGGTCCACAGGGGCGCCACCTGGGGGATCACGCCCCAGACGATTTCATGCAAGCGGCCGGCGCCGGTGGCGCGCACGCCCTCGACCGGCCCGTGGTCGATGGACTCCACCGCCTCGGAAAACAGCTTGGCCAGAACCCCCGCCGTGTTCAGCGCGATGGCCAGCACGCCCGCCAACGGCCCCAGGCCCACGGCCACGATGAACAGGGTGCCCATGACCAGATCAGGGATGGAGCGCAGGATGTCCATGACCCGGCGCATGGGCCAGACGATCCAGTTGGGCGCGATGTTGCGCGCCGCCGCCAGACCCATGGGAACGGCCAGGAACACGGCAATGAACGTGCCCCAAAGGGCGATCTGGATGGTCAGCCACATCTGGCCCACCAACCGCGCCCACAGCCCCGGGTTGTCCCAAGGCATGGGCGGATTCAACAACTCGCGGCCATAAAGCCTGATATTGTCGGTGTTGGTGAACAGAAGCGGCAGGCGGCTCATGTCCACCGGCCCGAAGCTGATCAGCAGGAGCAGCAGCAGGCCGCCCCACAGCAGAATATCCAGGGCCCATGCCCCGGCGGAGCGGGCGGGCGGCTCGGGGATCGTTCCGGGCGGCAGGGGCGTCGTGGTCAAGGCGTAACCTCACGACGGGCGCGCAGCTCCGACAACTGGGCCTGGGCGGCGGCGGCGGCGGCTTGGTCGCCCGAGGCGCGCGCCTCGCGCAGGGCCTGGTCGGCGCGCATCTCGCGGATAGGGTCCAGATAGGTTCCGTCGGCGGCCCGGAACTGGGAATAGTTCAGCGCCGCCAGAACCTGACGCTGGCGCTCGGCTTCGGCGCCTTCGCCCTGGCCGTAGGTTAGGAAGAAGCTGCGAATGCGCTCCTTCAGCGCCGGGTCAAGATCGGACCGCACGACGATGCCGGATTCCGGAATTGGAGGCGACTCCCAGATGGTCTCCAGTTGCGCGATGATCTGCGGATTGTTCCGGGTAAGGAACACAGTGTTGACCGAGTTGGAGGTGGAGACGTCCAGCACGCCGGTGGCCACCGAGAAGGAGTTGGCCTGATGGTTGGCCGAACGCACGGTGCGGAAGCAGTCACTGGGCTCGATGCCGCGCGGGCTGAACAGATAGGTCATGGGCGCCAGTGTGCCCGACGTGGACTGGGCGTCGCCCAGACCGAACGTCAAGCTCCGGTCGCACGTCAGCACCCGATCAAGGGTGATGCCCGAGCCGCGCCGCACGATCAGGGTGGAGGTGTAGCTGTCTGCACCCTCTACATCGACGGTGCGGGCGATGACCTCGCCCTGAGACCGGTCAATGGCCTGAAGGGCCGGCAGAGCCGAGAACCAGCCCACCTGCACCTGATTGAAGCGCATAGCCTCGATCAAGGCGTTGTAGTTGCTGGCGAAGAAAGGGCGGACCCGGACGCCGATCTCCTCTTCCATATCGTTCAGCAGCGGCTCCCACAGGGGGCCCGAAGCGGTCTGGCTCTCCGCCGACAGGATGGAGAAGGTGATCTCGGTCGGCGGGCCGTCGTCCCCACCCTGTCCGCATGAGGCTGTGAAGGCGGCGATGGCGAGCGTCGAAGCGGCGATGGCGAGGCGGCGGGTGATGGCGCGGCTCATGCTTGAGTCTCCCAGAACGCGTCCTCGAACTCGGGACCGTAGATATCAATGAGAGTGGGGCGATCCAGGCCGGCCGAGGGGCCGTCATAGACGACCTTGCCCGCCTTGAGCGCAATCACGCGCTCACAATAACGAATGGCGTAGTCCACCTGGTGAAGGGTGACGATCACCCCCAGACCATCGCGGCGGTTCAACTCGACCAAAAGCTCCATGACCTTGCGTGCCGAGACCGGATCCAGCGAGGCCACCGGTTCGTCGGCCAGGATGGCCTGGGCGCCCTGGACGATGGCGCGGGCGATTGCGCCCCGCTGTTGCTGTCCGCCGGACAGGGTGTTGGCGCGCTGGGCGGCGTAGTCGGCCACACCCACACGATGCAGGGCGGCCATGGCCTTGTCCTTGTCCTCGGGCGGCCAGAGGCCGAACACCCCGCGCCAGGCCGGCAAACGCCCCAAGGCGCCGAGCATGACATTGGAGAACAGGCTGAGGCGGCCCACCAGATTGAACTGCTGGAAGATGAAGCCCAGCTTGCCGCGGGTTCGACGCACGGAAGACGCCTGTCGCCCGTTCTGCTGTACGGTTTCGCCGAATACGCTGATTACGCCCTTGCCCCCGTCGATGGGGATCAGGCCTGTAATGGAGCGCAGCAGCGTGGACTTGCCCGAACCAGACGGTCCGATCAGGGCCACCATCTCGCCGGGCGAAACGGACACGGTGACGCCGTCCAGCGCCTTTCGCGCACCATAGGTCTTGGACACGTCGCGCACATCTGCGACGGCGGCGATCTGGGAGCTCATGAACGCGTCAGGGGGCTGCTGGAACGGGTGTGTTCTAAAGGGCAAGCGCCCCTTCTGCCGGGCGCGGATGACTCGTTAATGACACGCCGGGCCGGTTTGCGTCCAGTGCGGCAGATGCGACGGATTACGCCCCCGCAATCAGACGGCCTTGAGACCTGGCGGACGTTCGGTCATCCAGGGCGGCGCGGGCATAGCCCGGTGGGCCTCGGCCAGGGCCTGGGACCAGCGTGCGCCCAGTTCGCGAAAATAGGGATCCTCCGCCTCGATGCGGCGCGGATCGCCCTTGAGGACGTCGCGCTCCAGGGTGATCAGATCGAACGGGGGCCCCACCGCCACATTGGAGCGGACAGTGGAATCGAATGAAATCAGGCCCAGCTTGACCGCATCATCCAGCGGGGTGCCGATTGTCAGGGCGCGGTCCAGGATCGGCTTGCCGTACTTGAATTCGCCGATCTGCATGTAGGGCGTGTCCGGGCCGCACTCGATGAAGTTGCCCTGACTGTAGATCAGGTAGAGCCCCAGGGCCCCGCCCGCCACCTGCCCGCCCATCAGCACTGTAGCGCTGACGTCCACGGCCTCCGCTTCAAGTGAGGGAGAGATGTTTTCGCGCACGCTTTTGACCGCATGACCCACAAGCTGGGCGGCGCGGAACAGGGTCGGCGCGGTGTGCAGGGTCTCGACCTCTTCGGAATCGGCCATGCGGATGCCCTCGCGCACCATGGCCAGGGCGGTCTGGGTGACCGACAGATTGCCCGCCGTGGCGAGCGCGATGACGCGTTCGCCAGGCGTCTCCACCACATGCAGCTTTTTGTAGGACGAGATGTTGTCCACGCCCGCGTTGGTGCGCGTGTCGGCGATCATGGCCAGGCCATCGTTCACCAGCATGCCGACGCAATAGGTCATGAATCGTCGCCTGACTTGAAGCCCCGGCCAGCCATAACCGATTCGAGGGCGATGCGATCCATCACCGTCATTTCGGCCACCCAGCCTGGCGGCCGCAGGACTGCTGGGCTTGCTGCTGGCCCTGGGACTTGCGTACGTCGCGCACGTCCAGCTTGACGCTCAGGCGTTCGCCGCCGCCGCCATAGCTGGTTCCGCGCACCGGGGCGGCGCCCAGGTAATCGGGACCCGAGGCGATGCGGACGTAGGATTCCGAGGGGCTGACCCCGTTGGCCGGATCGAAGCCCACCCAGCCCAGATCGTCCACACGAGCCTCGGCCCAGGCGTGGGCGGCCTCCTGATCGGTCTCGCCATCCATGCGCACCATGTGCCCCGAGACATAGCGAGCGGGCACGCCGAGGCGACGGGCCACAGCGATGAAGACATGGGCGTGATCCTGACAGACCCCGCGCCCCTCGGCGAAGGCCTGGGCGGCGGTGTGGGTGGCCGAGGTGACGCCGACCTCGAAGGTGATCCGCTCGTGCAGGGCGGCCGTGAGGGCGTGCAGCTGCTCCAGCCCGGATTTGTCGCGGAAGGTCTCGGAGAAATCGATCAGGGCGGCGTCGCAGGTGGTCAGGGGGGTGTCGCGCAGGAATACCAGCGGCGACAGGCGTTCGGGCCAGCCGCTCATCACGCCGCCGGTGTCGGTGGTGGTGACGTCGCCGGTGACACGCACCGTCAGGCTATCAGCGGGCTGCTCGGTGTAGAGGGTATGGACGATGTTGCCGAAGGCGTCCTCGGACTGACGCAGGCGGGCGTCCACGTCGGTCTCGATGCGCCAGCGATCCACCTGCTGGCCGTCGCAGGAGCGGGGCGTCAGGCGCAGCACCTGGATGATGAAGCGCGCGGCCTGATCGTAGCTGTAGGTGGTGGCGTGATCGATCCGGATGCGCATGGTCAGCTCAGATACTGTTCGCTGATGGCCTGACCAAGGCGGTTGTTCTGGTCCAGAAACGCCTGGATGTACTCGTGCAGGCCCGACTGGAAGATGCGTTCGATGGTGGCCTCCTCGAACTGCATCAGCCGGGTGTTGGCGATGCGCTGGGACAGGCCGCGGCGGCCGTAGTGGGCGGCCAGAAGCTCAAGGCAGCTGACGATCTCGGACTGGCAACTGGCCAGCGAACGCGGCATCTGGCGGTTCAGCACCAGCAGATCCGCCACCAGCCACGGCTTGACGTTGTCCCGGTAGACCCAGCGATAGGCGGTCAGGGCCGAGACCTCGCGCAGCAGGGTGGTCCACTGGAAATAGTCCAGCTGGCCGCCGACCCGTTCGCCCTCGGGCAGCAGCAGGTGGTATTTCACATCCAGCAGCCGGGCGGTGTTGTCCGCCCGTTCGACAGCCGCGCCCAGTTTCAGGAACCAGTAGGCGTCGTTCCTCAGCATGGTCCGCGAGGAGGCGCCCTCCACCGACAGGGTGACGGTTTTCACCCATTCGAGGAAGTTGACGAAGTCGTCGCGGCGGGTTGGGCGGCCCTGTTCGGCCAGACCGTTCCATGCGCCGTTGATGGCTTCCCACAACTCCACTGTCAGGGCGGTGCGGACCGAGCGCGCATTGATGCGGGCCCGGGTGATGCAGGCGGTGATGGACGAAGCGTTATCCGGCGCGAAGGCAAGAAACTCGCGCACGGACCGTTCATTCGGCGTCGCGCCCAGGGCGGCGAAAGCGTCGGCCATGCCGGCCGAGCCCAAGGCGCCGGCCCAGACGCCTTCACTGGCGCCTTCCCGCGTGGGAATGGCGGCGAGGCGCAAGGTCGCTTCCAGAATGCGCGCGAGATAGTCGGCCCGCTCGATGTAGCGGCCGGTCCAGAACAGGCTGTCGGCGGTGCGGGAAAGCATCAGTCCTCCAGCACCCAGGTGTCCTTGGTGCCGCCGCCCTGACTGGAATTCACCACCAGGGAGCCGGCCTTGAGCGCCACGCGGGTCAGGCCGCCGGGCGCCGCCTTGATCCCCTGTGGAGACGACAACACGAAGGGGCGAAGGTCCACATGGCGGCTGACCAGTTCGCCCTTGTCCAGGGTCGGAGCCGTGGACAGGGACAGGGTCGGCTGGGCGATGAAGTCGTCCGGGTCGGCGATCAGCTTTCTACGAAAATCCTCGATCTCGGCCTTCGTCGAGGCGGGTCCCACGAGCATGCCGTAGCCGCCGGAGCCACCGACCTCCTTGACCACCAGTTCGTCCAGCTTGCCCAGAACCTCCTTCAGCGCCTCGGGCTCGCGGCAGCGCCAGGTGGGGACGTTCTTCAGGATCGGCTCCTCGCCGGTGAAGAAACGGATGATCTCGGGCATGTAGGTGTAGACGGCCTTGTCGTCAGCCACGCCGGTGCCCACCGCATTGGCCAGGGTCACCGTGCCCGCCTGATAGGCGGTCATCAGACCCGGCACGCCCAGGGCGGACTCCGGCTGGAACGTCAGGGGATCGAGCCAGGCGTCGTCCACCCGGCGATAGATCACGTCCACCCGCTTGGCGCCCTGGGTGGTGCGCATGAAGACAAAGCCGTCGTCCACGAACAAGTCGGCGCCTTCGCACAGCTCCACGCCCAGCTTGTCGGCCAGGAACGAGTGCTCGTAATAGGCGGAATTATACTGGCCCGGCGTCAGCACCACGATGCATGGATCGGCGCCCGCCCCCGACGGCGCGCAGGCGCGCAGGCTGTCCAGCAGCATGTCGGCGTAGGTCTCCACCGGGCGCACCGGATATTCGGCGAACAGGTCCGGAAACAACCGCATCATCATCTCGCGGTTCTCCAGCATGTAGGAGACCCCGGACGGCGTGCGGACATTGTCCTCCAGCACGTGAAAGCCGTCCTCGTTAGTGCGGACCAGATCCACCCCGGCGATGTGAACCCAGATGTCGCCGGGCGGGCGGCGGCCTTGCATCTCGGGCCGGTAGCAGGGATTGGTCAGGATCAGCTCGGGCGGGATGATTCCGGCCTTCAGACATTCCTGCGGGCCATAGATGTCCTTGAGAAAGGCATTCAGCGCGCCGACCCGCTGAACCAGGCCGGCTTCCAGCCCGGCCCATTCGCTCGCCCCGATAATGCGGGGCACCACGTCGAAGGGGATCAGCCGCTCACTGGACGCCGCCTCCCCATAGACGGCGAAGGTGATGCCCATGCGGCGAAAGAACAGTTCCGCCTGACGGGAGCGAGCCTGCAGCAGGTCAGGCGGCGCCTCCTCCAGCCAACGGGCCAGCGCCTGGTAGCTCTCCCGGATCTCGGGCGGTCCATTATGACCGGTCATCTCGTCGAAAGGCATGGCGCCTCCGTGCCGCTTGTCCGACAGACTGGACCCGATGGACACCGCCCGGCAACTGAATTGTGCATTGCAGCATCTCCAGCTTTGATCAGGGCGCGGCCTTCTCAATGGTGTTGAAATCCGGCTTGTAGGCTATGGCCTGGCGGCACCGGGCCAGTAGGTGCTCGTCCATGCGCTGTGCGGCGGGCTCAAAGATGTCGGCGCCGTCCGTCAGGGACCCCAGCGCCTTCCTCAACCGGATCATCACCGCCGGGTCCCTCGCGCCGTGGCGGGCGATGGGGTCCATCACGTCGCTGAGCAGGTCGTGCGCCTCGATACCGGGCGCCAGAATGCGGGAACAGATCTGGTCTTGTGTCTGGTCTGGAGGCGTCCGCGCCCAGTCGTCCAGCAGCCGGACGCCCACGCCGATGACCTGCATGGCCGTTCCAGGATCGTTCACGCCCGGCGACAGCGCCCTGGTGGCGATCTCGCCCAGCACGATGAGGCCGAAGCGGGGATCCTGATCGAACGAGCGCGTGGGGCCGAGCGCGAAGGCCGAAACGAACCGTTTGCGGACCTCGTCATCGCAGGTCTCGAGACTGATGCGCGCCAAGGGTTCGCCGCGTCGGACGAAGGCGCCCGGCGGTGCAATGACCTGGACCACACAATCCTCCGACTCCGCCACCTCCTGAAGCCGCTGGGGATCGACGTTGCGCACATAGCCGGTCGTCCCCGCCACGACCAACGCCCCGTGTTTCAGGACGCCCTCGCGTCCGCTGATGAACGGGCGCCGCCGTCGGTCCGTCAGGGCCTCATGCGTGCGCGACTCCACCACCGAAACAATGTGACCGACCCGCGCCAGGCTGGACAGGCGATCTATCCAGGCCAGCAGCCGGAAGGCAACCAGGGCCACCACACACAGGCTGACCAGGAAAATGATCGCGCGCCCCTCGGCGCCGTAATAGTTGGCGTTGATCGCCGTCACCCCGACAATGGCGTACAGAAACGCGCCCACGAAGGTGGCCAGGGATTTCTGCGTGCCCTCGTCAGACGTGACCAGCGACGCGGCCCGCGGCGTGGCGGCGGAGGACACCGCCGTGTAGGCCGTCACCATGGCGCCGAGCGAGAAGGTGGCCACGGCCAGCAGGCTGGAGGCCAGGATGGTCAAGATCTGTTCGACGGACTCGCCGCCCAGCCGGTCGGCCACGTCCTGGGGCACCCAGGGGGCCCCCACCACAGCCAGGAGCGCCGCCGCCACACCCACCAGGGCGTAGAGCGCAGCGCGGAACCAGAGACGGCCTTTCAGCCGCCGCCAGGCGAACAACCATCGATCCATGACCAGCCCCTTCCTTGGCCCTGCAACGCCCTCGCGAGCGGCCGGCTCCCGAGAAACCTCGGAGCCTGCCCGGAAATTGTCACTTTACATGACAGGCCATGGACCTTATGTCGCGCATTCCGGCGGACCCCGTAGGTCCCTATGCTTGCGCCGCTAACGCCGGTCTGGGTTAACAATCATCAGGGGGTTACGTGAATTGCGCACGTACCAATTTCCCCTGGACCTGGTCCGTGAGCGGTCCCCTGAGCGTCCCGTCGCCCTCGTGCGGCCGCGCTCTGTTTCCGTAGCGGCACGCTGGTTCCAGGACAATCTGAAGGCCGATGTCTTCTATGCGGTGAAGGCGAACCCTTCCGCGTGGGTCATCGAGGCCCTGATCGAGGCGGGCGTGAGCGCGTTCGACGTGGCCTCCCTTTCCGAGATCGAACTGGTGCGTTCGGTCAGCGCCACCGCGCGCCTGGCCTTCATGCACCCGGTCAAGGGCCGGTCGGCTATCACCAGGGCCTATTTCGACCACGGCGTCCGCACCTTCGCGCTGGACAGCCATGACGAGCTGCAGAAAATTCTCGACGCCACCGGCGGCGCGAAGGATCTGAACCTGATGGTGCGCATGGCGGTCTCGGCCGACGGCGCGGCCTATACCCTGTCGGGCAAGTTCGGCGTGGCGACCCACGATGCGCCGTCGCTGCTGCTGGCCGTGCGCCAGGCGACGGTGGACGGCCTGATGGGCGTCTCGTTCCATGTGGGCTCGCAGTGCATGCGTCCCTCGGCCTACGAGGCCGCCATGGCCCAGGTCGGCCGCGCCATCAGCCGCGCGGGCGTGTTCGTGGACATCGTCGATGTGGGCGGCGGCTTTCCGTCCGTCTATCCCGGCATGGTCCCGCCGGACATGCAGGAATACGCCGACGCCATCCATCGCGGCTTCAACGAGATGCCGGTTTCGGAAACCACCGAGCTGTGGTGCGAGCCGGGCCGCGCGCTGGTGGCGGAATCGTCCTCGATCCTGTGTCAGGTCGAGCTGAGAAAGGGCGACGCCCTTTATCTGAACGACGGCTCCTACGGCTCGCTGTTCGACGCGACGCACTCGCGCTGGCCGTTCCCGGTCAAGCTGGTGCGGGACGGGGACAGCGCGGGCGAACTGAAGCCCTTCCGCTTCTATGGTCCGACCTGCGACTCCATCGACCACATGCCGGGGCCGTTCTACCTGCCCGCCGATGTGCGCGAAGGCGACTACATCGAGATCGGCATGCTGGGCGCTTACGGGGTGGCCATGTCCACCGGCTTCAATGGCTATGGCGTGCACGACATCGCCGCGGTCGAGGACGCTCCCATGGCCTCGCTGTACGGTCTGGCCCCGCGCTCCATCCCCACCGTGCGCACCACGGCGGAAGAGACCGCCCGCAAGGTGGTCCGCTTCAGCCGGCCCAAGGGCAAGGCGGGTCAACGCAAGAAGTCGCGGCGCTAAACCGTCACTTATGCATTCTATTGAGCAGCGGCCCGTCGCTCCGTCCGGGCCGCTGCTTCTCTTGACGACGGGCGCTCAAACCAAAGGGAAACCCTTGCTATGAACGCTCCTGTTCAGTCGAACCAGAAAGCCCAACTGCTCCAGAACACCGTCGAGCACGTGGACATCACATCCTTCGACGCGCGCCCGATCATTGATTCCATGCGCAAGATGTCGTTCTCGAGCCGTGACACGGCCCGGGCCGCCGACATCTTCAACATGGCCATCGAGGACAAGGACTGCTCGCCTTGGCTGATCCTCGCGGGCTCCACCTCGGCCGGCGGCTGCATGCACGTGTACCGCGACATGGTGAAGTTCGGCATGGTCGACGCCGTGGTCGCCACCGGCGCCTCCATCGTCGACATGGATTTCTTCGAGGCCCTGGGCTTCAAGCACTATCAGGCCGCCGGCGAGGTGGACGACAACGTGCTGCGCGAGAACTACATCGACCGCATCTACGACACCTACATCGACGAGGAAGAGCTCCAGGCCTGCGACCACACCATTCTGGAAATCGCCAACCGGCTGGAGCCGCGCGGCTATTCCAGCCGTGAGTTCATCTGGGAGATGGGCAAGTGGCTGTCGGAGGGCAACGCGAAGAAGCCCGGCTCGCTGATCCAGACCGCCTACGAAGAAGGCGTGCCGATCTTCTGCCCGGCGTTCGTTGATTCCTCGGCCGGCTTCGGTCTGGTCAAGCACCAGAAGGAGCGCGCCGCCGCCAGCCAGCCCTACATGATGCTGGACGCCATCGCCGACTTCCGCGAACTGACCGACATCAAGATCGCCGCCGGCGTCACCGGCCTGTTCATGGTGGGCGGCGGGGTTCCCAAGAACTTCGCCCAGGACACCGTGGTCTGCGCCGAGATCCTCGGCGTCGAGGCCGAGATGCACAAATACGCCGTGCAGATCACCGTGGCCGACGTTCGCGACGGCGCCTGTTCGTCCTCCACCCTCAAGGAGGCCGCCTCGTGGGGCAAGGTCCAGACCACCCACGAGCAGATGGTGTTCGCCGAGGCCACCACGGTGGTGCCGCTGATCGGTTCCGACGCCTATCACCGGGGCGCCTGGAAGAACCGCGAGAAGCGCCGCTGGCAAAAGCTGTTCGCTTAAGAAGCAAAAAGGCCCCGGTTCGCACCGGGGCCTTTTCTCTTCCAGGCCGCGCCTTCTACCGAAGACGGCCAGCGACGCCGTCAAGGGTCTCCCGCAGCGCCGCCGCGCGCTCGGCTTCGCCGTTGACGCTGAGCCCGGCCGCGAGCTGCTGGAGCGTCCCGGCCAGGGCCGCGTCCCGGCCGCCCGCGTCGATGCGGGCCGCAGCCTGGGTCAGGGCCTCGGTCAGCCGGGCGGTCTGATCGGCCGACATGGCCTGGGTCCGGGCCAGTTGATCCACATAGGCCTGGGCGACGACCGGATGGTCGGGCCAGCTCACCGGGAATTGCTGCTGCGGATTGAAGGTCCCGCCCTGATCGGCCAGACCCGCCGCCGCGATTTCCGCCTCGGACAGATGCTCGCTTGGCTGCAGGGTCAGCACGTCCAGGCCGCGCACGATCTCGGTGCCGTAGATGCGGCCGTCATACCAGTAGGTGGACCAGTAGCCCCCCAGGATGGCGTGTTCGCCATCCACGGGACCGCGGTCGAACCAGGCGATCTCCACCGGATTGGCGGAGTCGGTGAAGTCGATCACCGAGACGCCGCCCTGATACCAAGCCTGCACGAAGATATCGCGGCCCGGCACCGGCACAATGGAGCCGTTGTGGGCGACGCAATTCTCCAGCTCGGTCTGGGGCGCCGGCAGCTTGAAATAGCCGCGCTGCTCCAGACGACCGTCGACGATGTCGTAGAAGGCGTTGGCGCCCCAGGTCACAGGATCCTGCACACGGCAGCGCGGACGGGAGCCGCCGCCCCATTCGTCGGTGAACAGCACCTTGGTGCCGTCGTTGTTGAAGGTGGCCGAATGCCAGTAGGCGAACCCCGGGTCATTGACCGCATCAATGCGCCGTGGCGCGCGGGGGTCGCTGATGTCCAGAAGGATGCCGTTGCCAGAACAGGCGCCCGCCGCCAGATTCGCGGAGGGGAAGACGGTGATGTCGTGGCACTGGTCGGTGCGGCTGGTGCGCTGGGTGCCGTCGCCATGGTCGCCGCCTTGCCAGAGGCCGGCCACAACGCCCGTCTCGTCGTCGGCGAAGACGCGGGGGCTGTCGATGATGCGGGCCCGGGACGGATCAGCCACCGGGATCTCGATCACGTCGATGCTGAACAGGGCCGTGCGCGGATCGCCCGGCAGGCCGACCACGCAGCCGGCCAGCTCCTCTTGATTGCGCACCGAAGAAGTGCCCGAGTTGTAGACGATGATCGACCGCTCGTCGGACGACACCACCGAATGGGTGTGGGATCCGCGGCAGGTCTGGACCTGGCCCACCTGCACCGGGCGTACGGGGTCGCTGATGTCGAAGATGCGCAACCCCCGGAAACGGTCGGGGCTGACGTCCTCGCTGATGCCTTCGCGACCGCAGTCCACGCGCGCAGTGGTCTGCTCCACCGACATGAGCAGAAGATCGCCGACGATGGACACATCGCCCTGCCCGCCGGGGCAGACCAGCGAACTGATCAGTTGCGGCGCCGTCTCGCCGATCCGGTAAAGGTTCACCCCGTGATAGTTGCCAACGGCCATGAGATCTCCCGCGAAGGCCAGATCGGTGTTGGCGAAGCTGAGGAACGGCCCGCGCCGGCCAAAGCGGCCGGAGCCCTCCGGCCCGCGCTCGCCTGCCTCGGCGGCGTCCTCGGACGGGATGGGCGGCGGGAGGCCGGCGGGATTGGCCGGGTCATAGAAGCCGGCCGGCTTGGGCAGGCTGGCGACCAGGGTCATGTTGCTGGCGGCCTCGCCCGCGTCGCGGAAACCGGGCCTCAGGTTGGTGCGCGGATCCTCAGCCAGGCCGCGCGCCACTGTCGTCATACGGGTGATCTCGGCCTGCTGTTCGTTGGTGATGTCGGTTACGAACTCGAACAGAACCGGATCATAGGCTGAACCGGACCGTCCCAGCAGGTCGCCCACCATCTCCACCGCGCCCGCGTGGTGTGCAATCATCAGGTCCAGGAACATGCGGTCGAAGGCCACGCCGCTGGCGGCGGCCAGTTCGGCCATCTGTTCAGGCGTGGCCATGCCCGCCATGGTCGTATGCGTGTGGGCTGCCCCATGACCGCCGTGATGGCCATGGCCTGCCATGGCGTGAGCGGACGGGTCAGGCGCGTCCTGCCCCCGCTCCATCAACCAGCCGCGCATGAAGGCGATCTCGTCGGCCTGGGAGGCGTCGATGCGTCGCGCGATGTCGACGATGTCGGGGGTGTTGGTGCGGTCCGCCACGAGGGCCGCCATCACGGTCGCCTGATGGTGGTGGTGAATCATGTCCTGCATGAAGCGTACGTCGTCGGCCGAATAGCGGTTGTCGGCGATGCGAGCCGCCTCCGCCGCGGTCAGGGCGCGCGGCGCCTGTCCCGGCGCGCCAGGCTGAACAATCGGCGCGTCCTGGGCCACAGCGGCCCCTGCGGCCATGAGACTGAGGACAGAACAGCCAACGAGCAGGCGAACAGATGAAGTAGATTTGGCGATCACGAAAAACCCCACGCAGAGTGAACCTTGGTCAAGCCTAGCATGACATTTCAGGGGGCTGCGTGAAAAGGACGCAACCTTGCGCCTGTGCGGAACCGCCGCCTCGACCGCGCTTTGTGTCGTTACAGGAGAATTGTCATGAACGATGAGACGACAAAACAGCCCTCCGACCACGGCGAGAAGCCCGATCTGGGCCGCACTCCGGACCATCTGACGGAAACCCTGGATCAAGCCCTTACGGGAACCAACGGCGGATCTGACACCCGGGCGGGGTCGCTTCGTGGCGGCTCGGCGTCCGGTTCCGACATCGATCCTGACCAGGAGGCCATCGATCGTGTCCTGACCACAGAAGGCATGGCCGCCGCTGAGGACGAGGGTGACCAGGACGCCGCCGGCGCTGTGCGGAACACCGGCCGCCGAGGCGGACCCGGAGATGATGCGGACGCCGCCACCGGTTGATCACGATCCGCTTGCCCGGCTCACGGCGATGCGCCACGGTAGCCCCCGTATTGATAGAGGACGGTCTTCATGAGGCGTCTGAGCCTGGGCCTTGCCGCCCTTGTCCTGTTCGGCGCGAGCGCCTGCGGCGGCGGTGATCCTGAATCACCCGGGGCGGAGGCCGACTCGAGCGCTGCGGCTGAAACCGCCGCTGGGGACGAAGCGACGGCCGCCGGAGACGCGGCGACGCCGACGGCCTCCACCGAGGCGGCGACCCCGGTCGATGCCGAGGCGCGTCTGGCGGCGCCCGACGCCCCGGCTTTCGCAGTCATCTACCCTGGCGGCGTGATCGACGAGGATGCAGCGCCGGCCGAAGGCGAAGCCCGAGCAGGCGGCATCGTGACCTATGTGACCACCGCCTCGCCCGATGCGGTGATCGCTTTCCATCGGGCCCGCGCCGAGGCCGAGGGCCTGGCCTCGGTCATGGCCATGAACCAGGGCGACGCGCGAGCCTACGGCGCCCATTCCACCGCCGACGGCGGCAACCTGTCGGTCTTCGCCACGCCCGGCCAGGAGGGCGGAACATCGGTCCAGTTGGTCTGGAGCGCCGGGGGATGAGACAGGAGCGCCGGCTTGCCGGGGCGCTCATCGTCGCCTTGCTGACAGGCGGCTGCTCCGTCAACGCGTCCTTTCCTGCCCCGTCCCATGTCGAAGCGCCAGCACAGGCGCCGCAGTCATATCTCGCCTCCGATGCGTTGGCGTCACTGGCCGCTGCGGTCCCTCCGCCTGTGACAGCGGGTTCCTCTGAAGCCGAGGCGGATCAGAGCGAGTCGCTGAGCTGGATGGCGCTGGAGGACAGCGACCGCTGGCGCCTGGCCCAGATCCATGCGGAAGTGCGGCCGCATCTGGCCCTCCAGCATTTCGACTGCCCCCTGAACACGCGCCTTGCCGATGATCCGCCGCCAGCGGTCGGGCGCCTGCTTGCCCGGTCCCTGCGGGATGCGTCGGTCGCCTCCAATGCGGCCAAGGCTGTGGGTTTCCGCGCGCGGCCCGTGGCTGATGATCCGGAGCGCCGCGCCTGCATTCGGGTGGATGACGACCTGAGGTCCACCGCCTCGCACCCGTCAGGCCACGCCACGGTCGGGGCCCTGTGGGGGCGGATCATGGCCGAGGTCGCGCCCGATCAGGCCGGGGCCCTGATCCGCATCGGCGACGAGATCGGCGTCAGCCGCGTGGTCTGCGCCCTGCACTATCCGTCCGACGTGGCGGCGGGCCAGAGGCTGGGAGTCGCCCTGTTCGAGGCCGTGCGGATGACGCCGGACTATCAGGCCGATCTGGCCGCCGCCCGCGTTGAGCTGGCTCAGGCGCGCACGCTGGGGCGGCTCAATCCGGGCTGCGCGGCGGAGCGCGTCGCCCTCGGGCAGACCCCATCCTGACCCTGCTGGTGGCCCTGATCGCCCTGCAGCTGGCGGCCGAACCGCCCGCGCGGTCCTGTTCGGCCGAGGAGACGGCGGCCCTTCTGGCGCCCGGAACCCATGATGATCCCCCGGTTCGCCTGACATGTCGGGCGCGGCTCGGCCCGGGAGACCGCGTGACCCGTCGCGTGCTGATCGAGGGAACGGAGGCCTCGGGCGCGGGGCTGATCTGCGACAGGGCGGTGGTCGGGCGCGCCGGTCAAGCCACCACCACCCGCACGCCCACCATCGCCATCTGGTCGCGGCGTGAGGGGCAGGACTGGAGCCGACCGCGCAACATCCTGATCCAGGGCTGTAAGGTGCACGGCGCGATCCGGGTGTGGGGAGTCGGCGCCGGCCAGCGGATGGACGAGCTGCGGCAGTCCTCGTACAGGGCGGGCCACACCGGACGCCTGCAGGCCGCCGCGCCGACGACGGTGCGTCTCGAGGACGTGACCCTGACCGGGACGGGCTCCATTCCGCTCTATGTGGGGCCCGGCGTCACCGGCCTGAGCCTGACCGGGTCGCGGCTGGAGGGGCGGTCGGTGTCCACAGCCATCTATCTGGACGCCGAGAGCGGCCTGAACGTGCTGAGCGACAACATCATCGCCGTGCGCACCGGGCGCGAGGTCATCGCCGTGGATGGCTCGGCGGGCAACGTCGTCAGCGGCAACACCATCCACCTCAGCGCGGGCGGCCTGATCAACAGGGGCGGCGTGTTTCTGTACCGCAACTGCGGCGAGGACGGCATCGTCCGGCATCAGACACCGTCGAACAACCGTATCACCGGCAACAGCTTCCGGGCGTCATGGTTCGGCCCCGCCCGCGCCGTGGTGGTCGGGTCGCGCGAAGGAAACCGGCGCTACTGCGACGCCGACGCCGGTCATCCCTTCGGCAGCAGTGTGGACGATGGCGACGGCGCCTCGGGCAATGTGGTCGAGGACAACCGGGTCCAGCGCAGGTTCTAGGCCGGCTTGCCGGTCAGGGCGCCGTACAGGTCCGATCGGCGGTCGCGGAAGAAGCCCCAGGCGGCGCGATGGCGGTCCAGGAAATCCAGATCGAAGCTGTGCACCAGCACGCCCTCGTCATGACGCCCCAGCGTTTCCACCAGATCACCCCGGTGGTCCGCGATGAAGGACGAACCATAGAAGGTCTGCCCCGCCTCGGTGACCTGCTCATGGCCGGTGCGGTTGGCGCCCACCACGGGCACGACATTGGAGACGGCGTGGCCCTGCATGGCGCGGCGCCACGGCTCGGCGGTGTCCAGCGACGGGTCGTGGGGCTCGGAGCCGATCGCGGTGGGGTACATCAGCACCTCGGCCCCCATCAGCATCATGGCCCGCGCCGTTTCAGGGTACCACTGGTCCCAGCAGATGCCGACGCCGACACGGCCGAAGCGGGTGTTCCAGACGCGGAAGCCGGTGTCGCCGGGGCGGAAATAGTACTTCTCCTGATAGCCGGGGCCGTCGGGGATGTGGCTCTTGCGGTAGAGGCCCAGGGCCTCACCGTCGGCGTCCAGCATGACCAGCGAGTTGTAATAGTGCGGGCCGTCGCGCTCGAAGATGGAAACCGGGATGGCCACGCCCAGACCCCTGGCCACCGGGGCCAGGGCGGTCACGCACGGATGCTCGCGCCACGGATAAGCGGTGGCGAACCAGTCCTCTTCCTGGGTGACGCAGAAATAGGGGCCCTGAAAGAGCTCGGACGGCAGGATTACCTGCGCGCCTCTCGAGGCGGCCTCGCGCACGAGCTCGATCGTCTTGTCGATGTTGGCCTGCAGGTCGGTCCCGTAGGACGTCTGGAGCGCGGCGACGGAAATCGTGCGGGGCATCAGGCGGGCTCCTGCTGGGTGATGCAGTGGAAGGATCCGCCGCCGGACAGGATGGCGAGGGACGGCAGGGGGATGATCTGGCGATCGGTGATGACCGTGGCCAGGGCCTCGCAGGCCAGACGCGCGGCGGTCTCATCGCCATATGTGGGCACGATCACCGCCCCGTTGGCGATGAGGAAATTCATGTGGCTGGCGGGGATCACCTTTTCATCCTCGTCCACGACCAGGCCGGGCGACGGGATGCGGAGGACCCTCAGCTTGTTGCCGAGGTTGTCGACTTCACCGGCCAAAATTGCCGCCGCGTGGTCATAGGCATCAGCATTGGGATCTTTCCGTCCCCAAGCTACCGGACAGGCCACGACGCCGGGCGCGACGAAGCGAGCCAGGTTATCGACATGGCCGTCCGTATGGTCGTTGAACAGGCCATCGTTAAGCCAAACCACGCGCCCTGCACCCAATGATGTCGACAGAGCCGCCTCAGCATCCGCTTCGTTCTCCCAATCGGCGTTACGGTTGGAGTTCAGCACGCACTGGCGGGTGGTCAGGATCGTGCCAGCGCCGTCGTGATCCACGGCGCCGCCTTCCAGGATGAAGGCGTGGGGCGTCAGGGCCGCGCGGGCGTGGGCGGCGATCTGAAGCGCGACGGTGTCATCGTGCTCCAGCTCGTATTTGCCGCCCCAGCCATTGAATTCGAAGGCGTGGGCGACGCCGTTCGCGTCGAAGATCGGCCCCGTGTCGCGCAGCCAGATGTCGCCGAAACGGCCATCCACCACCTCGACGTTCGCCACGTCGGCGAAGCGGGCACGGGCGTCATCCAGCGCCTCGGCCTTGCCCACCAGCAGGCGGACCTGTTCGCGGCCCGGCCCGGCCAGGGCGCGGACCAGGGCCTCCACCTCGGCCTGAGCCGGTTCGAGGTTCTCCTCCCACAACTCGCCATGACTGGGCCAGCCGACCCACATGGCGCGATGCGGGCTCCACTCGGCGGGAATGACAGTCATGGCGGGATCCTGAAACGCGAAAGGGGTGGCGCGCGCAGATAGCCACGCCCACCGCTCCATTCAACCTGTCGGGCGTCCAAAGAAAAAGGGCGGACCCGAAGGCCCGCCCTTGTCCCTTGTGCTGTCTGCTGCCTTAGAAGGCGGCGCGGAGGGTCAGCATGGCAGTGCGCGGCGCGCCCAGTTGATACGCGGCATTGCCCGACGTCGACGTGGAGATATCGGCCAGATACTCCTCGTCCAGCAGATTGACCACGTTCAGCTGCAGCCAGGAGTCGGTGCCCAGGCCGTTGAGGCGGTAGCGGACGTCCAGGTCCCAGATGGTGTAGTCGGGGGCCACTTCGGTGTTGATGTCGTTGGCGAAACGCTCACCGACATACTTGCCTTGGAGGCCCAGGTTCCAGTCGCCGATTTCATAGTCGGCGCGGAAACCGAACTGCCAGTCGGGCGTCTCGACCAGCTGGTTGCCGGCGGTCGGGACAACGGCCCCGCCGCTGCTGGGCAGGTCGTTATGCACCTCGCTGTCGGTGTAGGTGAACGAGCCGTACAGGGTCAGGGCGTCGATGGGCGAGTAGCCGATCTGGCCGTCGATACCTTGCAGGGTCACGTCGCCCACGTTGCGCGTCAGGAACAGGTTTTCCGCTTCGTCAAAGGTGCGGACGATGCGGTTGGCGTAGTCCGTGCGCCAGATGGCCACCGAGGCGATCACCGACGCCGACTGGAAGCGATAGCCCAGGTCGTAGGAGTCCGTGGTTTCCGGCTCCGGGTTAGGGATCACGCGATCGTACAGGTCGTCGGTGCGCGGGGCCGAGAAGCCCTCGGCGTAGCTGCCGTACAGGATGTGGTTCGGGGCAAAGCGCCAGTTCAGGCCCAGGTTCGGCAGGACGGCGTCGTACGACTTCTCGAACGAGCGCGGCGTGCCGTACAGGTTACCAGCGTTGGGGTTCAGCGCCGAGACCGGGAACGTGACGAAGCCGTCAGCGTCGGGCGCCGAGGGGGCCTGGGTGGTGCAGTAGGCGTTGAAGGTGTCGCGCTGATAGCAGTAGTTGTTCAGCTCACGGTCGAAGTACGGCGCGCGGACGCCCAGCACCAGGTCGACGGTGTCGTCCATGAACGTGCCGCGGTACTCCAGCGCGATCTGGTTCAGGGTCGCGTAGGACTGACGGTCACGACGGCGCAGGATGGTGCCATCTGGCAGTTCCACCCGCGGGCCCTTGCGGCCGGCGAAGACGTTCAGCGGGCGGCCGAACTCGTCCAGAAAGCCCATTTCACCGGTCTGACGGTGATCACCATAGTCGTAGGTGTAGGCAGCGCGGAACTGGTTGTTGTCGTTGGGCTGCCAGATCAGCGAGCTGGTCACGCCATAACGGTGGGTCTGCGTATTGTTGGGGCGGTGGAGGACGACGGTGTCGCCGATCACGCCGTTACCGTTGAGGTCAACGCCGGCGGCGCCGCTGTTGCCACGGATCTGGGCGTCGGTTTCGTTGATCGTCTGGGTGCCGCCGCCGTTGGCCAGGACGTACTGGAACGAGGGGTCGATGGTCAGCGTCAGGCTGTCGCTGAGAGTGAAGCGCGACTGACCGCGGATGTTGCCGGTATTGGACGGGTTGATGCTGGTGTAGGACGCGGCCAGCGAATTGACCGTATCGAAGGCCTCGCCGTCTCGGAACTGCTGCAGGGACACGCGGCGCGTGAAGCTGTTGCGGTTCTCGTTGTAGTGGGCCACCAGCGAGAGGAAGTCGCCGTTGTCGCCCAGGGGCTGGAAGATGCGGCCGTTGTACTGGGTCTTCTGAATGCCGCCCGGATCCTTGAAGTGGTCGTACTCGGTGCGCGAGACGGACGCCCAGGCGCGGGTGCCCCAGGGGCCGAACTCACCGGTTTCGACCAGCGCGAAGATGCGGCCGTAGTTCTCGCCGCCGACCGACGGCTGAACGATCAGGCCGGGCTCGCGCGAGGGACGACGGGTGATGTAGTTGACGGTGCCGCCGGTGGCGGAGGCGGTCGGGCTGTCCACGTCGGTGGTGCCCAGGTTCACGCCTACGCGCTCGATCAGTTCCGGGTCCAACTGCTGGTTGGAATAGATGGCGTAGTTGCCGGTGTCGTTCAGCGGGATGCCGTCGGCGGTCAGCGAGATGCGCGCCGAATCGAAGCCGCGCATGGTGATGTCGCCTCCCGACGAGCCGTAGGCGTCGTTGTTGGTGAAGTTGACGCCCGGGACCAGGTTGATCGAGTTAAGGACGCTCTGACCGGCGACCTGGCTGCTGATGTATTCCTGGGTAATGGTGGAGCGCGACTTGGGCTCCTGTTCGGCGACGATGGCGCCAGCCAGCGAGCGCGGGCCGCGCACGCCGGTGATGACGAGTTCGTCGACTTCGGTCGTGCCTTCGGCGGCGAGGGTGCCGGTGGATTGGGCTGAGGCGGCCGAGGCCGCGGCCAGGGCGATGACGACGGCGGAGGCGCCGTAGGCCAGATGGTTGAGTCTCATTCTCAGAGTATCCCCTCTCTGCGGTCGTGCAGCGCCCGGCGGGCGATGATGATGCGTACGACCATGATGGATAGGCGCCGTTTAGGCCTCACTCCCGACACTCGGAAGACAGATATGCCTCGTTTTTGTGACAGGGCCCGTTGTGTTGCAGTGCAGCAACATTGAGCAGGGGTTAAGGCGTTCAAACCGTGCGCAGAGACACTAATCAATTCAACCGTATACGGACGTTTGTTCTCCCCTCACCTGGCGAGGATCAAATGCAGCCTGTCGACACGGCCGCGCAAGAAAAACGCCCGCCTGGCGTGAGCCGGGCGGGCGTTCTGAAGTCCTGGCCGATGGCCGTCGACATCCGAGCGTCCCTCCCGACCGAGGCCGGGAGGGGTAGGCTCTTAGAAGTTGATGTCGATGGTGGCGCGCCGGTTGAGCGGCTCACGCACGCCGTCCGCGGTCGGACGGGCCAGATCGGTTTCACCGCGGGCGTCCAGCTGGACGACCCCGCCGGAGACACCTTGGGCGACCAGGGCGTCAGCCACGGTGCGGGCCCGGCGCTGGGACAGACCCATGTTGTACTGGGCCGAACCCGAGGTGTCGGTGTGACCAACGATCAGCACGCGGGTCGGGCTGCCCGAACGGGCGTGGTTGGCCGCGGCGGTCACCACGTTGCGCGCTTCCGCGGTCAGGTCCGAGCGATCCCAGTCGAAGTAGACCACGAACTGCTCGGCGGCCGGCGCCGGAGGCGGC
>NZ_PNLV01000016.1 GCF_013823285.1 Brevundimonas sp. | reverse complement strand
TCTAGGTCGAACCTGATCTTCGAATAAGGGTCTCCGTCATCGCCGGGCTTGTCCCGGCGATCCATACGCACTGCCGGGCAAGGCGACCCGCCGACGCTCGTGATCATGGATTCCCGGCACAAGGCCGGGAATGACGATCCCGTCGAAATGCGCGCCGAGCCTAGGCCCGCGGTCCCGGCAGGGCTAGGCTCCTCCGCAAGGAGGAGACCATGATCCATCGCCGTCAGGCGCTGCTGGGCGTCGGCGCCGCCGCCCTGGCCGCGCCCTCCATCGCCCACGCCCGGCCGCGACGGGCCCAGCGGGTGCTGTATCTCAGCCAGTCGGTTGGATGGCTGCATGACACGGTGGCCCGGCCCGACGACGGCGGCCTGTCCATGTCCGAGCGGGCCATGACCGAAATCGGCCGCGCGTCCGGCGCCTTCACCACCCGTGCGACCCAGGACGCGTCGGAGATCACCTCCGCCCGGCTTGCGCAGATCGACGTGCTGGTGATCTACACCACCGGCGCCCTGCCCATCTCCCGGCAGTCGTGGCAGGCCCTTCAGGCGTGGCTCGCCTCGGGCCGGGGCGGGTTCGTGGGCCTGCATAGCGCCGCCGACACAGGGATGGATTTCCCCGGCGGACGCGAGGCCTGGGTGAGTATGGTCGGCGGCGACTTCGCGGGCCATCCGTGGAACCAGGGCGACCCCATCCGCATCCGCACCCACGGCGACCACCCCACCGTGGCCATGTGGCCCGAGGCCTTCGACTACCGCGAAGAAATCTACCAGTATCAGGGCTTCGACCCGGCCCGGGTGCGGGTGCTGCAGAGCCTCGATCTGGCCGAAACGCCCACCAAGCGACCATGGGCCGTGCCGGTGACGTGGGTGCGCCAGATCGGGCATGGGCGGCTATTCTACACCAATCTGGGCCACACGCCCGCCACCTGGAGCGACCCGCGCTTCCGCGACCAGATTGTCCAGGCGGTGCAGTGGGCGGGCGGCGCCGGACGCATCGACGCGGACCCCAATCCCGTGGATCAGGCGGCGGACGCCATCGCCGCGCTGCTGGCGTGGTCGGGCGACGATCCCGCCCTCGCGCAAGGACTGACCAATCAGCGCCCGGCCTGGCTGCTGGACATGGGACGCCGCATCACTGCCCTGATCGAGCACGAGGGCGATGACGCCGCCCTGACCGCCGCCGTCGCGCCTCTGCACCGCGAAGTGTTGGCGCGGCTGTAGGACCTACACCACCGCCTTGGGCGGCAGTTCGTACAGATAGATGAACCGCTGGGCGAGGGCCTTGTCGCCGATAACCGTCAGCGCGCCCGCCGCCTCCATCGCCGTCAGGGACTGGTCCCCATAGACGGCCGCTGCGGTCATCTCGGGCGATGCGGTGATGACGAAGTCCGCTCCCTCCACGTCCCCGCGCGCAACGGACAACTCCCCATTCGCCAGCCGCGCGCGGTAGGTCTCGTCGCCGAACACGAAGCCGGCGTCCAGACGCAGATCGCCCGCCTTCACGCTGTCGATCATGGTCCTGAGCGACAGCATCATGGACACCCCGCTCAGCGGCAGGGTCGGGTCGTGGCCCGGCGACCGCGCCGCCCAGCGCCCCAGGGTCATGATGATGGGCTCGGCCTCGCGGCCCCAGTCCGTCAGGTCATAAACCTGCACCGAGGCGGGCGGCGGCAGCTTGCGCCGCGTGACGATGCCCGCGGCCTCCAGCCCCTCCAGACGCTGGGTCAGCACATTGGCGCTGATGCCCGCCAGATCGGCCTTGAGGTCGCCGAACCGCTTGGGACCCAGCATCAATTCGCGGATCACCAGCAACGCCCAGCGCTCACCGATCAGATCCAGCCCGTGCGCGGTGCCGCAGGCGTCGTTGTAGGCCCGCCCGACCTTATTAGTTATTTTTTCTAACTTCATACTTGCATTACATAACACATGGGGACAGGATGTCCATCACAACGAACGGAGAGCCCCATGACCCGGATGATCTTCATCAACCTGCCCGTCGCCGACCTCAAGCGCTCTGTCGCCTTCTATGAAGCCGTCGGCGCCGTGAAGAACCCACTGTTCTCTGACGAGACAGCGGCCTGCATGGTGATCTCGGACGTCATCCACGTCATGCTGCTGACCCACGCCAAATGGGCCACTTTCACCGACCGGGTCATCCCGGACGCCCACCACAGCGCCCAGGTGCTTCTGTGCGTGTCGGAAGACAGCCGTGAGGCGGTGGATGCAGCCACGGCGCGCGCCGTCTCCGCCGGAGGCCTGGCCGATCCCACGCCGACCCAGGACTTCGGGGTCATGTACGGCCGCAGCTACGCTGACCCGGACGGCCACATCTGGGAAGTCATGTGGATGGACCCGGCGGCCGCCGAGCAAGGCGCCGGGGCGCTCGAGACCGCAGGGGCCTGATCATGCGCAAGCTCCACGTCGCCGCCTTCGTCAGCCTCGACGGCGTCATGCAGGCGCCGGGCGGGCCGGAGGAAGACCGTTCGGGCGGCTTCGCCCACGGCGGCTGGGTCGTTCCCAAGTTCGACGAGGCGCTGGGCGAGGAGGTCGACCGCTTCTTCGCTCCGCCCAGGGCGCTGCTGCTGGGTCGAAAGACCTACGAGATTTTCGCCGCCCACTGGCCGCACCAGAACGACGCCTTCGCCGATGCGCTGAACGCCATGCCCAAATATGTGGCCACCCGCTCGCCGCGCCCGCTGGCCTGGAACAACAGTCACCCAATCGGGCCGGACGCCGTGTCGGCCGTCCGGGCGCTGAAGGCCGAGGCCGGTCCCGACCTGCTGACCCAGGGCTCGTCTGGCCTGATCCAGTCGCTGCTGAAGGCCGATCTGGTCGACCAGTTCACCCTGCTGATCTTTCCTGTCGTGCTCGGCAGCGGAAAGCGGCTCTTCCACGTTGAAGCCGCGCCTGCGGGTCTGCGTTTGCTGGGCTCGCGCACCACCAGCCAGGGCGTCGTGGTCGCCCGGTACGAGCGCGCGGGGGATGTCTCCAGCGGCTCCTTCGCCAGGGAGACGCCGTCCGAGGACGAAGTGAAGCGCCGCGCCGACATCAACGGCAAGCCGGAGGATTTCCAATGACCGACAAGATTGTCCCCTGCATCTGGTACGACCTTGGCGAGGCCCGGAAGGCCGCTGAGTTCTACATTTCCCTTGGCTTGCCCGACAGCCGCATCGACAGGGTCCACACAAGCCCTGCCGACAACCCCTCCACCGCCGAGGGGCAGGAGCTGGTCGTCCAGTTCACCCTGGCCGGCCGCGAGTATCTGGGTCTGAACGGCGGTCCGACCTTCCCGCAGACTGAAGCCGTTTCGTTCATGGTCATGACAGACGATCAGGCCGAGACCGACCGCCTGTGGAGCGCCATCGTCGGAAACGGCGGCGCCGAAAGCATGTGCGGCTGGTGCAAGGACCGCTGGGGCGTGAACTGGCAGATCACGCCGCGCCGCCTGATGGATTTCTATAACGATCCCGACCCCGCCCGCGCCAGGGCCGCCTTCCAGGCCATGATGTCCATGAAGAAGATCGATATCGCCGCCCTGGAACGAGCCGCCGCCGACGCCTGAAACCACCCCCCAAGAAGGAGACGACCCATGAGCTACGTTGACGGATTTCTCGCCGCCGTGCCGGACGAGAAGAAGGACGCCTATCTGGAGCACGCCAAATTCGCCGCCGGGATCTTCAAGGAGTTCGGCGCCGAGCGCTGCGTCGAGTGCTGGGAGGACGACGTGCCGGACGGAAAGGTCACCGACTTCCGTCGCTCGGTTCAGCGCAAGGAGGGCGAAAGCGTGGTGTTCTCGTGGATCACCTGGCCCGACAAGGCCACCCGGGACGCCGGATGGGCGAAGATGATGGAAGACCCCCGCATGCAGAACATGGAGATGCCTTTCGACGGCAAGCGCATGATCTACGGCGGCTTCAGCCCGATCCTGGACGTCTGATTCCGCGTTCACCATCCGTGATGACGGACCCCTAACCATGGCGTGGCCATCCTGCCCGGATGAGCCGCGCCTTTTCTTTTCGCCGCCGCCGTTTTCGCCGCCTGAGCCCGCTGGAGCGCGGGATCATTGTCGCGGCCGTCGTCTCGGTGGTGGTGATCCTGAAACCGGACTGGGTCGAAGCGACGCTGAGCGCCGACCTGCCGCCGCTGCCGTCGGCGACCGCCGCCGCCCTGCCTTCGCCGTCAGCCGCCCACATTTCCGGCTACGCCCGCGTTGTCGACGGCGACGGACTGGAGATCGGCGGCCAGCGCATCCGCCTGCACGGCGTGGACGCCTTCGAGATGCGGCAGATGTGCGGCCCATACGCCTGTGGCCAGGCTTCGGCGAACGCCCTGCGCAATCTGGTGGGCGGGCGGCCCGTCGACTGCGCCGAGATGGACCGCGACCGCTACGGCCGCATCGTCGCCGTGTGTCACGCCGGCGGCCAGGACCTGGGCGCCGCCATGGTTCGTCAGGGCCACGCGGTGGCCTACACCCGCTACTCCCAGCGCTATGTGCTGGAGGAGCGCGCCGCGCGACGCGAGGACGCCGGCGCCTGGGCCTATGGCTTCACCCAGCCCGAAGCGTGGCGCCGCGCCTCCTGAGCGTCAGCGAATCTTGGACCAGTCCAGAACCACCTTGCCCGACTGGCCGGACCGCATGGCCTCGAAGCCTTCCTCGAAGCGATCGTAGGGCAGCTGGTGGGTGATCAGGGGCGTCAGGTCCAGGCCGGCCTTGAGCAGGCCCAGCATCTTGCGCCAGGTGGTGAACATCTCGCGGCCGTACACGCCCTTGATGGTCAGGGCCTTCAGGATGATGGCGCCCCAGTCGGTCTCCATGGGCTTTGACGGAATGCCCAGCATGGCCATGCCGCCGCCCATGATCAGGGTGTCGACGCACTGCCTGAACGCGATGGGCGAACCGGACATCTCCAGCGCCACGTCGAAGCCGACCTTCATGCCCAGCTCGTGGATCACGTCGTGCAGGTCTTCCCGGGTGGTGTTCACCGTGCGCACGCCCGGCGCCACCTTTTGCGCCAGCTCCAGCCGGAAGTCGTTGATGTCGGTCAGCACCACGGTGCGCGCGCCCGCGTGACGGGCCACGGCGGCGGCCATCATGCCGATGGGGCCCGCGCCGGTGACCAGCACGTCCTCGCCCAGCAGGTCGAATTGCTGCGCCGTGTGCACCGCATTGCCGAACGGATCGAGGATGGCGCCGATCTCCCACGGCACCTCGTCGGGCAGCTCGATGACGTTGAAGGCGGGGGCCACCACGAACTCCGCGAAGCCGCCCTGGCGGTTCACGCCGATGCCCCGGGTGGCGGGATCCAGATGGAAGTGACCCGCCCGCGCCGCCTCACTGTTCAGGTCGATGACGTGGCCCTCGACCGAGACCCGCTGGCCGATCTTGATGGGACGGTCCACGTCCTTGCCCACCGCCACCACCTCGCCGGAGAACTCATGGCCGGTAATCATGGGGACGGGCACGTTCTTCTGGCTCCACTCGTCCCAGTTCCAGATGTGGATGTCGGTGCCGCAGATGGCCGTGCGCTGGACGCGGATCAGCACGTCCTCGGGGCCCGCCTCGGGCACCGGCGCGTCGATCAGCTCGAGGCCTTCGGCGGGCCGGGTCTTGGCGAGGGCCTTCATGGTCTGGGTCATCAACTGCATCCTTGCACATCGTCATGGCCGGGCTTGTCCCGGCCATCCATACGCCCGGACGGCTCCGGTCCGGTGCGATCATTGGGGCTATCTATCGTTCGACCGCAGTTCAGGCCAGCGATCGAAGTCGGTCACGCCCATAAGGGTCGGAAAAAGATCATGCCAGTCGGGGTTGTCGCGCTCGATCAGGTTGACCTTCCATTCGCGTTTGTACTTCTTCAGCGACTTTTCGCGCTGGATCGCGGCGAGGATGCTGTCGTGCGGTTCGTACCAAACCAGCCGCTTGACGCCGTAGCGCTGCGTGAACCCGGGCATCCGCCCCTCGCGGTGCTGACCAGCGCGGCGCGGGAGCTGGCTGGTCACGCCCGTATAGATGACGCCGTGCTTGCGGCTGGCCATCATGTAGACGGCGATGAAGACGTTGTAGGCGTCCCGCGAGACCATCCGCCACCCCGTTCGTCGTCATGGCCGGGCTTGTCCCGGCCATCCACAATCACGAGCGTTTGACGATGAGCAATCTCTGACGCCGGAGCCCGGAACTCAACAGTCTGTGCGTATGGATGGCCGGGACAAGCCCGGCCATGACGGAGGGAGGGAAGCTTAGATAACCCCAAGCTCCCTGCCCGCCGTGGTGAAGGCTTCGACCGCACGGTCGATGTGCTCGAAGGTGTGAGCCGCCGACATCTGGGTGCGGATACGCGCCGCTCCGCGCGGCACGACCGGGAACGAGAACCCGATCACATAGACGCCCAGCTCCAGCATGCGCGCGGCGAAATCCTGGGCCAGTTTGGCGTCGCCCAGCATCACCGGGATGATGGGATGCTCGCCGGGCAGCAGGTCGAAGCCGGCCTCGGTCATGGCGCCCCGGAAGCGGGCGGCGTTGGCGGTCAGCTGCTTGCGCAGGGCGTCGCCCTCCTCGCCCTGGGCGATGCGGATGGCCTCGAGGCTGGAGCCGCACACGGCGGGGGACAGCGCATTGGAGAACAGATAGGGCCGCGCCCGCTGCTTCAGCAGCTGGACCACCTCGGTCGTTGCGCAGATGAAGCCGCCCATGGCCCCGCCCAGCGCCTTGCCAAAGGTGCCCGTGACGAAGTCCACCTTGACCCCGTGATGGGCGTAGGAGCCCCGGCCCTTCTCGCCCAGGAACCCGGTGGCGTGGCAGTCGTCCACCATGATCAGGGCGTCGTATTTGTCCGCCAGCGCGCGGATGTCCTGCAGCCGGGCGATGTAGCCGTCCATCGAGAACGCGCCGTCGGTGGCGATGATGATGTCGCGGGCCCCGGCGGCGCGGGCTTCCTTCAGCCTGGCCTCCAGCTCGTCCATGTCCGAGTTGGCGAAGCGGTAGCGTTTGGCCTTGCACAGCCGCACCCCGTCGATGATCGAGGCATGGTTCAGGCTGTCGGAGACAATGGCGTCCTCCTCCCCGAACAGCGGCTCGAACAGGCCCCCGTTGGCGTCGAAGGCGGCGGCGAACAGGATGGCGTCCTCAAAGCCCAGATAGCCCGCGATGGCGGCTTCCAGCTCCTTGTGGATCTCCAGGGTGCCGCAGATGAAGCGCACCGAGGCCGTGCCCGAGCCCCAGCGTTCGGTGGCCGCGATGCCGGCCTGCGCCACACGCTCGTCGCCGCCCAGACCCAGATAGTTGTTGGCGCAGAAATTCAGGACCTCACGGCCCGCCACGGTGATCACCGGCCCCTGCCGCGAGGCGATCACCCGCTCGGGCTTGGTCAGGCCCTGCTGGTCGATGGAGTCCAGTTCAGCGCGGACACGGGTATGGAATTGCGCGGGCATGGTGTCTCCGGGGTCGGGGATTCAGCTATGGGCGCGAGTTACGCCGAATCCGCGCCCAAGGCCACCCGTCCTCAGTCCGGTCGCGAGCCGTCCCGGACCGGACGCAACGGGCTGACCCGCACCTGACGGCCGCAGGGCTGGATCTCCAGATCCAGCGGAATATCCGCTGTGTCGCCCGGCGCCCGGGCGATCACCTCCGCCACCGACGGACAGCGCCTCTCGCCGAGATTTTCCTGCGGTACGGCGCTGTAGGACAGATCGAAATACGCCTTGGCGCCCGGCTCCAGCTCCACCGCTTCCGGCGTCTGTCCGGCGCGGAAATAGTTCCCAGGCTGCTGTACCGTTCGGACCTGATGCAGATCGTCGCCCTCCGCGTCACGCAGCACCACGCCGGGATAGCCCCGCACCGAACAGGGCGTTGAACCGGCGTTGGTCAGGGACAGGACCACCTGACGGTTGCCCGCGCCCGCGTCGCCGCTTTCGCGCGCCAGCCGCAGGGCCGGGCCGCGACAAGGCGGGGCCAGATCCGGGTCCATAACCTCAAGTCCCTCGGCTTCGCCGGGCGCCCGCGGCGGCAAGACTGTGTTGGCGGGGCGGGAGCAGCGCTCGAGCACCGTGGAGCCCACCTCCTCGTTCGGGCCCAGACGGCTGAGCGTGGCGGTCTCCTGATCGCCCCGCGCCGCCGTCCACCATTCCAGCTCCTGGCCCGCATAGCGCGCACCGCTGGCCGAGCGGGCGATGTTCAGGGTGTAGGTCTGACCCTCATAGGTCACCTCGGCGCTGGCGGAGTCCACATACCGCACGCTCAGCGACCGGCCGCTTTCGCAGGCATAGCTGACTTCCGGCGCGGACGGCGCCGGGGGTTGTTCAGCCACGGCGACGTCATCCACCGCCTCGACCGGCGCCTCCTCGCGCGAACAGGCGGCGGCGCTCAGGGCCAGCCAGGACACGGCGAGGATGGACAGGGTGGTGCGGGTGGTCATGGACGCCTCCGGTTATGCCGAAGGTTAACGCCGTTCGCCCACAAAGGCTCCGCTTGCCGGTTCAGGCCGCCTCGGCGGCCCGCCCCCCGTCCTGCCGCCGGTCCAGAAAGGCGTGGGCTTCCTCGGGAGTCGAGAACAGTTGGTGGGTCCGGTTGGTGAAACAGAAGTCCATGGTCCGCGCCCAGTGAACGAAGCCCCCATCGAAGCTGATGAAGCAGGTGTGCGAGGCCCGGCGGCCTGCCCCGCAGGCCCGGAACATTTCCGCCGTCCGCACCACGTCATCGTGCGAGCCGTCGCCGTACGATTCCCGCAGATCGAGGATGAAGTCGTGATCCGCACGTTCGGGCTTCTCGAGGACCAGGGAGATCAAGGCGCGGTTCAGTTCGCGCGCCATGACATTGCAACCCGACGTCAGGACGACCCGGCGGCGGGCGTCATCAATCTCTATCCGGGGTTTCATGGCGCGGCCTCAACCCGGCGGACCAGCGACGACAGCCCGTCCAGCACCGCCTTGGCCTCGGGGCCGTCCTCGAAGCCAGTAGTGAGGATCAGGCGCAGGGACCGGACGTGCACATCGACCGACGACCAGTCGCGGCGCCCGGCGCCGCCCAGTTTCTCGGTGAGTTCACACAGGCTGTAGACCGCCCGGTAAAACGGCCCCGTTTCGAAGAATCCGGCCGTCCCGGCGAGGTGGGCGGCGATAGGATAGATCGAGGCGAAGTCCTCGTCGGACCGTTCGCGGCACAGGGCCTCAAGACGCTCCACGCCCTGGACCAGACCCTCAACGGCCGAGGCCCGCTGATCGTCCAGGGCGGCGTCGGCGGCGGCCACGGCCTCGCCGACCTTTTTCCCGCCGGGCAGGCGGATCTGGTCGGCGATGGCCGGCCTGACCTTGAACAGGCGCGCTTTGTCGGATCCGGTGGTCACAGGGCCACCCTTTGCGGCTTGAGGAGCATGTCGATGTCGGACTGGTCCATGTTGGGCTCGAGCGCGACCCCCACATGGGCGGACAGGTCGCCCGCGCGGCGGCCGGTCATGCCCAGCGGCGGGCCATAGTTGCGCACGCGCCGGTCGGGACCGACATAGGTGTCGCACTCCACCCACTCGCGCTGGTCCTTGGTCAGCCACAGGATTCTCTGCAGCAGCACCATGGGCGTGAGGGGCTTGGTCACGATAAAGCTGGCCCCGCAGTCACGGCTCTTGGCCACGAAGCCTTCCGAGGCGTGGCCGGTCAGGATGATGACGGGCGTGTAGGCGCTGGTCTTGGGCCCATCCCGGCGCATCCAGCGTACGAAGTCGCAGCTGTCGGCGGCGGACGCGCACTCCACCAGCACCATATCCACAGAGCGCCGCTTGATGACGGTCCGCGCGTCGTCGGGCGCGGCGCATTTGATCTGCTCCTTCAGCCCGAAGCCCTGGACAATGGAGCTGAGGATATCGAGCCCCTGCGGGTTATCGTTGATCAGCAGCGCGGAGGTGCGCTCCAGGTTGATCCGCGTTTCTGGGGAGATGGCGCGGGACATGATCAGTCGAACAGCATCAGGTCGCCCGAAGGCGGCGGATGAGAGATCGCGGGAGCGGCTTCCCCGTTCAGGCTGGCGCGCATGCGCTCCACCAGCCCGCCCAGCGGGGCGGCGACCACGGCGTTCCGGGGGCAGTCGCCCTCGGCGACACGGGCGGTCATGGCGGCCAGGGCGTCCAGGTGCTGCACCAGCATGTCCAGCCCCTGGGCGCGGACCATGGCCTCGTGCTGGCCCGCCGACGGCGCCGCCGACAGCAGCGGCGCGAGGGCTTCGGCCATCGCGCGGCCGTGCGCCAGTTCGTCGGACAGGGCGGCCAGGAAGCGGGCGTCAATGCTCATCAGAAGAGCTCCAGCTCGCCGGAGTCGGCGACCACCGGCGGGGGAACGCGACGTTCCACGGGACGGTCGCTGACGGATTTCTGCAGGGCGCGACCGGAGGCGGGCCAGAACTGAACCCGCCGGGCCCCGTGCCCGCGCAAGCTGGAGGCGATGATCGGAATGCCTTCGTCGGCCAGGAATTTCTCGGCGAAATTGGCATTGGCCACACCCACGTCGGCCAGGCCGTCGAACATGCGACCGCCGCCAAACAGCTTGGCTTCCAGCCGGTCGCGGCGACCGCCCGCGGACAGCACGCCGTTGATCAGCACCTCCATGGCGTAGGCGCCGTAGCGGCGGCCCTCGTCGGCGCCGTCCGTGCGGCCCGACGGCAGCAGGAAATGGTTCATGCCGCCGATCCGGGCGACCGGATCGCGCAGGCACATGGCCACACAGGAACCCAGTATGGTGGTCAGCATCACCTGCGGATCGCCGGTGATCAGATGCTCGCCCTGGCCCACGTGCAGACGCACCGAGGCCGGGGGATGCGTGAGTGTTTCCGCATTCATCATGTCAGCGGACCGAAGACGCCCTCGATCTTCTCCTTCAGCTGGCCGGCGGTGAAGGGCTTCACGAGGTAGTTGTTGACGCCGAACTGTACGGCGCGCTGCACCAGCTCCTTGTCGGCCCGGCCGGTCAGCATGATGAAGGCGGACTTGCTGGTGGGCGGATGGGCGCGGATGGCGCGCAAAAGGCCCAGGCCGTCCAGGTTCGGCATGTTGAAGTCCGAGATCACCAGATGCGCCGGCTGGGCGATCATGGCGCGCAGGGCCTCCTCGCCGTCATTGGCCTCGCGCAGATTGACGACGCCGATCTGCTGCAGGCTGGCGCGGATCAGGCTGCGCATGGTCAGCTGGTCGTCCACGATCAGGGTCTGGATGGCGGAAGCGGCGGGCATGTCACTGAACCTCTGCAGGCTGGGAGGCGGCCGGGGAGGCGGCGGAAACAAGATCAAGAATGGCGGGGCCGATGCGGCCGAGGGGCAATTGGCGCTCCACGGCGCCCAGCTCGAAGGCGGCCCGGGGCATGCCGTAGACGACGCTGGAAGACTCGTCCTGGCCCAGGGTGCGGGCGCCGGACTGACGCATGGCGAGCAGCCCCTGCGCCCCGTCACGGCCCATGCCGGTCAGGAGGACGCCCACCGCTTGCTGGTCCAGTCGGGCGACGGATTCGAACAGCACATCGACCGAAGGCCGGTGGCCGCTGACCGTGTCTGCGGCCCTGAGCCGGCATCGCGGCGAGGATCCGCGTGAAACCTCCAGGTGCGCCAGGCCGCCGGGGGCCAGGAAGATGCGGCCGGGAAGCAGGACATCGCCGTCCTCGGCTTCCTTGACCGACGGCGCACACAGCTTGTCGAGCCGCGCCGCGAAGCTCTTGGTGAAGGTCGCCGGCATATGCTGGGTGATGACGGTGGGCGGGCAGTTCGCAGGGAAGGCGGACAACACCGTGATCAGGGCCTCAACCCCGCCGGTGGAGGCGCCCAGCGCCACCACATGATCCGGCCGGGCGCGCCAGGCCGCGTCCACGGACGGGCCCCGGGTTTCGCTCACCGTTCGCACGCGGGCGCCGGCGGCGGCCTTCACGCGCTGGGGCAGGTCCGCAAAGGCCTCCATGGCGGTCACGCCGCCCGACGGTTTGCCCACCGCATCCACGGCGCCCAGCTCCAGCGCCGCCAGCGTCACTTCGGCGCCGGCCTGGGTCAGGGTCGAGACCATCACCACCGGCATGGGCCGCAGGCGCATGATCTTCTCGAGAAATTCCAGCCCGTTCATGTTGGGCATCTCGACATCAAGGGTGATGACGTCGGGGTTCAGCCGCTTGATGGCCTCGCGCGCCTCCAGCGGATCGCCCGCGGTGCCCAGCACCTCGATCTCCGGATCGCGCTTGAGGGCGGCCGAGATCAGACCGCGCATGGTCGGCGAATCGTCCACCACCAGAACCGTCACGGTCATGGCGCGGCCTCATAGGTGGTCAGACCGCTGGTGCGCAGCCGCGCCGTGGCGGGACCTGAAACGCGCTCGGAATGGCCGATGTAGAGCGTTCCGCCGGGATTCATCAGGGGCAGGAAGCGGCTCCAGACCGTCTCCTGGGTCTGGTCGTCGAAATAGATCACCACATTCCGGCAGAAAATCACGTCGAACTTGCCCTTCATGGGCCAGTCGCCGATCAGGTTCAGCTCGTTGAAAGTGATCATCCGGCGCAGCTCGGGCGCCGCCGAATACAGCATGCGGTCGCCGCCGCTCTCGCGCTTGAACCAGCGATGACGCAGGGTGTCAGGCACCGGCTCCAGCGTTTCGGCGGAATAGAGCCCCTGGCGGCCCTCGGCCACCATGTTCGGGTCGATGTCGGTGGCCAGGATGCGCACGTCCAGGTCGGTCGCCTCGGGCAGGACCGACAGCACGGTCAGGGCCATGGAATAGGGTTCCTGCCCGTTCGAGCAGGCGGCGGACCACAGCCGCACCCGTCCGCCCTGACGCGCCCGCTCGGCCAGGGCCGGCATGACCTTGTCGCGCAGGTGATCGAAGTGGTGGGGTTCGCGGTAGAAGCGCGTGACGTTGGTGGTCAGTGCCGCGAACATGGCCTGACGCTCGTCCAGACCGTCCGCGCCGTCGATCAGGGTGCAGTAATCGCGGAAACTGCGCAGGCCCAGGGCGCGCAGCCGCTTGGCCAGACGTGAATAGACCAGGGCCGCCTTGGCCTCGGTCAGGGCGATGCCGGCATGGGAATGCAGCACCTGGGCGATATGGCGGAAATCCTCGGCGGTGAAGGCGAACTCGCCCTGCACCAGCGAGGTCTCCTTCGCCGGGCGCACCCTGTCGGCGGTCTGGGTCATGCCGCTTCCGCCTCCGGCTCGGTCGGCAGGATGCGGTCCAGGGCGATCAGGCTGATCATGCGGCCGTCGATGGCGAAGATGCCCTTCACGAACGCCTTGACCTCGTCCGCCGCCACGTCGGGCGTAGGCTGGACCTGGTCGTCGGTCAGCTGAAGGATGTCGGACACGGCGTCCACCAGCAGGCCGATGGTGCGGTCCCGGATGTGCACCACCATGATGACGTGGCGGGCGCTGGGCTCGGTGACCCCCAGGCCGAAGCGGCCCGACAGGTCGATGATCGGCAGCACGGCGCCGCGCAGGTTGATGACGCCCTTCATGTAGCCGGGCGTGCGCGGCAGCGGCGTGGCGGGGGTCCAGCCGCGGATCTCCCGCACGGCCATGATGTCCACGCAGAATTCCTGCTCGCCGATTCGGAAGGCGATCAGTTCACGTCGGGCGCCGGTCTGGATATTGGCTTCGGTCATGGTTCAGCTCGCCAGCTTGAGGTCGGGTTTGCGCGCGGAGCGGCGCGTGTTCGAAACGAGGGCGTCGATGTCGAGGATCAGGGCCACGCGGCCGTCGCCCAGGATGGTGGCGGCGGCCACGCCGTCGATGGCCTGATAGTTGGTCTCCAGGCTCTTGATGACCACCTGGCGCTGGCCCTGGATGGCGTCCACCAGCAGGGCCGCCTTGGCGCCGCCTTCGGCCTCGACGATCACAGCCACGCCGGTAGAGGCGGGCTCGGGCCCCGTGCCGAAGCCCAGGGTCGCGGCCACATCCACCAGCGGGACGAACTCGTCGCGGAAGCGGATCACCGGCGTGTGGCCGCCCACCCGATGGATGTCCTCAGGGCGCGGCGTCAGGCTCTCGACGATGGCGGCCAGGGGCGCGACCAGGGTCTGGTCGGCGCTCGTCACCACCATGCCGTCCAGAACCGCCAGGGTCAGCGGCAGGCTCATGGTGAAGGTGGAGCCTTCGCCTGGCTTGCTGGCGATGGAGATGCGTCCGCCCAGCGACTGGATGGAGCGCTTGACCACGTCCATGCCCACGCCGCGCCCCGAGACGTCGGAAATCGTTTCAGCGGTCGAGAAGCCGGGCATGAAGATCAGGTTGTCGATCTGCTCGTCGCTCAGTTGGGCGTCCGGTTCGACCAGCCCCTTCTCGACGGCGATGCCCAGAACCCGTTCGCGGTTGATGCCTGCGCCGTCGTCGGAGATCTCGATGACGATGCGGCCCGAACGGTGCAGGGCGGCGAGGCGCACCTGACCCTCGGCGGCCTTGCCGGCGGCCACGCGCTTCTCGGGCTTCTCCAGCCCGTGGTCGATGGCGTTGCGCAGCATGTGGGTGATCGGCTCGGCCAGGCGCTCGACCACGGTCTTGTCCACCTCGGTGGCCTCGCCCTCGGTGACCAGACGCACCTGCTTGCCGGTCATCTGGGCGACTTCGCGCACCAGACGCGGCATGCGCTGGAAGACCGACTTCACCGGCTGGGCGCGGATGGCCATGACGCTGTCCTGGATCTCGCGGGTCAGCAGCTCCAGGTCCTCCAGCCCCTGCCCCACGCCCGTGGCGCGGATCATGGCGGTCTCGCTCACCCGCTGGGCCAGCACGGCCTGCTGGATCACCAGCTCGCCGACCAGATTGATCAGGCGGTCGACCCGGTCCAGGTCCACACGGATGGTCACGGGCGCCTGGGCGACGGGCGCGTTGGCCGCCGTCTCGGGCGCAGCGGGCGGCGCCTTGACCTCCGCCGCGGGGGCAGCGCTCACAGGCGTCGGTTCCGGCGCAAGGGCTGCCGGCTCGGCGGGCGTCTCCACCAGCGCCTGGGCGGCGGCCAGAAGGGCGGCGATGTCCAGATCGGGTTCAGACGCAGCGACGGGCGCAGCGACCGGTTCGGCCGAGGGCGCCTCCGCCGCGTCACGCAGGATGGCCAGGTCGCAGTCGCCATCGACAAATTCGAAGACTTCGCGGATCGCCGCCTCCTCCACCGCGCCCGGCAGGCGGACGGTCCAGCTGAGGCAGCCTTCTTCCGCCTCCAGGGCGTCCAGGGTCGGAACGCCGCTGGCGTCGATCTCGACCACCGCGTCGCCCAGCCGCGCCAGTTCCCGCAGCAGCAGGCCCGCGTCATTGGCCTTGGCGTACAGTGCGCTGTTGGGCTGAAACACGATGCGCCAGCCGCCGCCGACCGAAGACTCCGGCGCCGCAGCGGGCGCCAGATCCATGGGGTCGAACTGGACCGGTTTGAAGCCGAACTCGTCCTCGTCCGCGTCGGACGCCGCTGCGGGCGCGGGGGGCGCCGCGTCGCCGTGGGTCAGGGCCTCCAGCTCCGCGACCAGTCCGGCCGAGCGCCCTTCATCCACCGGCGCGCCGGCGCCGCGGGCGGCGGCCACATGGTCGTTCAGCACGTCAGAGGCGCGCAGCAAGGTCTTGATGGTGGCGTCGTCGCAGGGTTTGCGGCCCGCGCGCAGCTCGTCCATCAGGGTCTCGAAGACGTGGGCGAAGCGCACCAGCGCCTCCATGCCGAAGGCCCCGGCGCCGCCCTTGACCGAGTGCACCGCTCGGAACACGGCGTTGATGGTCTCGTCGTCGCCTTCGCCGTTCTCCAGCGCCAGCAGGCCGGCCTCCAGGTCGGCGAGAAGCTCCTCGCACTCCTGGAAGAAGGTCGCCTTGATGGCTTCAAAGGGATCTTCGGTCATGTGGTGCTCCCGCTCAGGCCGCGACCCGGCGAACCGCGTCCACCAGCTTGACGGGATCGAACGGCTTGACGATCCAGCCGGTCGCCCCCGCATCACGGGCGCGCTGTTTCTTGGCGGCGTCGCTTTCGGTGGTCAGCACCAGGACGGGCGTGCCCCGATAGTCGGGATCGGCGCGCATGCCCTCGATGAAGCCGAAACCATCCATGCGCGGCATGTTGATGTCGGTGATGACCACGTCGGCGCCATGCGCCTTCAGGGTCTCCAGCCCGTGCACGCCGTCCTCGGCCTGAATGACGTTATAGCCGGCGTCCTTCAGAGCCATCATCAGCATGTCGCGCATGGTGCGCGAGTCATCGACGGTCAATACGGTCTTCATCCTGTCGCCCCAACGAGATCAGTGTTCAGGTCCGCGCAGCCATAGGCCGCAAGCTGTTCGGTCAGGGCCTCGGAGAGGGGCGCCAAAGTCAGCGCCTTTCCGTCCATGACCCAGGTCTTCTTCGCGCTGATCAGCACCTGCAGACACAGGCCGCCGATCCGCTCCACCTCGCCGCCATCCAGGATGACGTCCGACCCGCGCAGGGCCAGCAGGTCATCCCGGAGCGTTCCGGCGGCGCGGATATCCAGCACCGCCGGCAGGCGCACGGCCGTCATCAGAATTCCTCCCAGCCGTCTTCGGCGGCCACGGTCTCGAGCTTGCGGGCCGCGCCGCCGGCGCCCATGGCCTTCAGGGCCGTGACGGTGCGCTGGACGGCGGAAGGCTTGGCCGCGGGCTTGTGCGGGGCCGGCGCCGGAGTGGAAGCCCTGCGGCCCTGCTCCTCGATCTGGAATCGCGAGACCGACTGGTCCAGGGCGTCCGCTTCCTGGGCCAGGGAGTGGCTGGCGGCGGTGGATTCCTCGACCATGGCGGCGTTCTGCTGGGTCACCTGATCCATCTGGTTGACGGCGGTGTTGACCTGCTGAAGGCCGGTAGCCTGCTCCTGGGCGGAGGCGGAGATCTCGGTGATCAGGCCGTCAATCTCGGCGACACGCTCCACGATCCGGTTCAGGGCCTCGCCGGTCTGACCGACCAGATTGACGCCGGCGCCCACCTGGGTGCCCGACGACGAGATCAGGGTCTTGATCTCCTTGGCCGCGTCGGCCGAGCGCTGGGCCAGGGCCCGCACTTCGGACGCCACCACCGCGAAGCCGCGACCCGCGTCGCCGGCCCGCGCCGCCTCGACGCCGGCGTTCAGAGCCAGCAGGTTGGTCTGGAAGGCGATCTCGTCGATCACGCCGATGATCTGGCTGATCTGGGTCGAGGACTGTTCGATGGCGCTCATGGCGCCCACGGCGTCGCGGACGATCTCGCCGCTCTTCTCGGCGTCGCCGCGGGCGGCCAGCACCACGTCGGAGCACTGCTTGGCGCCCGAGGCGGTCTTGCGGACCGTGGCGGTGATCTGGTCCAGGGCGGCGGCGGTCTCTTCCAGGCTGGCGGCCTGCTGCTCGGTGCGGCGCGACAGGTCGTCAGAGGCCTGGCTGATTTCGCCGGCGCCGGAGCGGATGGCGGCCACGTTGTTGACCACGGTGGTCATGGCGTCCTTCAGCTGGCCCATGGCCGCGTTGAAGTCGCTCTGCAGCTTCAGATAGTCCTCGGGGAAGGTCTGGGTCAGGCGATAGGTCAGGTTGCCCTTGCTCAGTTGCTCCAGACCTTCGGCCAGCGCGTCGACCACGGCGGCCTGCTGGCGGGCGGCCTCGGCGCGCTCGGCCTCGGCCCGGGCCCGCTCGGTCTCGGTCATGCGGCGCTGGTCGGCGGCCTCGCCTTCCAGGCGGTCATTGGCGATGGCGGCGTCCTTGAAGGCCAGGACGGCGGCGGACATGTCACCGATCTCGTCCTTGCGGCCGGCGCCCGGCACCTCGACGGTCTTGTCGCCGCCGGCCAGCTTGCGCATGACGGCGGTCATGTTCACCACCGGCTTGGCGATGGTGCGGGTCATCAGCAGACCCAGGCCCGCCGCGATCAGGGCCGCCAGAGATATGCCGCCGATCAGCACGGTGTTGGCCATGTTGCCGGCCTGGGTCTGGTGATCGCGGGCGCTCGCCAGAATGGCTTCTTCGGCCTCAATGAGGACGTCCATGCCGTCTTCGGCAGGGCTGATGTATGTATCGGCCACACCTTCCCGGCCCACCATGGCGATTGCCTGCGCCCGCGTCGCCGGGTCCGCTGCCAATGCACGGCCAACCTCGACCACATTGACGTACCAGGCATCCGCGGCGGCCTCGATCTGGTCCACCTGCTCAAGCACTTCGGGATGACCAGCACCCTCAACTCGAAGCGCGTCGAGCTTTTCCTTGAAAACCCCCCGGTGCGTGTCCAGGCGTTCAATGTAGTAGGGATCGCCAGACACCAGATAGCCGCGATAGGCGTTCTCTTGGCGGGCCAGGAAAAACTGCGCTTCCTGGGTGGTTCGGATGCCCTGACTGGCGGTGCTGTATTCCTGGCGCGCGTTTTCGATGTCCAGGACATTCAGAAAAACTGCCGTACCCATGGCCGCGATGACGAGCACCACCGCCGCGAAGGCCAAGGCCAGCTTTTGACCGATCTTGATATTGTTCATGTTCACGGGAACTGCCTTTCAGAGGGTCTTGGAGCGGGGGCGCCGCCAGATCTCGGGTTTCAGAAGGAAGCGGTCAGGGCGGCCACGAGGCGACCGTCGTAGCGGTCGCCGCGGAAGTGGGCGTCGGTGTCGTACCAGCGCACGTCCAGGGCCAGATTGTCTCTCAGGGTATGGTTCACGCCCACATTCCAGGCGTTGTAGTCCGCGCCATTCTCGGCCATGCGGTTGGCCACGGCGGCGCTGACGCGGGTGGACTGGGCCACGGTCACCGAGCCGTTCAGTTCGATCCACCAGGCCTCTTCCGTGGCCGAGAATCCGTCGGGCGTGTAGTTGACGCGCAGCCGGGTGTTCACCGGGCCGAGGCGCCGGGACACGTCCGTCTGGAACTCGAAATAGTTGCTGTCGATGCCCGACCGCGTGCCGGGCAGATCGCGGTTAATCACCGAGAAGTTCAGCCCGTTGCCCGCCCAGCGGGTCTTGTAGCCGAGCGACGATACGATCTCGGCGTTCGATCCTTGGGGCAGGTCGGCGCTGGAGACCCAGACCTTGGCGTAGAAGGCGCCGTGGGTGGCCTGGACGCCGGCGAAGATGCTGGGGTCACCGTCGCTTTTGCCCAGGCCTTTCCCGACATATTCCGTCGCGACGCCAATTTCGCCGGACCAGTCGATGGCGGGGGAAGACGTCTGGGCTTGAGCTTGGGTCGAAGAAAAAGCCAAAGCAACGACGAAAGAGCCAGCCGCAATACAGGCGGCTCCGGAATACATCTTAGTCAAAATTAACCTCACTCAGCATTCTACTTGTGAAATATGGAAGTTGATAGAAAATATACGCGTTATACAGATTGCAGATAACGCGATCAGTCCTTACCAAAATCGAAATAGCAGCGCTTTCCGGGTCGGGCTGTGACCCAAAATGGGTCCTTGCGAATGATTTTCGACACCGGTGTCATGCGTTATGGACTGTGGGCGCAAGGTTAACTGGATTAAAGATCTCCGAATGAACGTCTCGAGTCATCACCGGACGCGGAGACGGTGACGTCCGCAACGGCCGCGCCTGCCGGCTATACTTTGCCGCCTGAACTCATCGCAGTTCTGGACGCCTCGCCCGATTTCCAAATTCTGCTGGCGCCGGACCAGACCATCCTGTTCGCCAACGCGGCATTCCACGCGACCAATCCTGACGAGGCGGGCCCCCTGGTCGGTCAGTCCCTGGCCGACAGCCTCATGGGCCGGGACGCCCGGCGGGCGGCCAGCCGCCGCATCATTCTGGACGCTGTCCGGCAGGCGCTGGCGACGGGGGGCGTCATCCGCCCCCCCATCTTCCGGTACGACATCCAGAAGGACATCAGGCAGCCCCCGCGTGAAGCCTGGTGGCGCCTGTGCGCCTGTCCCTGCGATCTGGATGGCCGCCCCTGCCTGCTGCTGACGTCGTCCGAGGTGACGGCGGCCCTATCCATGAGGCGCACCGACGGCGAGGATACGGGCGTCGCGGAGACGGCGGGGCAGGACGGCGCGCTGGTTTGGGCGGAACGGCGACGCCTCGGCCAGATGTTCGATCAGGCGACGGACATGATGTCTCTCGTGGTCGGCCCCGACCATGTGTTCGAACTGGTCAATCCGGCGGCGAAGCATGCCTGCGGCGACACGCAGCTGCTCGGCCGGTCGGTCCGCGACATGATCTGGTCAGACAAGGGACGCGAGGTATTGCGCCGGCTCGATGAGGCCCGCGAGACCGGGCTGCCCTTCACGACCCGCGCCCTGCCCTTTCGCATGACGCCCGAAACCGGTGAAGATCGCTTCATCGACCTCACCCTCCAGCCGCTGACCAATGACGATGGCGAGGTTGAGGCCATCTTCTGCCGCAGCCAGGACGTGACCGAACAGGTGCGTGCCCTGACCGTGCAACAGTTCCTCCGCGAAGAACTGGCTCACTGTCAGGGCAACACCCTCGCGGTGGTGCTGGCCCTGGCCGAGCAAAGCGCGGGCCACGCCGCCTCACTGGACGAATTCAAGGCTGATTTCGCGGGGCGATTGTCGGCGCTGGGGGCGGTGAACGCGACGCTGAACACCGAAGGCCCCGATGTTTCCCTGGCCGGCCTTTTCAAGGCGGTCGCGCAACGCAGTGGCCTGGCTGCACGGTTGGGAGGCTCCGGCGGCGGCGCCACACTCGGGCCGAAAGCCGCAATCACCCTTGGTCTGATGTTTCATGAACTGCTCCAGATATCGAACACCGGCGAAGCATCAGGTTCGACATGGCCGCGAATCCGGGCACACCAGCGCGCCGGGTGTCTTCATCTGATCTGGATGTCGTCCCTGTCGCGTGATTATGACCAGGACGGCGGGGACTTCGCTCACCGCCTGTTCGATCACGCTGTCCGCCATGATTTCGGCGGCCGCTGGCGCGTGCTTCGCCACAGAAAGTCGACGGCGTTTTGTTTCGAGTTTCCGCTAACCCATTCCGCCTGGGCCCGGTCCGGCGCGGTCGCATGAACTGAGGGGTCCCATGCGTGTTCTCGTGGTCGAAGATGAAACCCTGGTGCTGTTCACACTCGAGGCTGAACTGACCCGCGCCGGATTCGAGGTGGTGATGGCCAGCGATCCGGCCGGCGCCCGTGCGCGCCTCGATGAGGAGGGCGCCGATCTCAGCGGGCTGGTGGTGGATCTCAATCTGTCGTCCGAGGAAACGGGGTTCGACGTGTCGCGTCACGCCCGGACGATCAACCCGGACGTCACCGTGATCTACATTTCCGGCAATGATCCCAGCCAGTGGGCGGATCAGGGCGTGAAGGACAGCATCTTCTTCGCCAAACCGGTGCTGTCCTCCGAGGTGGCGAAAGCCTTGCAGTCCCGCATCGGCTAGACCTCGGGCGGGGCGTCGTTTTCGACCAGTTTCTCGACCGTCACATGGCTGACGGCGGCCAGGCGAATGAACTTGTCGACCACGAACCGGCTGTCGGGAAAGGCGCGGGGCGTGATGGTCAGAAGCTGGCCCGAGCGCTTCACCAGCCCATCCTTGATCAGATCATTGACCTTGCGCCGCACCGTTTCACGCGGGATGCCGGTGGAATCGGCGATCGAACGGATGTTGGTCCACAGGGTCGGCAGGGTGTCCAGGTCACCGGACAGGACCTTCTCGGACGGCAGATCGGCGAAGCCGCGGGCCATGGCGCTGCGAAGCATTATGATTAGCAAAACGAGGTGCCGGTCCAGGTCATTCGCCTGTCGTCGTGAAACAATGAGATAGTCGGTTAACGCTGATAACAAAGCCGGTGCTGCCCGGCAGTAGTCTTCGCGGATGCGCGCTTCAGTCAGTACCGGCATTCCCTACCCTGAACAGTGCCCCGTCAATCAGAAGTGCATATTCCGCATGCATTTGCACCTTTCCAAACCTCATCATTGCGTGAACGCATCGCCGCATGGGACTGCTTTGACTGCCCCTCCTGAAGGTAACCGGTGGACAAGACAGGGTCTCTGACGGGGGTTGGCGCCGCGCGCCCCAACGCTCTATGCCAAGGCGGACAATCACGAACGTCCGCCCCGAGCGGACGCGACCGGAGACAAACGCCATGACCCAGACCCGTTCCGGGGCCCCCGAAGGCTACATGCCCGGCTTCGGCAACCATGTTGCGACAGAGACGGTCGCCGGCGCCCTGCCCCAGGGCCGCAACTCGCCGCAGAAGGCGCCCTTCGGCCTGTACGCCGAACAGCTGTCGGGCACGGCCTTCACCGCCCCGCGCCACGCCAACCGCCGCTCGTGGCTGTACCGGCTGCGGCCCAGCGCCAACCACGGCGCCTATTCCCCTTATGACGGCGGTCGCCTGATCCGCACCGGCCCGTTCACCGAACAGCCGCCGACGCCCAACCGCCTGCGCTGGGACCCCCTGCCCCTGCCCGAGACCCCCACCGACTGGGTGGACGGGCTGGTCACCTGTGTGGGCAACGGCGACGCGGCGGCCACCGCCGGCATCGGCGTGCACCTGTACGCCGCCAACGCGTCCATGAAAGACCGCGTCTTCTACAACGCCGACGGCGAGCTGCTGATCGTGCCCCAGGACGGCACCCTGGACCTGTTCACCGAGATGGGCCGCATTGAGGCCCGCCCCGGCGAGATCGTGGTCATCCCGCGCGGCGTCCGCTTCCGCGTCGACCTGCCGGACGGCCGGGCCCGGGGCTATGTGTGCGAGAACTACGGCGAGCCCTTCCGCCTGCCCGACCTGGGCCCCATCGGCGCCAACGGCCTGGCCAATCCCCGCGACTTCCTGACCCCGGTCGCCTGGTTCGAGGACGTGGACCGCCCGGTGCAGATGATCCAGAAATTCCTCGGCGGCCTGTGGGCGACGCAGCTGGATCACTCGCCGCTGGACGTGGTCGCCTGGCACGGCAATCACGCGCCGTACAAATACGACCTGGCCCACTTCAACACCATCAACACGGTCAGCTTCGACCACCCGGATCCGTCCATCTTCACGGTGCTGACCAGCCCGTCGGACACGCCCGGCGTGGCCAACTGCGACTTCGTCACCTTCCCGCCCCGCTGGATGGTGGCCGAGGACACCTTCCGCCCGCCGTGGTTCCACCGCAACGTCATGAGCGAGTTCATGGGCCTGATCCATGGTGCGTACGACGCCAAGGAAGGCGGCGGCTTCGCCCCCGGCGGCGCGTCCCTGCACAACTGCATGAGCGGCCACGGCCCCGATCAGGCCGCCTATGACAAGGCGATCAGGGCCGACCTCAAGCCCCACAAGATCGACAACACCCTCGCCTTCATGTTCGAAAGCCGCTGGGTCTTCCGCCCCACGTCATGGGCCGTCGAAACCCCGGCCATGCAGCTGGACTACGACGACGTCTGGACGGGGTTCGAGAAGGGGAAGGTGGGGTAGGTCCGGGCGGGGAAGAGACCGCTGCCGACCCGTTGCGGAATTCAGCCGTTCGGCCAGTCGAACCAGCCCTCTGGCCCGATGTCGTCCTCAACCCACTCTTGCAGTCCGAAAGCCTCGGCAAGGAGGAGCGACCGCAGCTGGCCCTGAGGCCCGAGCGACCACGAGAAGTGCCAACCGCCCCACCGCCGGTCCCCATTTGTTACGTCATACCCGGTGGACGGACCGTCAGGTCTGGCGTCACCGCGCCCATTCACAAGGCGGACTTCGCTTTCCAAGAAGCGTGGTGCAGCCCAAAAGCACGGATCGTCGAGTATTGAGTTGAGCTTGCTCTCGCCTTGAGAGGTAAGGCGGACGCGATGCCATTCGGTCCACTGCGGTGGCTGGGGCAGAATAGCGGATGCCGATCTTGCATGGATTTCCCACCCCGCACGGCTCCGCCTGCCGATGATTTCACGAACCTCTGGGTCGGTCGTCAGCCCGCCGGGGGAGGTTATGAAATGAACGGCGGAGATTGGGCTGTCGGCATCCCATACGATTCCACTCTCCGTGTTTGCCCAGCCCTTCCAGATGTCTTCCAGCAGCGGGCCATGAGGATCGTCGTTGAGATGCGTAGGAAGCTGGGAAAAGTCGATATTCTGCCAAGCTGGGCATTGAGCGCGCGACACAGTGACAGGCGCCGGGAGACAGCCCGAGATGATGGCTGCCCCTATCGCCAGCAGCGATATCGTCCTCAACATCTCGCTGCGCTCCCGTTCCCCGATAGATCGAGGCCACGCCGCTGACTGCCCGTCAAGGACTGCTCCCCACCCATGACAGTCGTTAGGAACTTCCGCTTTCCAAGGCGTTGAGAGAGCCCGCCCCCTAAACCTGCCCGATCGTCTTCAGCCGCGCCTTCGGATGCACCTCGTTCTGGCTCATCACCACGGTCTGGCCGCGGAAGCGCTCGATGATGGAGCGCACATAGGGGCGGATCATGGGGCCGGTCAGCAGCACCGCCGCCTCGCCGCCCATGGCCGCGCGCTCGAACACGTCGCGCACCTGACGGATGAAATCCTGCAGCCGGGACGGCGCCATGGCCAGCTGCTTGTCCTCGCCCTGCCCCACCAGACTCTCGGCGAAGGCCTGCTCCCACTCGGGGCTCAGGGTGATGATGGGCAGGGCTCCGTCGTCGCCCTTGTGCTGCCAGCACAGCTGGCGGGCCAGGCGGGCGCGCACATGCTCCACCAGTTGGGTGACCGACGACGTATGCGGCGCGGCCTCGGCCAGACCCTCGAGGATGGCGGGCAGGTCGCGGATCGACACCCGCTCGCGCAGCAGGGTCTGCAGCACCCGCTGCAGGGTGGTGACGGTGACCACCGAGGGGATCAGTTCCTCCACCAGCTTCTTCTCTTCCGTCCCCAGCTCCTTCAGCAGCTTCTGCACCTCGGCGTAGGACAGGAGCTCGGCCATGTTCTCCTTGAGGATCTCGGTCAGGTGGGTGGTCAGGACCGTGGACGGATCGACGATGGTGTAGCCCCGGAAGGTGGCCTCCTCGCGCAGGGTCTCGTCGATCCAGGTGGCCGGCAGGCCGAAGGCCGGCTCGCGGGTGTGCTCGCCCGGAATCTCCACCTGGCGGCCCGCGGGGTCCATGGCCATCAGCTGGCCCAGCCGCACCTCGCCCGCGCCCGCCTCCATCTCCTTGATGCGGATGGCGTAGCCCTGGGTGGCCAGGCGCATGTTGTCCAGGATACGCACGGCGGGCATGACGAAGCCGAACTCCTGGGCCAGCGACCGGCGCAGGGCGCGAATCTGGTCGGTCAGGCGCCGACCCTCCAGATCGTTGATCAGGCTCAGCAGGGAATAGCCCAGCTCGATCTTGACCTCGTCGATGGTCAGGGCGGTGGAGATGGGCTCCTCCACATCCTCGGCCGGTCCGTCGGAGACCACCTCGGCCGGTTCGGGTCTCAACCGGTTTCGTCCCCGCCGCCAGGCCAGATACCCCGCCCCGCCGGACAGCACTGCGAACGGGAACAGCGGCATGCCGGGGATCAGGCCGATGAAGCCCGCCGCCGCCGAGACCATGCCCAGCGCCACCGGGTTCATGGCCATCTGGGCCACCAGCGCCTTGTCGGCCGAGCCCTCGACCCCGGCCTTGGACACCAGGAAGCCCGCGGCGATGGACACGATCAGCGCAGGCACCTGGGTCACCAGACCGTCGCCCACCGCCAGCAGCACATAGCTGGAGGCCGCATCCCCCGCCGACATGCCGTGCTGAACGATGCCGATCAACAGGCCGCCGATGACGGTGATGAAGGTGATGATCAGGCCCGCGACAGCGTCGCCGCGCACGAATTTGGAGGCGCCGTCCATGGCCCCGAAGAAGGTGGACTCCTGCTCCAGCTCCTTGCGGCGCGACCGGGCCGTGTTCTCGTCGATCAGGCCCGACGACAGGTCCGCGTCGATGGCCATCTGCTTGCCCGGCATGGAGTCCAGGGTGAAGCGGGCCGAGACCTCCGCGATGCGGGTCGAGCCCTTGGTGATGACCACGAAATTCACCACCAGCAGGATGGCGAAGATGATCACCCCGATGACGAAGCTGCCGCCCATCATCAGGGCGCCGAAGGACTCGATCACCTGACCCGCGCTGGCGGTGCCCTCGTGTCCGTGGCTGAGGATCAGGCGCGTCGAGGCCAGGTTCAGCCCCAGCCGGTAAAGGGTGACCACCAGCAGAACCGTGGGGAAGACCGCGAAGTCCAGCGGCTTCTTGATCAGCAGGGCGGTCATCAGCACCAGCACCGAGCCGGTGATGGAGATGGCCAGCAGCAGGTCCAGGATGAAGCTGCTCATCGGGATGATGAGCAGGCAGATGATCAGCACGACGCCCAGCGCCAGCGCCACCTCGCCCCGCATGAACCAGCCGAACATGTCGCGCCCCGAGGGCCGCGCCATGCCGTCCTTCATCATGCCTGCCTCAGCCATGCCCCAGCGCCTCCAGCGCCCGGCCCACAGCCTCGGCGATGACGGCCTCGCCCGCCGCGAAATCGTCGGTCGGGGGGCCTTCGTAATAGGCGGCGACGAAGATGGGCGCACCCTCGGGCGGCCAGATCACCCCGATGTCGTTGATCGGCCCCTGGCTGCTGGTCCCGGTCTTGTGCCCCACGCGCCAGCCTTCGGGGGCGGCGGCCTTGATGCGGTTCGGGCCGGTGGGCGTGTCCGTCAGCCAGCGCTCCAGCAGCGTCTGATGCCCTGCGGTCAGGCGTGTCTGGCCCGGCGCCAGCAGTCGCGCCATGTTGGCGACGGCCTGCGTCGGCGTGGTGGTGTCGCGTTCGTCGCCGACAGCGTTCAACTCAGGCTCCAGACGGTCCACGCGGGTCACCGAATCTTCCATGGAACGGTACCAGTTCCGCCACGTGTCGAGACCGCCCATTTCGCGGATCAGGATGTTGGCCGCCGGATTGTCGCTGATCTCCACCGTGGAACGGCACAGCGCCTCGATGGTCAGCTCGCCGCCCAGCGCCGGCCCCGTGACCGGGGCGTGGGACACCATGTCTTCGGATGTGATCGGCACGGCGCGATCCAGCCGCTCCTCGCCCCGGGCCACGCGCTCCAGCGTGGCGGCGGCCAGAAACAGCTTGAAGGTCGAGCAGTAGGTGAAGCGTTCCGCGGCGCGCCACGACATCTGTTGGGCGCCCTGACGGACCGCCAGACCGAGCCGCCCGTTCTCCCGCTGCTCCAGATCAGACAGATCAAAAGGACGGTCGAAGCGCACACCGACGCCGCAACCGGCAAGACCCAGCGCGCCGAGGCCCGCGATCACGCTTCTGCGTTTCACGCCCGCGCTCCCGCTCAGGCTGCGTTGTAGGCGGAGCCGGCGACGCCGGACTGGGGCGCGGGGATGGCTTCGCCCGCGTCGGCGTATTCGTTCAGCTTGTTGCGCAGGGTGCGGATCGAGATGCCCAGGATGTTGGCCGCATGGGTGCGGTTGCCCAGGCAGTGGTTCAGGGTGTCCAGGATCAGGGTCTTCTCCATCTCGGCCACCGTCTGGCCCACATAGGCCCGGGTGACCGCGTCGGCGGCCTGGGCCGCGTGGCCCGCGACGCCTTCGTCCCTCGGCGCCGCGCCCATGCCGCCGGCGCCCAGCGGCTGGCCGTCGGGCATGCGCAGGGCGTCCTCGCCGATCTCCGGGCCGGTGGCCAGCAGCACCGCCCGGTGCATGGCGTTCTCCAGCTCCCGCACGTTGCCGGGCCAGCGGTGGCCCAGCAGGGCCCGGCGCGCGGCCTCGGACAGCGGCCGGACCGGCACCCCGTTGGCCACGGCGTATTTCTTGACGAAGTGATCGGCCAACACCGCCACGTCGCCGGGCCGCTCGCGCAGGGACGGCAGGCGCAGGTTGACCACGTTCAGGCGGTACAGCAGGTCCTCGCGGAACGTGCCCTCGCTGACGGCCCGGGCCAGGTCACGGTTCGAGGTGGCGATGATGCGGATGTTGACCGACACCGGCTTGGCGCCGCCCACCCGGTCGATGACCCGCTCCTGGATGGCGCGCAGCAGCTTGGCCTGCAGCCGGGCGTCCATCTCGCTGATCTCATCCAGCAGCAGGGTGCCGCCGTCGGCCTCTTCGAACTTGCCGATACGCCGGGCCACAGCGCCGGTGAAGGCGCCCTTCTCGTGGCCGAACAGTTCGGATTCCAGCAGGTTGTCGGGAATGGCGGCGCAGTTGACCGAGATGAACGGCTTGTCGGCGCGGCGCGACTGGTGGTGCAGGTGACGGGCCATCACCTCCTTGCCGACGCCGCTTTCCCCGGTGATCAGGATGGAGGCCTCGGACTTCGCCACCTGGTCGGCCAGCTTGATGACCGCCGTCATGTTCGGGTCGGCGCTGATCATGGGCCGGTCGTCGTCGGCCACGGCGGCCAGCACGGCGGCGATCAGGTCCGCCTCGGGCGGCAGGGGGATGAACTCCTTGGCCCCGGCGCGGATGGCGGCGGCCGCCAGGTCGGCGTCAGCGTCGATGCCACAGGCCACCACCGGCACATGGATGCGCTCGGCCTCGTTGGCCGCGATCAGGGCGGCGATGTCCAGGTGGTAGTCGACCATCAGCAGGTCGGCCCCCTGCCCGCGCCGCAGGCTGTCGGTGGCCTGATCACAGCGCTCGACGTGACCGACCTTGGCGCCGTGCGCCATGGCCATCTTCACCGCCGCCGCCAGCTGTCCGCTGAGCCGTCCCACCACCAGGAGCCGCATGGTCCTTCTCCTCTAAACTCTGTGCCGAACCGTCGCCGTCAGGCGCCGGAGTCCTCGGTCTTGATGATTTCCGTCATGGTCACGCCCAGGCGGTCCTCGACGACGACGACCTCCCCGCGGGCGACCAGCCGGTTGTTGACGAAAATGTCGATGGCCTCGCCGACCTTGCGGTCCAGCTCCAGCACCGAGCCGCGGTTCAGCTTCAGCAGCTGCGCCACCGACATGTGGGCCTTGCCCAGCACGGCCGAGATGTTCACCGGCACGTCGAACACGGGCGCCAGGTCAGAGGCGGTCTTGTCGCCGGGATCATCAGCCGTCGCGAGCGCCGTGCTGTCGCCGAATTCCTCCAGGGCCAGATCGTCGGATGGCATCAGGCGTCTCCTTCAGGAGCGGTCAGGGTTTCCGCGTGTCCCCCTTCGGCCGCCAGGGCGGCGGTCAGGGCCTCGCCCACGCGGCGGGCGGAGTCTTCGGGGCTGTATTCGGCGCGGCCGTCGGCCCACTCCAGGGCGAAGGCCGCCATGTCCATGCCGGGATCGTCCCGGAAGGAGACCTGGCCGGTGAAGCCCGCCTCGGCGCAGACCGCCTCGATGCGGCCGCGGGCGTCATCTGAAAGCCCGGCGGTGCGGACCACAAGGCGGGGTGTGGCGTCGATCTCGTGACCCAGGGCCTCCAGGGCCTCGTGCAGCGGCCCCTGCGGCGTCTGCTCCAGGGCCGACCCGGCGATGATGCGGGCGGCGGCCAGGGCCAGGTCGGCGGAGGCCGCGCGATGTTCATGGGCCACCCGCGCCAGCCCGGGCAGAGCCCGTCCGACCGCCTGGCCGATCTCGGCCAGCGCCATGGCCTGCACGCCTTCCAGCTCGGCCATGGCCTGTTCCCGGGCCTCGGCGCGGGCCTGGGCGACCAGGGCCTCCACCTCGGCGGCCAGATAGACGCGCTTGACGGTCTGGGTCGGGCGTGCGGACACCACCTCGCCGGAGGCGTCGAACTCGGTGCCGAAAACGAAGGGCTGATGCTGCGGTTGGGTCATGTCAGTAGATCAACTCGTCGTCGGCGCCCTGGCCGACCAGCATGATCTCGCCCTTGGCCGCCAGATCCTTGGCCGCCTGGACCATGGTCATCTGGGCGGAGTCCACGTCCTTGAGGCGCACGGGGCCCATGGCCTCCATGTCCTCGCGCATGATCTTGGACGCGCGCTCGGACATGTTCGAGAAGAACAGCTCGCGCAGGGTTTCCGAGGCCCCCTTCAGGGCCAGGGCCAGTTGATCCTTCTCCACCGCGCGAAGCAGGGTCTGGATGCCGCCGGGGTCCAGCTTGCCCAGATCCTCGAACACGAACATCAGGGCGCGGATGCGCTCGGCCGCCTCGCGGTTGCGCTCTTCCAGCGCGCCCAGGAACCGGGCCTCGGTCTGACGGTCGAAGCTGTTGAAGATCTCGGCCATGGCCTCGTGGCTGTCGCGCTTTGACGTGCGGGCCAGGTTGGACATGAACTCGGTGCGCAGGGTCTGCTCGATCTTGTCGAGAATCTCCCGCTGCACAGGCTCCATGCGCAGCATCCGCTGGACGCATTCCAGGGCGAAGTCCTCGGGCAGGGCGGTCAGGACGCGGCTGGCGTGGTCCGACTTGACCTTGGAAAGCACCACGGCGACCGTCTGGGGATATTCGTTCTTGAGATAGTTCGCCAGGACCGCCTCGTTCACATTGCCCAGCTTGTCCCACATGGTCCGACCGGCCGGACCACGGATCTCTTCCATCAGGGCCTCGACCCGCTCGGACGGCATGAAGGCGGCCAGCAAACGCTGGGTCTGGTCGTAGCTGCCCATCAGGGAGCCCGCGCCCGACATGCCGGACACGAACTCGACCATCAGCTCCTCGACCACGCTGGCCTGGACCGAGCCGAGGGACGCCATGGCCTGCGAGATCTCCTTGATCTCGTCTTCGTCCAGCGCCTGCCACAGGGACGTGTGATCCTCGCCGAGGGCGAGCAGGATGACGGCCGCCTTTTCAGGGCCGGTCAGGCGTCGGGCGTCGTCCACACCCGGTTTCTTGGCGGCGAGGCGGGCGGCCATCAGCCCTCCTGGACCCAGGTGCGCAGGATCGAGACCGATTCCTCGGGATGCTTGTCAACGAACTCGGCCACCTTCTTGACGGAGGACGCCTTCACCTGACCCTCGATCCGGGCGATGTCGATGCGCTGGTCCATGTCAGAGGCTGGCGCGGGAAGCGCGGCGTTTCCACCGCCCGACGGCAGGGCGCCCGCCATGGCCGGCTCCCCGCCCATGGCCATGGTCTGCAGCGCCGTGACCCCGCGTCCGCCCTCGCCCCGCGCGGTCTTCAGCAGCGGACGCAGGACGAAGAAGATCAGCAGCAGGCCGGTGACCAGCAGGATCAGCAGTTCGACCCCGCGCATGATGTCGTTCTTGGTGAAGTTCATCAGCGGGGCGCCGGCGTCCGTTCCGCCGATGGCCGGGGTATCGCGGTTGAAGCGCACATTGATGACGCTGACCTGATCGCCGCGGTCCTCGCTGAAGCCCATGGCCGAACGGACCAGGGCCTCGATGCGCTGCATGTCCTCTTCGGACCGGGGCGCATAGGTGGGCTCGCCCTCGCCGCCTGCCGGCGGCGTCAGGACGCCGTCCACCGCCACGGCCACCGAGACGCGCTGGAGCTGGCCCGGCTCCCGCACCGTCGTGGTCGTAGTGTTGGAGATTTCGTAGTTGGTGATCTCGGACTGGTCGCCGCTGGTGGAGCCCATCGCCATCATGGCCGGGTCTTCCCCGCCGGGGATGTTCTGCTGTGCGCCAACCACCCCGTCGGGCCGGGCCTGATTGTCCTGCGCATTGGAGGCTGAGGTGGAGGTTGAGCGCACCACCTGGCCGTCGGGATCGAAACGCTGCTCCTGGGTGGTCTGGCGACTGGTGTCGATCTCGGCCGAGACCTGCACACGCGCGGCGCCGACGCCGACGACGCCCTCCACCAGATCGCGGATGCGGGCGGTCATGGCCGCCTCCATCTCGGACTTGCGGCCCTCGGCCAGACCGGCGGTGAAGCCTTCTTCCTCGGCCCCGGCGGCCAGGGTGCGGTTGGCCTCGTCAACCACGGTGACGCGGTCCGGGCGCATGTTCGGCACCGACGAGGCGATGACGTTTCTGATCGCGCGGATCTGGTCGCCGGTCAGGTCGCGCCCGCCGACGCCCACCACGACGGCGGCCGTGGGCTCCCCGGCCTGGCGCTGGAACATCTCGCGGCGCGGCAGGGTGATGTGGACCCGGGCGGAACTGACGCCGCGCATGGACTGGATGGTGCGCGCCAACTCGCCTTCAAGGGCGCGCTTTTCATTCAGGTTCTGCTGGAACTCGGTCTGGCCCAGCACCGACTGGTTGTCGAAGATTTCGTAGCCGACGCTGCCCGAGGTCACCATGCCGGACGAAGCCAGCATCAGACGAGCGGTGCCCACGTCGTCACGGTGGACCATGACGGTCGAGCCGTCGCCCCTGGTCTTGTACTTGATGCCCTGCTGATCAAGGGCCGCGGTGATCTCGGCGGCCTCGCGCAGGTCCAGGTTGGAATAGAGAAGCGCATCCGGCTGCTGGCCGACGCGCAGCATCAGGGCGATCAGCACGGCGGTCACGCCTGCCGCCACGCCCAGCACGGCGGCCAGACGGCCTATACCGAATCTCTGCAAAGCCGCCGTGAATCCGCCCACGCGCACCGCCCCAAACACGCGGGCGACCTCGAACGCTCCCGCTAGGCAGAAAGTGCCGCCCCCATGGTAAACGCGGTCTTAAGATGCGGTGAGGAAACCCGGAATTCGGGCGAGCGCTGTCAGCCGGAGCGCTCGAACGACCGATGCTCGACCAGCGGCGCAATGAACAGGCGGTCGCATTCGGCGTCCTCATTCTCCAGCGGGATCGCCTCGAATTCCTCTCCCGCCCGTTCCAGGGTCTCGGCCGCCAGCGCCTCGAACTCGCGCTCGTGACCGGGGCGTCGGAACAGGACGACGCCGTCCTTGGCGTCGAGCACGCCGTAGGCGGGAGAGCCTTCCAGCAGGGTGTCGAGATGATGGGCCATAGGTTATGAATTCCGGATCGTCCGAAAGGTTCACAACGGCTCCGCTCGGCTACACCTCGAACCGCACGCCCTGGGCCAGCGGCAGGGCGCCGGAGAAATTCAGGGTCTGGGTCTGGCGGCGCATGTAGGCCTTCCAGGAATCCGAGCCGCTCTCGCGTCCGCCTCCGGTCTCCTTCTCGCCGCCAAAGGCCCCGCCGATCTCGGCGCCCGAGGGCCCGATGTTGACGTTGGCGATGCCGCAGTCCGAGCCCCAGGCCGACAGGAAGCCCTCCGCCTCGCGCATCCGCTCGGTGAAGACGCAGGACGACAGCCCCTGCGGCGCCGCGTTCTGCATCGCCACCGCCTCGTCGAAATCGGCATAGGTCATGACGTACAGGATCGGCGCGAAGGTCTCGCGCAGGACCACCGCGGACTGCTCCGGCATGCGGATGATGGCGGGCTTCACATAGACCCCGCCCGCCCAGTCCGCGTGCACTCCGCCCGTCAGCACCTCGCCGCCCTCGGCGCGCGCCTGTTCGATGGCCGCATCAAAGCCCCGGCCTGCGTCCCCGTCGATCAGGGGGCCGACCAGCGTCCCGTCCTGACGCGGATCGCCGATGGACAGGCTGCCATAGGCCTTGACCAGTCGCGTCAACAGTTGATCGGCGATGTCCTCATGCACGATCAGGCGGCGCAGGCTGGTGCATCGCTGCCCAGCCGTGCCCACGGCGGAAAAGGCGATGGCCCGCACCGCCAGATCCAGATCGGCGCTGTCGCTGACGATCATGGCGTTGTTGCCGCCCAGCTCCAGCAGGCTGCGGCCCAGCCGCCCGGCCACCGTGGTCGCCACCGCCTTGCCCATGCGGGTCGAGCCGGTGGCCGACACCAGCGGGATGCGCGGATCGGCCGCCAGCGCCTCGCCCACGCCGCGTCCGCCGATCAGCACCTGCGACAAGCCGTTCGGCGCCTCATCGCCGAAGCGGGCTGCCGCGCGGTCGAACACCGCCTGCACCGCGATGGCGGTCAGGGGCGTCTTCTCCGACGGCTTCCAGATCACCGGATCGCCGCACACCAGCGCCAGCGCCGCGTTCCACGACCACACGGCCACGGGGAAGTTGAAGGCCGAGATCACCGCCACCGGTCCCAGCGGCTGCCAGGTCTCGCGCATGTGGTGACCGGGCCGCTCTGACGGCATGGTCAGGCCGTACAGCTGGCGCGACAGCCCCACGGCGAAGTCGCAGACGTCGATCATCTCCTGCACCTCGCCGGCGCCCTCGGAGACGATCTTGCCCGCCTCCAGCGTCACCAGCATGGCCAGATCGTCCCTGGCCGCCCGCAGCTCCTCGCCCAGCAGCCGCACCAGCTCGCCCCGCCGGGGCGCCGGAACCCGGCGCCAGGCGTCAAAGGCCCCCTGCGCCCTCACCACCGCCTGCTCGATGTCGTCGCTGGACGCCTCCGCCACCCGCCCCGCGCTGGACCCGTCGATGGGCGACCGCGCCTCCACGCCGCCCGCACCGAACACCGCGCCCACGCCCAGCCGCTCCAGTATCGCCTTCGCCTGATCCGCAGCTGTCATGGGGGTCTCTCTTTTCGCTATGGGCGACGAATCCATCCGTCACCCTCGGGCTTGTCCCGAGGGTCCATAGACTCCCACGGGGCCGAGAGAAACCGCGTCCTTCCGTGCGTATGGATTCCCGGGACAAGCCCGGGAATGACGGGCGGAAATTACGCCGCGTCGTCCCGCGCCGCCTGATCCGGGTCGTAGTTCAGGATCGGCGCCAGCCAGCGTTCGGCCACAGCCAGCTCCCAACCCTTGCGGCGCGCATAGTCCTCGACCTGATCCCGGTCGATCTTGCCGACGCCGAAATAGAAGCTGTCCGGGTGGCTGAAATACAGGCCCGAGACCGAGGCCGGCGGGTTCATGGCGAAGCTCTCGGTCAGTTCCATGCCCGCATTGCCCGGCGCGTCCAGCAGGTCGAACAGGGTCTGCTTCTCCGTATGCTCCGGCTGGGCCGGATAGCCCGGCGCCGGGCGGATGCCCTGATAGCGTTCGGCGATCAGGTCCGCGACGTCCAGGGCCTCGTCGGCGGCATAGCCCCACAGCTCGGTGCGCACCGCCTTGTGCATGCGCTCGGCGAAGGCCTCGGCCAGCCGGTCGGCCAGCGCCGTGGCCATGATGGCGGAATAGTCGTCGCCCTTGGCCTTGAACGCGCCCGCCTTCTCCAGCTCCCCATGCCCGGCGGTAACCGCGAAGCCGCCGATCCAGTCGTCCGTGCCCACCGGGGCGATGAAGTCCGACAGGGCCGTATTGGGCTTGCCGGGCGTCTTGGCCATCTGCTGGCGCAGGGTGTGCAACCGGGCCAGTTCGGTGGTGCGTTCGTCGTCGGCCCAGACGATGATGTCGTCCCCGTCCGCATTGGCGGGCCACAGGCCCACCACCCCGCGCGCCGTGTACCACTTCTCGGCCACGATCCGGTCCAGCATGGCCCGGGCGTCCTTGTACAGGTCCCGCGCCGCCTCACCCACGATCTCGTCGTCCAGAATGTCCGGGAACCGGCCCACCAGCTCCCAGCTGGCGAAGAAGGGCGACCAGTCGATGTGCTCGGCCAGATCCGCCAGATCCCAGGCGTCGAACGCCTTCACCCCGGTGAACGACGGCTTCGCCGGCTTGTGCGCCGCCCAGTCGATGGCGAAGCGGTTCGCGCGCGCCTTGTCGATGGGCGTGCGGGCCTTCTGGGTCTGGCCCCGCGCATACTGTTCGCGCACCCGCACATACTCGTCGCGCGTCGCCTGCTGGATGCGGTCCTTCTCGGTGGCCGACAGCAGGCCCGAGACCACCCCCACCGCCCGGCTGGCGTCGGTGACATAGGTGGTCGAGCCCCGCTTGTAGGCCGGCTCCACCTTCACCGCCGTATGGGTCTTGGAGGTGGTCGCCCCGCCGATCAGCAGCGGAATGTCGAACCCGCGCCGCTCCATCTCCGAGGCCACGAACACCATCTCGTCCAGGCTCGGCGTGATCAGGCCCGACAGGCCGATGATGTCGCAGTTGTGCGCCCTGGCCTCGTCCAGAATGCGGTCGGCCGGGACCATGACGCCCAGATCCACCACCTCGTAATTGTTGCACTGGAGCACGACGCCGACGATGTTCTTGCCGATGTCGTGCACGTCGCCCTTGACCGTCGCCATCAGGATCCGGCCCGCCTGCTCGCGCGGTTTGCCCGCCTTCTCGGCCTCCAGATAGGGCTCCAGATAAGCGACGGCCTGTTTCATCACCCGGGCAGACTTCACCACCTGCGGCAGGAACATCTTGCCCGAGCCGAACAGGTCCCCGACCACGTTCATGCCGTCCATGAGCGGGCCCTCGATGACGTGCAGCGGCCGCTCGAACCCCTGCCGCGCCTCTTCGGTATCGGCCTCGATGAACTCGGTGATGCCGTTCACCAGGGCGTGCTCGATGCGCCTGGCCACCGGCTGCTCGCGCCATGTCAGGTCCACGACCCGCGCCGCGCCCTTCTCGCCCTTGTACTCCGGCGCCATGTCCACCAGCCGCTCGGTGTTGGACACATTGGTGCGCTGGGGCCGGTTCAGGATCACGTCCTCGACCGCCTCCCTCAGCTTCGGATCGATATCGTCATAGACCGGCAGGTCGCCGGCATTGACGATGCCCATGTCCATGCCGGCATTGATGGCGTGGTACAGGAAGACGCTGTGGATCGCCCGGCGCACCGGCTCGTTGCCGCGGAAGCTGAACGAGACATTGGACACT
>NZ_PNLV01000015.1 GCF_013823285.1 Brevundimonas sp. | reverse complement strand
CGTCCGCTGACCACCGCCAGCCGACCGTCCAGCCGCTCCAGCAGACGGCCGAGCACGCGGCTGCGGCGGTCATCCGGCCCGACGTCGCCGGGCGTGTCGGTGATCGGCGCCAGCACTCCGTCCATGTCCAGAAACAGGGCCGGCCGCTGCGGCAAGGCAGGCGGGGGCGACAAGGGCGTCACGGCAAGGGCGGCGTCTGTCGGCATGATCCTCATGAACTGTCTGGCTTGTCCCCGCATCCTAACGCGTGACCGGCCTCGAAGTTGACCCCTGGCGGGGGATTTTTCTTCGCACCTGCGAAATCAACCGTGGCCGCCGCCCCGTTAAGGATTGTGTGGGGAGGCGTCGGTCTAGACTGCGTCAGGCGATTCGCGGTCCGGGGCGTAATTCACATGGTCGATCCCATCGCTTCCCTGAAGGGCAAGCGGGTGCTGGTCACCGGCGGCGGCGGCTTCATCGGCAGCCGCGTGTGCGAGCGGCTGGTCGAAGCCGGGGCGGAAACGCGCGCCCTTGTGCTCTACACCTCCTCGGGCACGGCCGAATGGCTGGACACGTCCCCCGTGCGCGGCGAGGTCGACATCCGGCGCGGCGATCTGGCGGACAGGGACTCGGTCATGGACGCGGTCCGGGACTGCGAGATCGTGCTGCACCTGGGCGCCCTGATCGCCATTCCCTATTCCTACGCCGCGCCCGAGAGCTATGTGCGGGTCAACACCCTGGGCACGCTGAACGTGCTGCAGGCGGTGCGCGACTGCGGCGTGGCCCGCATGGTCCATACATCCACCAGCGAGGTCTATGGCACCGCCCGCTTCGCCCCCATGACCGAGGCGCATCCGCTTCAGGCCCAGTCCCCCTATGCGGCCTCCAAGATCGCGGCCGACAAGCTGGTGGAGTCCTTCCACCTGTCGTTCGGCGTCCCGGCCGTGACCCTGCGCCCCTTCAACACCTTTGGCCCTCGCCAGAGCGCCCGCGCCGTGATCCCGGCGGTGGCGGTGCAGGCCCTCAACGGGAACACCGTCAATCTGGGCGCCACGCGACCGACCCGCGACTTCGTCTTCGTGGACGACACCGCCGACGCCTTCCTGCGCGCCGCCGCCACGCCCGGGATCGAGGGCCGGACCTTGCACTTCGGCGGGGGGCGCGAGGTCTCCATCGGCGACCTGGCCCTGATGATCGGCCGCGCGGCGGGCCGTGACATCGAGGTCGTCACCGACCCGCAGCGCCTGCGCCCCGAGGGCAGCGAGGTGGACCGCCTGATCGCCGACGCCTCAAAAGCCCGCGAAGCCCTGGGCTGGGCGCCGCAGGTGTCGCTGGAGGACGGGCTGGTGCGCACCGTCGCCTTCATCCGCGACAACCTGCATCTGTACCGTCCGCAGGACTACGCCACATGAGCGCCGCCCCTGGAAAAGCCCCCGGAAACGCTCCATGGGACGACCGTGTCTTCATCATCGCCGAGGCCGGGGTGAACCACGACGGCCACATGGACAAGGCCTTCGCCCTGATCGAGGCCGCCGCCGCCGCGGGGGCCGACGCGGTCAAGTTCCAGACCTGGCTCCCCGGCGAGATCGTCGGCCGGTTCAGCCACAAGGTGGACTATCTGGAGCGCACCACCGGGGTTCAGGAGAGCTTCTACGACCTGCTCGAGCGGCTGCGCATCGGACTGGAGGACACCGCCCGGCTCAAGGCCGCCTGCGAAGCGGCGGGCGTGATGTTCATGTCCACGCCCGAGGGTTTCGACACCCTGGCCCACCTGACCGGCGATCTGGACATGGCCGTGGTCAAGATCGGCTCCAGCGAGGTCAACCATTCCGCCTTCCTGACCGCCGCCGGCAGGACAGGCCGCCCCGTCATCCTGTCCACCGGCGCCAGCACCCTGGACGAAGCCCGCCATGCCCTGGCCGCCGTGCGCGCCGAGGCCGATCCGCCGGTCTGCGTGCTGCATTGCGTCTCCGAGTATCCGGCCCCGGACGCGGAGATGAACCTGCGGGCCCTGACCACCCTGTCGGGCGAGCTGGGCGTCGTGGTCGGGCTGTCGGACCATTCCCTCGGCGCCGAGGCCGCCGTCGCCGCCACGGCCCTGGGCGCGCGGGTGATCGAGAAGCACCTGACGCTGGATACGGCGGCCCCCGGTCCCGACCACGCGGCCTCCATGGCGCCGGACGACTTCGCGGCCCTGGTCCGCGCCGTGCGCCGGACCGAGGCCATGCTGGGCGACGGAATCAAGCGCCCCCGGCCGTCGGAGGCCGCAAACATTTCAGGCATCCGACGCAGCGTGGTGGCGCTGGACGCCCTGCCCGCCGGAACGGTGCTGACCGCCGCGCATCTGGGCTGCAAGCGCCCCGGCACGGGGGCCCCGCCCGACGACCTGCCGCGCCTGATCGGCCGCCGCCTGACCCGCGCGCTGCAACCGGACGAACCGGTGGCGTGGGCGGATGTGGAGCCCGCCGGGACATGACGCGAACGGTCTGCGTGGTCTCCGTCTCCCGCGCCGACCGCGCCATGGCGGCGGTCGTGGGCCGCGCGCTGGACGAGGTCGGGGTTTCCGCACTGGCCATCGTGGTGGACGATCCGCTCGGCCCCGACAGCCTGATCGAGGACCACAGCGTGCGCACCTGCCGCATCCCCGCCCACCTGGACGGCGGCGGCCGCGCGGACCTGGGCCGTCGCATGGGCGCCCTGACCGCCGCCTTCGCCGGGGTGCTGGCCGACGAGCGGCCCGACATGGTCGTCCTGATCGGCGACCGCTACGAGACCCTGGCGGCGGCGGGGGCGGCCTCGCTGGCGGGCGCGGTCATCGCCCACCTGCACGGCGGCGAACTGACCCTCGGCGCCATGGACGACGCCTTTCGCCACGCCATCACCAAACTGTCCCACCTGCACTTTCCGGCCACAGACGCCGCCGCCGCGCGCCTGATCCGCATGGGCGAGGAAGACTGGCGCATCACCACCGCCGGGGCGCCGGGACTGGACCTGCTGATGCAGGCGCCGCCCCTGCCGCGCGGCGACTTCTTCCGCACCCTGAACATGGCCGATCCGGGCGCGTTCGTTCTCGTCACCTGGCACCCGGAGACCCTGACCTCCGACGGCGGCGCGGCCGGACTTGAGGCGCTGCTGACGGCCCTGTCGGAAAGAGGCAATCCGGTCCTGTTCACCGGCGTCAACGCCGACCCCGGCGGGGCGGGCCAGGCGGCGCGCATCCGCAACTGGGCCGAGGGACGTGCAAACATCAGCCTGATCCCCAGCCTCGGCCCCCTCTACGCCCCGGCTCTGGCCCACGCGGCGGTCATGGCGGGAAACTCGTCCAGCGGGATCATCGAGGCGGCGGCCTTCGCCCTGCCCGTGGTCAATGTGGGCGACCGCCAGAAAGGCCGCGACCGGGGCGCCAACGTCCTCGACGCGGGCCCGGATCCCGCCGCCGTGCGACAGGCCCTGAGCCGCGCGCTGGACCCGGCGTTCCGCTCCAGCCTGACCGGCATGGCCAATCCCTACGGCGACGGCCGCGCAGGTTCGCGCATCGCCCCCCGGCTGGCCGCCGAGCCCATCGACGACCGCCTCAGACAGAAATCCTTTCCCGGCGAGGAGCGCCCATCATGACCCGTCGTGAACTGGCCCCCTGGCTGCTGTCCGATCAGGCCACCCTGCGTGAGGCCATCGAGCGGCTGGACGCCGTGCGCGGCCAGCTGGTGGTGGTCATCGACGAGAACGGCCGCCTGCGCGGCTCCCTCACCGACGGCGACGTGCGCCGGGCCCTGCTGCGCATGACCCCCATGGAAGCCGGCGTCGAGACGGCCATGAACGCCGAACCCGTCGCCGTGCGCCGGGGCCAGAACCCCGCCGAAATCCAGGCCGAGCTGGAGGTGCGCGGCGCGACCCAGGCGCCTGTCATCGACAAGGCGGGCCGGGTGGTGGGCCTTTACCCGGAGCACTACGGCGAGGCGGGCCGGCGCGACAATCTGGTGGTCATCATGGCCGGCGGACGCGGCGCGCGTCTGGCCCCCCTGACCCGCCACACGCCCAAGCCCATGCTGACCATCTCGGGCCGCCCGCTGCTGGAGACCATCATCGAGCGTCTGCGGGATCAGGGGTTCGGCCGCTTCCGCCTGGCGGTGAACTATCTGGCCGAGGTGATCGAGGGCCATTTCGGCGACGGCTCCGCCCTTGATGTTGAAATCTCCTATCTGCGCGAGACCGAGCCGCGCGGCACCGCCGGAGCTCTGGCCCTGCTCGACGAGCCCATGGAGGAGCCCTTCCTCGTCATGAACGGCGACGTCCTGACCCGGCTGGATTTCGGCCAGCTTCTGGATTTCCACGGCGATCACGAAGCCGCCGCCACCGTCTGCGTGCGGGAGCATCGGTTCGAGGCCCCCTTCGGCGTGGTGGAGACCGAAGGGCACCGGCTGGTCTCCATCCGCGAGAAGCCCACCTTCCGCTGGTTCGCCAACGCCGGGATCTATGTGCTGGGACCCGACGCCCTCAAGCAGGTCCCGGACAGCGGTCACTACGACATGCCAACCCTTCTGGCCGCCCTGTCGGACCGGGGGGACACCGTCGGCGCCTTCCCCATCCACGAGTACTGGATCGACATCGGACGCCCCCCGGACTTCGAACTGGCCCGCAGCGACTATGAGGCGGTCTTCGCCGCCGCGGCCCCATGAGCCGAAGCCGCGTCCTCGGCCTGATCCCCGCGCGCGGCGGCTCCAGACGCCTGCCCGGCAAGAACCTGGCGGATCTGCACGGCCGCAGCCTGCTTCAGCGCGCCATCGACGCGGGACTTGAAGCGCATGGTATCGACCGTCTGATCGTCTCCACCGACGACCCCGCCATCGCCGAGGCCGCCCGCGCGGGCGGCGCCGAGGTCCCTTTTCTGCGCCCCGCCGAACTGGCCACGGACGAGGCGTCCTCGCTGGACGTGGTGCGCCACGCCATGGACTGGGCGGATGAGGACGAGCCCGACGCCTTCTCCCACCTGGTCCTGCTCCAGCCCACCTCGCCCCTTCGCAGCGCCGTGGACATCGATCAGACCCTGGCCCTGTGCCGCGATCAGGATCGTTCGACGGCGGTCAGTGTGACGCCCGCACCGAAACCCGGTGTGCTCATGATCGGCCATGACGGCGTGCTGGGCCCGGCGTCTGGATACGGACAGCCCCTCATCCTCAATGGTGCGGTCTATGTCCTGAAACGGGATCACCTGAATATCGGCGGCGGCTTCATCGCTCCGGACACCGCCTATCACGTCATGGATCAGCATCGATCAGTGGACGTTGACACGTCGGACGACCTCGATCGGGCTGCGGAAATTCTGAAATCCTGATTTCAAATTCGCCTGTCTGACGAAGACTTGCTGTGGCGCGATAAATGCTTGCGCATCCTTACCAGATCACTAAGAGTCCGGCCCCGTCGGATCCGGAGTCAAAGGAAGGGGAAGCCGTGACGATGGAAACCATCCAGAATCTCAAGGGACCTGGCGCCACCCAGCGGTTCAGGGAAAAGCGTTCGGGGGATCGCTTTTACGGTGAGCGTGGGCGGGGAGCCGGTCTTTACGCCGAAGTGCGTCCGCTTGGGGAGCCTCAGCCGCTCATCCTCGAAGCCGCGGATGAGACCCGGTAAATTTGGCTCGTCGCCTCAGGAACCTTTTCAGACATCCTGTTCCTGAACGGTTTTGCCCGCCAATGGCGTGGCGCAGGTGGCACAGCCCGGCAGGCAATGCGGGGCCGGGACCGCCTGTCGGTGGTCAATCACGCTTTCGTGTGACACAACCGATACGTTAAGAACTTTCCTGCGAGGCGCGGCTTGCCCGACAGCATCCACCGTTCTGCGGCCTTCGCGACAGATCGGCTCCGTAAATCGGTGTCAGGCGCTGCCGCAGGTCCGTCCATCGACGTTTCAAGCGAACAGATGATGAAACTGGCGGCCGAGGCCGCTCAGCTTCGCCTGAAGGTCATGACCCTGTCCGCCGAGAACGAGCGTTTGAAGGACACCATCTCGTTCCAGCTGGGCAACCTGCTGATCCGGGCCAGGACGTGGCGGGGGCTGGTCGATCTGCCGGCCGGACTGCTGCGTCTCCGCCGCCAGTCGCTGGAACGGCGCGGCCGGTCATCCGTCCGCGATCCGAGTCTTGACCCCGCAACGGCGGCGCGCCTCCAGCAGCTGAGCCTGCGTGTGTTCGACATGAGCGCGGACGAGATCATCGAGGCCGCCCTGACGGAGTGCCGCGATCCCAAGGTTGCCATGCGCCTGGTCGCGGACCTGTCCATGTCGCTGCAGCTGGTCGATTTCGACAAGAGCCTCGCCCTGGCGCGCAGCACAGTGGAGCACGATCCCAGCACGCACCGGATTCTGTGGCTGGCCGGGGTCCTCTACAATGCGGGCATGATCGAGGAGCCGCTGGCGCTGTACCGCCGGCTTGACGAGGCCCACGTCACCATGCCCGCCAACGCCAGGCTTCGTCGCGATCTGATCGAAGGTCTGGCCCGCATCCAGCGGTCCGGTCTGGCGGTCCCGGCGCGGCGCGCGATCAAGCCGGTCAAGGACCGCTCCCTGCTCTATGTGGCGGCCAGCTCCTTTCCCCATCACGTCACCGGCTACGCCGCGCGGACCCATTCCCTCATCAAGGCGGTCAGCCGCCAAGGCTGGCGCGTGGAGGCCGTGACCCGGCCCGGCTATCCCGCCGATCGCAACGACGCCCAGCATGTGACCGGGCGGCTGGGCGCGCAGGAAGTCGATGGAGTCGTCTATTCCCGTCTCCCCGGGCCGCCCTCCAACGCCACGCCGTTCGACCGCTATTGCGACGAAGCCGGCCACGCCCTGCTGGAGCACATCCACAAGGTCCGGCCATCCGTGGTCCAGGCCGCTTCCAACCACGTCAACGCCGCCCCCGCCCTGATGGCCGCCCGCAAGGCCGGCCTTCCCTTCGTCTATGAGGTTCGCGGACTCTGGGAGCTGACCAGCGCGGCGCGCACGCCGCACTGGGAGGGCTCGGAGCGCTTCGAGTTCCAGCGCCGTCAGGAGACCCGGGTGGCCCAGGAGGCCGACGCGGTCGTTGCGATCTCCAACGGCCTCAAGAACGAGCTGATCTCCCGCGGGGTCGATGGGCGCAAGATCACCGTCGTGCCCAACAGTGTCGACCCGCAGGTGTTCAGCCCCCGCCCGCGCGATCAGGCCCTGGCCAGCGAGATCGGCCTGGACGACCGGCGCGTGCTGGGCTTCCTGGGGTCCATGACCGGCTATGAAGGCCTGGTCGATCTGATCACGGCGCTGTCCCACCTGCGCCACGACGGCCTGGACGTCTGCGCCCTGCTGGTCGGCGACGGGCCGGCCTTCCGCGAGGTGCGCGAGGCCGCGCGCGTGATGGGGGTGTCCGATCACCTGATCATGCCCGGCCGCGTGCCCCACACCGAGGCGCCGCGCTGGTATTCGTTGATGAACGTGGCGGTCTATCCCCGGCGTCCGGCGCAGGTCACCGAGCTGGTGCCGCCCCTCAAGCCGCTGGAAGCCATGGCCATGGAGCTGCCGGTGGTGGCCTCCAATGTCTCGGCCATCTCGGAAACCCTCATCCACCGCGAGAACGGCTTCCTTTTCAACAAGGGCGACGTGGGCGAGCTGACCGACCTGCTGGGCGAGGTGATGGGGACGCCCGACCGGTCCATGGCCGTCGCCCGCAACGCCCGCCGCGACGTCGAGCGGCGTTTCACCTGGTCGCGGGCCGCGGCCGGTCTGGACGATCTCTATGCCCAATGGGCGCTGAAGGCGGCCTGACGCCGGATCGACCCGATTGACCCCGGCCCCGGGCGTCGATATCCGCATTGGGCGCAGCCATGCCGAGCGCTGAACATGCTCAGCGTCAGCCAGCCCAGGAGCCGGCCGCTTGAAGACCATCCGTCGACGCGCCGCCAGTCCCGTCCTTCGCTGGGAGTCCGCCGGGCCCAACCAGCAGTACCGCGTCATCGTCCGCAATCAGGACACCGGCGAGCGGCGGCCGGTCTATGACGGTTTTCGCACCGAATGCCGCCTCCCGCCCGACTTTCGGCTGACTCCGGACCAGTTGGCCTTTCGCGTGATGATCCGCCCCGCCGATGACCCTGGGGCGCGCTTCACGCGGCTGCATGAGTATGCGCCGATCCTGCGGCTGGGAGATGATTTCGACACGCCCGCCGAGGACCTGCTGATCGGCGAGGTGGCTCCAGGCGCCGATCAGTATCGGCTCCTCGTCCGGCGGCCGGGCGTCGACCGCCCGCTGGTGGACATGGCCCGGGCCGAGCCCCGTTTCCTGCTTCCTCCGGGCCAGCTCAGGGACGGCCAGTTCGAATACGACATTCTGCCCAGGGTTCGCGGCCGATGGCGTAATCGCAAGGGCCTGGCGATCAAGGCCGCCATGATCGCGGCGGCGGACGAGCGCGCCCAGCGCCTCGTTCCCCTGCCGGTCGACGAAACGAAGACGATCCAGGGAGCCCCCGCGCGTCACGCGCCCGGACGCCCGGACCGGCTGGCGCCCCGGGCGGAGCCGACGGGGCCCGCCCTTCTGGTCGCCGTGGACGTCACCGCCCGACCCGACCTGGCGCCCCTGGCCGATCCCCGCGACGTCGCGGCGCGCCAATGGTGGGCAGGCGACGGAACCGCAGCTGTGGAAAGCATCGTTCTCGCCCTGGAGGCCAACGGCTTCAAGGGACTGTTCTTCATCGACGTCCTGGCCGGAGAGGCGCTGGGCGACGATCTGGTCCGGCGCCTCGCGGACACCCTGAACACGCGGGGTCATGGCCTGGGGGTGATGATCAATCCCGAACCGTGGCGGGGTCTGTCGGGCGATCTGGCGGAGATGGACGACGTCGCCGCCACCTCTGTCGCCTGCGCCCGTTATGAATCGATCGTCGGGGAGGCGCCCGGGGCCGTCAGCTTCGGTCCCGGGCTGCTGGATGCGGACACCCTGGCCGAAGTCCGGCGTCTGGGCGTCAAGCTGGTGCTGGCGGACCGAACGGAGCAGCTTGGCCTCCCCGCCTGGATGCGCTGGAGAACGGCCTCCTTCGCGGCCTGTGACGACCTGCTGGTCATCCCCGCGACCATGGCGCTTTCAACCCCTGCCCATCAGCGGGACCGGGTGGTGCGCCACGCCCTGCACGCCACCGACGCCATGGCGGCGGATTCGGCCTCGGACCTGCTCGCAGCCGCGGCCCTGGCCCACCCGGAAGGCCTGATCACGGCCCGCATCGAACCCATGGAGCTGTTGCGCAGGTCCATGGTCCGCTCCGCGGCCCAGGCTGAAGCCTGGAACCAGGCCATGACCGACCGCTTGCCGGCCTGGGCCGAAGCCGGCTGGGAGCGCAGCCCCCAAGGGTTCCCGGTTCTGGCCGATCGGGACGAGATCAAGGTCGAGATGATGACCGCCCTCATCGCCGGGCTGGGCCGCGCGGGCGTGGCCGCGATCAATCCGCGCTCGGCCTTCACGCCCGGTCATCTGCGATCCTGGGCCGAGACGCGGGATGCGTTTGAGCCGCTGGTCGAGCAGCGGCGCGGCCCGCGGCGGTTCCGCCCCTCGGCCGTCAGACGCTATGACGCCGCCTTCCTGCAGGCCTTGAAGGCGGCGCCCGCATGAGCCCCGCCCTGTCACCCGTCAAGGGTCTGGTGAAGACCTGGAAAGCGCTGGGCGCGCCCTCGGGCGCCGGGACGGTTCTGGCGTCCGGCCCGCAGGGACCGGACCTGGCCCGCGCGGTGCAGGAGGCCCTGGCCCCCGGGTCCCTTACCCTGCTGCACCCTGATCGTCCGCCGCCTCGCGCGCGCTTCGACACCATCCCGGACTCCCTGACGGATCTCGCGACCACCCGCCCCGGCGGCTTCGACCTGATCCTTGCGGGCGGCGGCCTGGAGACCGGAGACCTGTCTCACGTCCGGGACCGTCTTGTGGCCCTGGCCGATCTTCTGGCCCCCGCAGGCGTTCTGGCGCTCGCCATCGACACGCTCGCCGCCCCGGTGGGGGCCGATTTCGACGCGCTACTGTTCCCCCATCTGGCCCGGGCCGGAGAACTGGGCGAGGATCTGCCGATCCGCGCGCCGCTGCCCGCCGCCGGCTGGATGCTGCTGATCCGCGCCACCGGGCTGGAACTGGAGGCCGCCGATGGTCTGGGCGGCCAGACCCTGCCCCGGGACTACGCCGATCTGCATGGCGCCCGCCTGGCCGCCTACGATCCGGTTGAACTGACCACCGGAACCCTGCGGCTGATCCTGCGGAAACCCGGAGACGCAGCATGAGTCTGCTGGAACAGGCGAAGAAAGTCCTGCACACCGGCCGTCAGGTCGTCCTGCCCCGCCCCCGGGACAGGGACCCGGCTGACCAGGCGGCATGGGAAGACGCGGTGGCCCTCTGGAACGCCCTCTTCGCGCCGTTCTCCCCTCTGATCGAGGACGCGGACGTGGTCGAGGCGGGGTGCGGGGATGGTCGGCTGCTGGGCGCTCTGGCGGCGACCGGGCGGGCGCGCTCCGCCCTCGGAATCGACCGGCACGCTTACTGGAGCGGCGAAGGCGACGGGACGCCCTGGCGGCCGCGCGACATCCCGAATCTGGACCTGGAGACGGGCCTCGATCATCTGGACGCCCTTGACGAAGGCTCCGCCGATCTGATCCTGGCGCGGGAACTGGACGGCCTTGTTCCGCTTGAGGGGCTGGAGGATCGCCTGGCGCAGCTTTACGGCCTGCTGCGGCCCGGGGGCGAGATGCTGGTGCGTCTGCGCTGCGGGGACGGAAGCGCCGGACCCGACGCCCCCGGCTATGGATTCCTGACCCCTACGGCGTGGACGGCCCTGATGCTGGGCGCCGGCTTCGAGATCGCGGACCGGCGGCGGCTATGGCGCGCGCCGGCCGAGCAGGGCCTGGCCGCCGAACATCTGGCCGGGGCGTCCGACGACGAACGGCTGACCGCCGAGCTGCGCCTGCGACTGGTCCGGCCCTGGGAGTCCTGGGAGCTGGACGCCCTGCGCGTGTTCGGCGACCAGCGCCGCGCACGCAACAAGAAGCCGGGGTGAAACGGCGGGGCGCTCGTCCCGGCCGTTTCTGTCTAGTCGCTGAACCGGTCAACCGCCACCAGCACGCCGGCCATCTGGAAGATGGTCTGGGTCAGGTCGCGCAGGAACGGCAACAGGGTGGAATCCGGCTTCGACATGACCAGGATGCGGTCGCCGGGCATGGCCCGACCGCCCTCGCGCAGCTGGCCGTCCTGACGGAACACCAGCACGTTGCGGCGGTCGGCGCGCGAAGTGTAGCCGCCTGCGGCGCGCACATAGCCGGACACCGGCTGGCCGGACTGGGCCAGGATCGACTGGGGCGCGTTCACCTCGCCGGCGATGGTCACCACCTGCGAGCGGCGCGGGATGACGATCACATCGCCGGTCTCCACCCGCACCTGATTCAGGTCCTGTCCGGACAGGGCCAGGATGCCCAGCGGCTCCACCTGACGGGCACGCTGGATGTATTCGGTCACAAAGGCCAGCGAGGTGGCACGGGACTGGGCCTCGGCCGGTGACCGCGCGGGCGACAGCAGCACCGTGCGCTCCAGACGCTCCAGCCCTTCGTTCAGGGTCTGGCGCTGGGCCTCGCGCACGCTCTGTCGGCGCAGGTGGATGGACTCCATGTCCGCGTCCGCGTCGATGGCCACCTGGGACAGGATCTGGGCCACCGTCGTTCCCCGCACCTCGGTGAAGACCGAGGGGCCGCCATGGGCGCCCTCGACCCGCACCAGCACATTGGCGGGCCTGGAGTCGGATTCGAATTGAACCCTGTCGCCGTCCATCAGGGTGAAGGCCGAAAACTGGTTCAGGGGGATGTAGGCGCTGATGGGCTGGCCGTCACGCACGCCGAACACGGCCGCATGGGTCGCGCCGGGCTGGGGACGGGCGAACTGCATCAGTTCCCCGCCCTGGCCGGTCTGGCCCGCCAGTTCGAAGGTGAAGGGCGCGCGCACGTCGCCGCTGACCGAGACGATGGAGCCTTGCTCCTCCACCACGATGGCGTCGCCGGTGCGGAAGCTGATGCGCGGCAACACGCCCTCACGCAGGAAATCATAAAGATCGGCGCGAGCGATCACCTCGCCTCCGCGCAGCACCCGGATGCGTCGATAGCTGCCGCGGGTGGGATCGATGCCCCCTGCGCGTTGCAGGTAGACGATGAGGGCGTCGTCCGAGGCTCCGGGGAAGGCGCCGGGCTGCTCGACGGGACCGGTGACCAGAACCCGGGTCGATGCCGTCGTTATGGGCGTGGCGTAGACCTGGACGCCTTCGTTGTAGATGCGGCGGCTGGCGCGTTCGACCACGGCGGGGGCCTGGGACGCCGTCACGCCTGCCAGCCGGATCGGGCCGACGCCCGGCACCACCACATTGCCCTGGGCGTCGATGGTCAGCTCGTGGCTCCCCTCCACCATGCCCCACAGGGTGACCTGGACCGTGTCCCCCGACTGCAGGATGTAATCGGGATCCACCACCGCAGAGGAGGCCTGGGGCGCCTCGCCCCCGAACATGTCGGCCCCCAGCGGCGGCGGGCGCACGCCCCGCCGTTCCTGGATGACCAGGGCCTCGGGCCCCTGCGGTGCGGCCTGCTCCGGCGCCGTGCGCGTGGGCGCCGCCGCGCCGGTCTGGGCCTGGGCCAGGCCGGCCGGCGCCACGAGGGCGGCGACGAGGGCCGCGATCTTCAGCAAGCGAGAACCGGTCATTCCATGTGATCCCGAATGATCGAATAGATGAGGGCGCCGACGCCCCAGAGCAGGGCCGAACCGATCAGCACGGCGAAGACGTTGCCCAGACGCCGCCACCAGTTGGACTGCTCCGGTTCGCGGGGCGGCACATAGGCGACCACGTATTTGCGGTCGTTGATGGATTGGCGACGAACGCTTTCCGCAGCCTGAAGAGCCGTCGTATAGCCCTGCTGGGCGAACTCATAGTCCATCAGCACCGCCTGGGCCTCGATCTGGCGACCCGAGGCCTGTTCGCCCGGCGTGGACATGGCGCGCTGCACCGCGCGGGCGCGCTCCGCCTCCAGGGCGGCGATCTCGCGGCGCAGGCCGGTCAGCTGCGGCGCGTCGGGCTGGTAGGTCTGGCTCATGGTGGCCAGTTCGGTGCGCTTCTGGGCCAGCTGGCTGTCCAGACTGCCCACCAGGGCCATGGCCTGCTGGGCCGGAGTGGCGACATCCACGCCCGAGAAACGCTGGCCCTGGTATTCCGCAAGGCGGTCCCGGGCGGCCTCATACGCTTCCCGCTTGCGCTCGATCTCGCGCTCGGCGGCCTCGATCAGATCGGTCATGGCCCGGTCCGACATGCGGTTGACCAGCTCCTCGCTGAGGGTCAGCACGCCCTGGCTGAGCCGCAGGGAGTCTTCCGGCGTATAGGCGCTGACCTCCACATGGGCGGACTGGGACGCCGGGTCGTGGCGCACCCGCACCTTGTCGCGCCAGAAGCGGGTGGCGCGCTCGCGGTTCGCGCCCGGCGGCAGGATCGACAGGGGATCCAGGCTGAAGCGGGCGTAAGCGTCGTCGAACGCGTACCGCTCGCGCAGGCCCTCCACCATGGCGTGAGACCGGATGTACTCCTCCACGATTCGCGCATCCAGGGTGTTGGACGTGGGGGCCGAGATGCCCAGCACGCCCAGGGCGTCCATGGGCGCCGCCTCTGCGCCGCGCACGGCGAAAGAGGTGGAGGTCTGATACTGGGCGGGCGCCAGCAGGATCAGATACAGGGCGTAAAGGATTGTCGGCCCCAGGATGAACAGGATCGCCGAGCGAGCCAGGATCGTCCGTCTGCGGCGGGTTTTGTCCAGACCCTGGTTGACCGGAACCTCGATGGTGGTCATGCGGCGCGCCCTCTGGCCACGATTTCCATGTAGTAATCCTCCGCCGCATCCAGGCTCTCGAACGGCACCGCCTCACCCCGGTCCATGACCACGGCGCGGCTGCAGAATTCGCGAATCGTCGACATGCTGTGAGACGTCATGATGATGTCGGACCGCGCCCGCCGCTCGGCGAACGCTTCCTGCGCCTTTCTGCGGAAGGCGGCGTCGCCCACGCTCAATCCTTCATCAATCACATACACCTGAAAGTCCACCGCCAGACTGAGTGCGAAGGACAGCCGCGATCTCATCCCCGAGGAATAGCTCTCGATCGGCTCATGGAAATAGGGGCCCAGTTCGGCGAACTCGCGCACGAATGCCGTGACCTCGTCCACGTCCTTGCGGTAAATCCGGCAGACGAACTTCAGGTTCTCCGCGCCGGTCATGGTGCGGTGGAACGCTCCCGTCAGCCCAAGCGGCGAGGACACGGTGACTGAACGCCGGATTTCGCCCCGATCAGGCCGCTCGACGCCCGAAATCAGGCGCAGCAGGGTGGACTTGCCGGCGCCGTTCAGGCCCAGCACCGCCGTGGACGATCCGCGATAGAACACCAGGTTGGTGGGCCGGATGACCGGGCGCCTGCCGAACCGGGTGCGATAGGACTTCTCGACGTCGATGAGTTCGATCATGGCGCGGGCTCAGGGCTGCAGGTCATAACCGCTGATGCGGTAGAGCCAGTCGATGAACAGGCCGGCGGCCAGGAAGAGTACCCCCATCGAGAGCGGATACCAGGGATTGTAGAGCTCGCTCTGGAAATCGCGGATGGAGGCGTCGCGGATCCACTCGACCACGTGCGCCAGCGGGTTGTACTGGACGATCGCCAGAAATTCCGGCGGCAGGCTGCCGAGGGTGAACCAAAGCCCCGAGGTGAGCAGCAGGATGCGCCCGATCGGGCCGGTCAGCTCGTTCCAGGGATCGAAGGCGCGCCCGATCTGCGAACTCAGGAAACACGCCCCGTAGCACAGCAGGAGCAGGGTTCCGCCCGCCTGCAGCATGGGCAGCGGCTGGTCGATCCAGGCGGTGAACGGCAGGCCGAAGAAGGCGAACATGATCAGGACGAACAACACCAGAACGATGAAGTAGGTCAGCGCCTCCAGCAGGGTGCGCGCGGTGATCACCTCGAAAGCATTCACCTGGGGATACTGCATCAGCACCCGGTTGGACCGGATGGCGTTCCCGCCCCGCGTGACGCCGTTGCGCACGAAGAAGATGGGCAGGATGGCGGTCAGAAAGAACACCACCAAGCTTTCGCCCGCTCCGGCCGGGCGCGCGATGGCGCTGAAGACGACCATCATGACCACCAGCAGGATCATGGGCGAAATCAACGCCCAGACATAACCGGCCGAGCGACGGCCGTAACGGGTGCGGGACTCGCGGAGGAGCAGGCCGTGAACAGTGCGCAGGCTGGACAGACCGGCGTCCTGAACCTGCCGCAAGTCATCCCTGAACCGATCCGTCAGCACCATTCAGAACCGCCTGTGGGTTTCGCTCAGGATGCACGGGGCGGACGTGCTTGCAACCACATCCTTGGCGCGGCAGCCATCCGTCAGGTTCAGCAGCTCTACGAGAATTTGGCGACCACCTCTTCGTACGGGTTCACGACCCGGACGTTGCGGGTCATGTTCTTCTCGCCGGCCCCGTAGCCGAAGCTGATCACCGTCCCGCGCAGGGTGTCGCCGCCCAGGGGGGCGAAGGAGACGATCAGATCCACATTCACGGACAGTTGGGTGCCGTTTTCGTGGGTAAGCTCGACAAAGCGCGCCATGATATCCCTCTGCTGGATTGCGAGACGAGGCGGAGATACAGGGTAAAGGGCGCTGATGCGAGGCGAATTTTCCGCCCGGCCCGGGACTTCTCCTGCCCGCCGTTCTTGACGCGCGAGGAAGCGCTAAACTACAGCTTCAACGGTTGAAGGGGTGCGGGAGGCCGCTTCCGTATGGAAAACGCGCACGCGCCATGACCACGCCGTACGGATACCCCCGTTTCTCGTCGGGCGCCGCCGCCGGGCGGGCTCACGACCTGACCGGCGCCGCCCCTGCAAGCCCTTCGCCCCATCCACATGCTGGAGACGTTCGTGACTGAGACCATCGACCCGACGCCCCAGGTCAGCCCGACGGCGACGCCCGCTCCGGCGCCCAAAGGCAGGACCAAGAAGAGTCAGGGCGTCGCCTGGCAGAAGATCTCGGACAAGATCGACGAGTTCATCACCCGGCGTCCCGACGACCAGTTGGCCACCTTCCTGGCCGACCTGCGCGAACTGGACATCGGCCGCAAGGATCCCAACCATTTCTATCGGACCCGCGAACTGGTGCAGCCGCTGGGCAAGGCCATCCTGGGGGCCATCGACCGCACCTACGACGACAATTTCCACTATCCGGACGTCATCGCCGGGCGCTACTCGACCTCCACCATCAGCCCGATCCGGTATCTGATGGGCTGCGTTCGGCCGGACACCACCGCCATCGTCGAGCTGGGCAGCGGCTGGTCGGTCAATCTGTTCCAGCTCTACGTGGGGCTGGGCAGGACGCGCTCCAGAACCATCGCCTACCATGGCGCCGAATACACCGATGAGGGGCAGGAGGCCGCCAAACGCCTGGCCGCCCATGACGGCGTCATCGACTATCACGCGCACAGCTTCGACTATCGCAAGCCGGACATCTCCTTCCTCAAGGAGGCCCAGGGCCATGTGCTGGTTTTCACCCGGCACTCCATCGAACAAGTCGATCTGATCGACCCGAAGCTCTATGACATGCTGCACAAGCTCGGCGCCAAGGTGACCCTGGTGCACATCGAACCGACCGGCTGGCAACGGGATCCCATTCTGATCACCCGACGCAAGCAGAAGGACGGCTCGTTCTTCGAGGACCTGGGCAAGCTGAACGCCCAGGACGTCTTCAGCGCCCGGCGCCAGCTGGAGAACGCGGCCTGGTGGTCCTGGCGGCTGGACTACAACATCAACCTGACCAGCATCATCAGCCAGGCCTACCGCAACAAGAAAATCCGCGTGGTGCGCCGGGAATACGACTTCGCCGCCATCGGCAACATCTTCAACCCGTCCTCCCTGTACCATCTCGAGTTCATCAAGCCCGCGGCCTGAGCCTTCTTCAGGCGCGGAGGCGCCAGACCGAAAACGGCCCGGTTGGATCCTGTCCAGCCGGGCCGGGATTTCGGCGGCTTGAGGCGTCAGGCCCGTCCGGGCTGGACCGAAGGCTCAGGCGCCCCGCGCAAGGGCGGCGCGGTTGAACTCGACGATCTGCTCCGGCGTCAGGAACACTTCATTCGAGCCTGAATTGTACTCGAAGCCCTGCTCGACCGGCGTGCCCTTCTCGCCCAGACGGTTGACGGCATAGTCGATGTCGCCCCGGTGGAAACGGATGGTCGGCGACAGGACGTAGTGGTCATCAAACGCAAGGGTCAGGTTCATGAGCTATTGGGGGGATCATCCAGGGTTCACCTCATCGAACCGGTCGATTACGAGTCCTTCGTCTATCTGATGGACAGATGCCAGGTGATCCTGACGGATTCCGGCGGGGTACAGGAAGAGGCGCCCTCCCTGGGCAAGACTGTTCTGGTCATGCGCGACGTGACCGAACGGCCCGAGGCGGTCGAGGCGGGAGTGTCATATTTGGTCGGTACGAACCCGAACCGTATCGTGTCAGGGGTGTTAGACGCTCTGATCCGCCCTCCGCGCAGCGGAGCCGACAATCCATACGGCGACGGCCAGGCGAGCCGACGCATCGTACAGGGACTGCTTGATGCCGCTGACCATCTACGCTGACTTCCAGCCCGAAACCCAGGAACGCATGACCGTGGCGGTCGTCGGCCTGGGCTACATCGGCCTGCCGACCGCCGCCGTCCTGGCGCGCGCCGGGCACCAGGTCATCGGCTATGACATCAAGCCCGAGGTGGTGGCGTCCGTTAACGCGGGCTGCAGCCACCTGGTCGAGCCGGGCCTGGACCTGCTTCTGGCCGCGGTGACGGCCAGCAAGTCCCTGAGCGCTGTCAATGAGGCGCCCGAGGCCGACGCCTATCTGATCACCGTCCCCACCCCCACCAAGACCGGCGACTTCAATCATCCCGACCTGAGCTCGGTGTTCAGCGCCGTGGACGCCATCGCGCCCCGGCTGGTGAAGGGCTCCCTGGTGGTGCTGGAGTCCACCTCGCCGGTGGGCGCCACCAGCCAGGTCGCCCAACGCATCGCGGAGCTTCGCCCGGACCTGAAGGTGGCGGTCGGGCCCTCGGAGCGGAACGAGGGCGACATCGACGTGGCCTATTCCCCCGAACGGGTCATTCCCGGCCGCACCCTGCGCGAGCTTGAAAGCAACGCCCGGGTGGTCGGCGGCGTCACAGCCCGCGCCGCCCGCCGGGCCGCCGCCCTGTACCGCACCATGACCTCGGGCGACATTCTGCTCACGGATGACCGCTCGGCCGAGTTCGTCAAGCTGGCCGAGAACGCGTTCCGGGACGTGAACATCGCCTACGCCAACGAGCTGTCGCTGGTCTGCGACGAGCTGGGCCTGAACGTCTGGGAGATCATCAAGCTGGCCAACAATCACCCCCGGGTGAACATCCTGACGCCGGGTCCCGGCGTGGGCGGCCACTGCATCGCCGTGGATCCCTGGTTCATCGTGGCCCAGGCGCCCGAGACCGCGCGTCTGATCCGCACAGCCCGTCTGGTCAACGACGGCAAGCCCCGCTTCGTCATCGAGAAGGTTTGCGAAATCATGGACCTGGACCCGAGCCTGCGGCTGGGCTGTCTGGGCATGACCTTCAAGGCGGACGTGGACGACTTCCGCGAAAGCCCCTCCCTGAACATCGCCAAGGCCCTGTCAGCGCTCTATCCCGGCCGGGTCGTCTGCACCGATCCCTACGCCGACATGATTCCGCCCGAGCACGGTCTGGAGACGGTCGGTCAGGATGAGGCCCTGGCCCAGCCGGTGGTCCTGGCCCTCGTCCCCCACGCCGACTTCCGCAAGGTCACGCGCCCGGACGCCCACGTCATCGACGCCTGCGGCCTGTGGGCCTGATCACACCTTTTCGCTGATCCGGATAGCGGCGCGGCAGCCCGCCTTGATGACCGCGCTCAGCACCGGATAGGCGGGCGCCTCGTGCGCCCCTTCGGCGATGGCGTGGTCGTGGTGGGCCAGCTCCTCGTCGCGGAACTGGCGGAACTGGGCCGCCATCTCCGGATCGCGGTCCGTTATCTCCTCGGCCTGGTCTCCATAATGCTCGCCGATCACGCTCTCCACCGCCTCGGTGCAGGCATGGGCGGCCTTCTCCCCCATCAGGGCCGTGCCGACGCCCAGACCATAGGCCGCAAGCCGCCAGACCGGCGTCATCAGGGTCGGCCGCACCTGTTTCTCGGTCAGCAGCGCCTCGAAGCGCTTGAGGTGCACGTCCTCCTCGCCCTCCATGCGCGCCATGTCGGCGGCGATGCCCGAGCGGCCCGCCGCCTCGAACACCCGCTTCTGGCCGCGATAGATCTGCACCGCGGCCATTTCGCCGGCGTGGTCCACCCGCAGCATCTCGGCCAGACGGGCGGCGGGAGCCCCGCGACCGGGGCGCGGCAGGGGAATGCGTCGGGTCATCAGCGTTTCTCCGGGGTGATCTTCGGCGCCCGGGCGTCCTTGGGCCGCTTGGCCGCCACCAGGCTGAACCCGGCCAGTCCGGCCGAGAGCAGGGTGTTCCACCCCGCCATGGACAGGCCCAGGAAACTCCACACCACCGCGTCGCACATGACCGGCCGGGTCTCGGGCGCCGTGCCCATGGCCAGGGCGGTCAGCGCCTCCAGGCCCACCGCGCCGCCGCCCATGCACATGGCCGGGAGCGACCACCAGCCCAACTCCCCGCCTGCGTGGAAACCGGCCGTGACGGCGCTCGTGGCGAAAACGGCGGCCAGCAGGAAGGCGGCGATGCGCGGCGTGCCCCGGCTGGCCCGGCTGAACACGGCCCACAGGGTGGCCGGCAAGGCGATGGCCACGGCGGCCCAGAACACCTCGCGCTGCTTGAGGCAGAGGTTGCAGGGCGCCAGGCCCGCATAGCGTTCAAAGGCGTGCGCCGCGCCCAGCATGCCCAGGGACGCCGCAAGGGCGAAGGCGGTCCACCAGCGGGTGATCAGGCGATAGGCGCTCAGCATGGCGTTGTTCTAGAGCCAGATGGGTTGAAGGGGAATCGCTTTCGCGATTCCGCTGCCTGTCGGGAATCGGGCGCCGGTCAAAGCCGACCCGGATGCGCGGATCAGAGCAGGGCCGCCGCTGCGAAGCCCGCCGCCATGAGGGCCGCCCCAATGACGGTGAAGGTCAGGAGGCGCCGCTCCACCACCGCCAGCATGGCCGGGCCGAACGTCCTGACCACGAAGGCCACCATGAAGAAGCGCGCGCCCCGCGTCAGCACGGACAGCAGGATGAACAGGGGGAAGCTGAACCCGAAGATGCCCGAGGCGATGGTCACCACCTTGTAGGGCAGCGGCGTGAATCCCCCGATGGCCACGGCCCAGACTCCGTGTTCGTTGAAGGTCGCCTGGCTGGCCGCGAAGACATCGGCCTTGCCCATTGCGCCCAGCAGCCACAGGCCCACGGGTTCGAGAAAATAGCCGATCAGGTAGCCGGCGATCCCGCCCAGCACCGAGCCGAGGGTGCAGATCGCCGCATAGACATAGGCCCGGTCGGGGCGGGCCAGCACCATGGGGGCCAGCATCACGTCGGGCGGCACGGGAAAGAAGGCGCCCTCCGCGAAGGACACGGCGGCCAACGCCGGAACCGCCCGCCGATGGGCGGCCAGGCGCAGGGTCCAGTGATACAGTTTGCGCAGCATCGACTGGCCCTATCACGGCTTGATTGAGGGCGTCTTACCCTGATCCGGACCCTGATCGGGGCCGCAGCGCTTGGCGACCGGGGCGCGGATGATTAGGTTCCGGGCCAAATCCCTGCGGCGCGCATGCCGACAGGATATCCGGATCTCAGGGAGAAGACCCATGCACGACGCCCCTCAAACCGATGCAGCCAAGGCTCTGGACGCCGAGAACCCGCTGGGCGTGGACGGTTTCGAATTCGTCGAGTTCACCGGCCCCGATCCGGCGGCCATGAAGGCTCGCCTGGAGCTGATGGGCTTCACCCCGACCCACGTGAACCCCGCTAATGACGTTGTCCGGCTGAAGCAGGGCGACATCACCATGCTTGTCCACCGCAGCCCGAAGGGCCAGGCCGGCGACTTCGCGGCCGAACACGGCCCCTCGGCCAACGGCATGGCCTTCCGCGTCCGCGATGCGAAAGCGGCCTTCGAGGGGGCGGTGTCGCGCGGCGCCAAACCGGCCGAGGGCCACGACGGCGGCGCCTTGGGCGGCGGCTATCCCTATGTGCTCCAGGGCATCGGCGGCTCGTTGCTCTACATCGTCGACAAATACGGCGAGGCCGGCTCGCTCTACGACGGTTGGGACGAGATCGAGGGCTGGCGGGAGGCCGAGGCCAGGAACTCGGTCGGCCTGTTCTGCCTTGACCACCTGACCCACAATGTGCGCCGCGGCCAGATGCGCACCTGGTCGGGCTTCTACGGCGACGTCTTCGCCTTCGAGGAGCAGAAATATTTCAACATCAAGGGCAAGGCGACCGGCCTGCTGTCCCAGGCCATGATCGCGCCCGACCGCGCCATCCGCATCCCCCTGAACGAGAGCCAGGACGACAACTCCCAGATCGAGGAGTTCCTGCGCCGCTACAACGGCGAGGGCATCCAGCACATCGCCCTGGCCACCGACAACATCTTCGAGACCGTCGAGGAGATGAAGCGTCGCGGCATCCCCTTCCAGGATACGATCGAGACCTATTTCGACCTGATCGACAAACGCCTGCCCGGTCACGGCGAGGACGTGGAGCGCATGCGCAAGAACCGCATCCTGATCGACGGGTCGGACGAGGACGGCCTGCTGCTGCAGATCTTCACCCAGGACACCTTCGGCCCGATCTTCTTCGAGATCATCCAGCGCAAGGGCAACCAGGCCTTCGGCGAGGGCAATTTCCAGGCCCTGTTCGACTCCATCGAACTGGACCAGATCCGGCGCGGCGTCATCAAGGTGGACGCCTGATCGAGGCCCGGCGGTGAGGACGCCGCCCCGATGGCTGCCTTGGCTGGGCCCGCCGCTGGCGGGCCTGGCCGTTCTGGCCGCCTACGCCCTGCTGCCCCGCGCCGGCTACTGGGAGCTGGTGCTGATCGGGCTCGTCGTGGGCTTCCTGCCCTGGCTCATCGGCCGCGTCTGGCGCTGGCGCGCGGGCCGGGGCTGACCCCGCGATCGTCATGGCCGGGCTTGTCCCGGCCATCCATATGCGCGCTTTGACAAGCAGAAGGTGGGATGTTCAGGTCGCCCCCTGCTCGCCTTGCAGGCTCGGAGCGTATGGATCACCGGGACAAGCCCGGTGATGACGGCGGGGAAGCAATGAGGGACCTCTTCACATGAAAACCATCACCTCTGTCGCCACAGCAGCGATCATCAGCCTCGCCCTGCTCGCCGGTACGGCCGAGGCCCAGGAGCGTGCCGAATGGTCCCTGGCCATCCACGGCGGCGCGGGCGTGATCGAGCGGGCCGACCTCAGCCCTGAACAGGACGCGGCCTATCGCGCGGCCCTGTCCACGGCGCTGGAGGCGGGCGCGGCGGTGCTGCGCAGCGGCGGTTCGGCCCTGGACGCGGTCCAGGCGGCCATCCAGCTGATGGAGGATGATCCCCTGTTCAACGCCGGGCGCGGCGCGGTCTTCACCGCCGCCGGGGCCAATGAACTGGACGCGGCCGTCATGGACGGGACAGACCTCAATCTGGGCGCCGTGGCGGGCGTCACCCGCACCCGCCATCCCGTGGCCCTGGCCCGTGCGGTCATGGAGCAATCCCCCCACGTCATGCTGATCGGCCAGGGCGCCGACGCCTTCGCCGTCGAACAGAATCTGGAGCAGGTGGACCCGTCCTGGTTCTTCACCGAGCGCCGCTGGCGGGGTCTGGTCAGCGCGCTTGAGGCGCAGGGGCTGCCCGTTCCCGAACGCCCCGCAGGCGCGCCCTCCGCCGAGGCGCAGGCCAACCTGCCCGCCCCGCCCCTGAACGAGCGCAAATTCGGCACGGTCGGCGCCGTGGCCCTGGACTCCGAAGGACGGCTGGCGGCCGCCACCTCCACCGGCGGCATGACCGCCAAGCGCTGGGGCCGGGTCGGCGACGTGCCGGTGATCGGCGCCGGCACCTACGCCTCCAACATCGACGGCTGCGCGGTCTCCGCCACCGGTTCGGGCGAATATTTCATCCGCGCCACGGTCGCGCGGGACATCTGCGCGCGCACGGCGGGCGGCGCCGGCCTCCAGTCCGCTGCGGACGCGGAAATCGCACAGGTGGGTGAACTGGGCGGCGACGGCGGCGTCATCGCCCTGGATATCGAGGGGAACGCGGTCTTCAGCCTCAACACCTCGGGCATGTACCGGGGCGCCGTATCCTCGGCTGCCGAGGCCCGCGTGGCCATCTACGGCGACGAGGACTGAGCGCCGGATTTATTTGATCCCGCTCCTTCCCGGCGCCTTACAATGGCCGAGGCGCCTCAGGGACAAGACTGGCGATTTCGGACAATTCGTACAATTCGGACCCTGTTTTTTCGGCGCCGAATCCGAAATCAGGGTCTGATTTCAGCCAATTCGGACAATTCAGACCCTGTTTTTCGCGCCCCGAGTCTGAAACTTCCTCCAACGCGAGCCGAGCGATATCCTGACGCCATGACCTCCGAACCCCGCGACATCCCCGGCGTCATCGCCCCGCCCCCCATCATCTTCCTCGCCTTTCTGGCGGGGGGCTGGACCCTGGGCAATCTGATCGGCGAGCCCTCCATGGGCCTGCCGGACCTGTGGCGGCGCGGCGCCGCCCTTGTGCTGATCGTCACGGGCCTGGTCGTCGAGGGCTGGGCGGCGGGCCTGTTCCGGCGCGCGGGCACGGCGGTGGAGCCGTGGAAGCCCTCTACGGCGCTGGTCACGAACGGCATCTACGCCCTGAGCCGCAACCCGATCTATGTGGGCTTCACCATCATCTACGCCGGCCTGGCCATCGGCCTCGACAGCCCGCTGGCCGCGGCCATGATCCTGCCCTGCCTGATCGTCATCGACCGCTTCGTCATCGTCCGCGAGGAGGCCTATCTGCAGCGCAAGTTCGGCGTCCCCTACAGCGCCTACACGGACAAGGTGCGCCGATGGCTGTGAACGACGACGAGCTCTCGGCCATGGCCATCGAGGAGCTGGACGCCGCCTGCGGCCTGTCCTGGCCCGAGCTGACCCGCATCACCCCCTGGGGCGACAGCTTCACCGGCTTCGCCCCCTCGGGCCGCGAGGTGGAGATCGAGCGCCGCTACATCTGGGCCCACGACCCGCCCGGCGCCGTGCGCGTCGAGGTGGAGGTGCGCGATCCTCGCGCCGGCCTGGGCGCCGAGGCCGGCGCCACCCTGACCAGGGAGGCGTCAGAATCCTGAGACCCTCGTTCGCGGACCGGCGTTAACCTTTTCGATTGCCTCGCGGCCACGCTTGGCCAAGATGGCGGGGCTTAAGGAGGGAGGGTCAGCCATGTATCCGTCGGAGTTCGACGCCCCCGCTGCGGCCTACCCGTCCGACGCCGACCTGTTCCTCAGCGTCCCGCCTGTGATCCTGCTGCTGTTCCTGCTCCTGCTGCTGCTCGCCCTGCTGTGCGGCTGGTACGCCCGCGAGCAGATGGGGCCGAAGCCCAGGGACCCCTGCGACGCCCTCTACAACGAGGTGCGCAAGGCGGCCGAGGCGGCCCTGAAGGCCTCGCGCGACGAGGTCCACGCCCGGGCGCGCGGCCTCCTGAGCGTTCTCGACCGGCGCCTCGGCGGCGCCCTGGCCCTGGCCGACGGCGTGTCAGGGCCGTCCGCGTCGATCCGTGACGTGCTGGACCCCGGGCCGGACAAGCCTGGGCCCCGCCATGGCCCGGAACACGGCGAGACCCGGCGCGCGCGCGCCTCCGAGCTGGTCGTCGTGAACACCGGCAGGCTCGTGGTCCACGCGGGCGGCGGGGACGCGAGCAAGGGCAGCGAGACTGGCCACCGCGACAAGCCCGGCGCCCACGCAAAGGACGACCACGCCCCGCCCGCCCCGGACCGCCGCGCCGAGATCGAGCGCCTGCGCGCGGCCATCCACGCCTTCGCTGACCACTGGCGCGACAAGGAGGCGCGGCTCCGTGAGCTGCGCCGCGCCCGGGCGAACCTGTGCTGACCCGCCTTCCCATCGGGGCGCGCGGGCTTTAAGCCTGAGGCATGAAACTCGCATCGCTCAAGCACGGCCGCGACGGCCGCCTCGTGGTCGTCTCCAACGACCTGAACTGGTTCACCGACGCCTTCCTCATCGCCCCGACGCTACAGGCGGCGCTGGACGACTGGGACCGCTGTGAACCGCAATTGCGCGCCCTGGCCGAAAGCCTCGAGCACGAAGCCGTGCCCCGCGGCCGGTTCCACGAACGGGACGCCGCCGCCCCCCTGCCCCGCGCCTATCAGTGGGCCGACGGCTCGGCCTATGTGAACCACGTGGCCCTGGTGCGTCAGGCGCGCGGCGCCGAGATGCCCGAGAGCTTCTGGACCGATCCCCTGATGTATCAGGGCGGCTCGGACTCCATGCTGGGCGCCCGCGACCCCATTCCGCTGAAGGACGAGGCCTGGGGCTGCGACCTGGAGGCCGAGATCGTGGTGGTCACCGGCGACGTGCCACAAGGCGTGACCCGCGAGGAGGCGCTGGGCCACATCCGGCTGATCGGCCTGGTCAACGACGTGTCCCTGCGCAATCTGATCCCCGGCGAACTGGCCAAGGGCTTCGGCTTCGTCCAGTCCAAGCCCGCCAGCGCCCTGTCGCCCGTCTTCGTCACCCCCGACGCCCTGGGCGACCGCTGGAAGGACGGCAAGCTGAACGGCGAGCTGACCGTCACCCTGAACGGCCAGCCCTTCGGCAAGGCCGATGCCGGGGTCGACATGACCTTCTGTTTCGGAACCCTGATCGCCCATCTGGCGAAGACCCGCACCCTGGTCGCCGGCTCCATCATCGGCTCCGGCACGGTGTCGAACCGCGACTCGGACGGCGGCCCCGGCAAGCCCGTCAGCGACGGCGGCCTGGGCTACTCCTGCATCGCCGAGGTCCGCACCGTCGAGACCATCCTGCGCGGCAAGGCCGAAACCCCCTTCCTCAAGCATGGCGACACCGTCCGCATCGAAATGCTGGACGACGCCCGCCACACCATCTTCGGAGCCATCGAGCAGGTGGTGGAGACGGTGTGATGAAGGCCTTGGCTTTTGCACGAAGCCTGTGGGTCTTCACGGCCGCTGCATTGTCCAGTGTGGCTGGGACCGTTCATGCCCAGACATGGGCGCCTGTAGCGGATGCCCCGCGCAACGTTGTCGCTGCCTCAGCTGAATGGCCCTCGGGCGTGCAGATGATCGCCCGCTGCACCCGTGGCAGGAACCTCGACGTCGTGATGACCCTCGGTCAGCCGGTGGCTCAGCCCCATGTCGCCGTGGACGTGACCTTGGGTGACACTGAACCCAACGGGCAACGTTGGCGCCTGTCGGAAGACGGCGCCGTCCTGTTCGCCCGCCAGCCCGGCCGCCTTTCCTCCAGCTTCGTCAACGGCAGATCTGCCGTGATCAGTCTCACACCCGATGAAGGACCGCGCCATCGCTACGAGCTCGGCGCGCCGTCCAACCCCGCTGTGTTGGCTCAGGTGCTTTCCGACTGCGGGCAATCCACAGCTTGGCCGCCCCCGGACGGATCCGTGCTCACCAATCCTGATTGGATACGCCGACCAACGCGCTTAGATTTTGCCCGCCTCTATCCAAGCTTCGCGGCGGAGAACGGCATTGACGGCGAAGCTCTGGTGCAGTGCCGCGTCGCCGTGAACGGCCGGGTGGAAGACTGCATCATCTTGTCGGAAAGCCCTGAGGGTCACGGTTTTGGGGCGGCCTCGGCCGCTCTCGCTCAGGAGTTTCGCATGACGCCCCTGACTGTGGACGATCGACCATATGGCGAGGCGCTGATCCAGATGCCAATCAACTGGCGCATGCGGTGACAAACTCCCCCACCGCGGGTCCGGCCTGATTTTTGCTCATTCCCGCGCTATAAGGCCAAGCCTTGAAGGGGGGACCGCTGCCCATGCGTCGATTTCTGGTCTGGAGCGCCCTGGCGCTGATCATCGGTCTTGGGCTCGCCGGAGGCGGGTACTGGGCCTACTGGAACTTCTACGCCCGGTTCCAGCCGGTGGTGATCCAGCGGGACCAGGCCGAGATCCAGCGCCTGCTGGACGAAGCCTCATGGATCTCGGCGGGCGGGGGCGGCGAGCCGCTCTACATGGTGGCCTGGCGCGACAGCGCCGCGGCCCAGCGCTATGAGCGTGAGGAGTTCCCCAAGCTGCGCGCGGCGGGGGTCGAGCCCCGCATCATCGTCTTCGCCCGGCCGGACCGCGAGGGCTTGGCCCAATCCACCGCCGCCGAACGGGCTACGGTGGCCGAGATCTGGCTGAGCCGCGACTGGACCCTCTATGAGCGCTGGACAGCCACCCCCAGCCGCAACTGGACGGCGGCCGGCATCCCCAGCGCGGACGGCAATCTGGCGCGCCGCGCCGTGGTCCAGGCGGGGCGCGACTTCATCGGCAGGCTGAACGGCATGCTGCGGGGCCAGGGGGTGGGGGCGGGCTATCCGCTGATCCTGTGGCGGGATCGGGAGGGCTACCTGAAGGCCTGCGCCTGTTCGGACCCGCGCTCCTGGGCCTTCATCCGCGACGACCTGGACGCGCCGGACCAGACATCAGCCCCCGGAACGCCCCGTGAGGAAGACTTCGCGCCCGAACCGCTGCCCTATCCGGAGCTGGGCGACCTGCCGTCCATTCCGCCGTCGACCGAGGCGCCGACCGATTCTGCTGTTGATCCCGCGCCCCGGAACGAGCCCGCCGAAGGCGCTACGACTCCCCGCCCCGCGCCGTCCCGCCCAACGACGCCGCGTGAAGCCCCCCGCGCCGAGAAGCAGGAAGACGCCACCTTCTTCTGAGACGCGTCACAGAACGCGGCGGCAGACCTCGATGAGACGCTCCACGTCGTTCTCGTCCTGATACAGGCCGAAGCCGAAGCGCAGCACGTCGTCACGCACGTCGGTGATCACATTCACGTCCTGCAGCCGCGCTTTCCACGCCTGGGCGTCCTTGTGGCGGAACGCCAGGAAGCGGGCCCGGGGCCCGTCGCCCTGCACCGGATTGAGCAGCCCGGCCTCCTTCAGGCGACCGCACCGCCCGGCGGCGACAGCCTTGGCGAACTGGACCTGCAGCGTCCGCGCATGGGCGGCCACATTCCCGGTGGTCAGACCCTCATGGTCCAGCATCCGGCGCACGGCGTTGAAGCGGTACAGGGGCGTGGAGTCGAAGGTCGCCCCCCAGAACCGGCCGGCGTCGGTGGTGTAGCCCACCCCGCCCGGCGGACCCTGCAGATCGCCGAACTCGGCGAACCAGCCCGTCACCACCGGCCGCGGCCCGAAGCCGGCGGGCGCATGCAGAATGCCCGCGCCCTCGCCGGACATGGCGTATTTGTAGCCGCCGGTGACATAGAACACCCGGTCCGCGACCGCTGACAGATCGGTGGGGGCGGCCATGAAGCCGTGGTAGCCGTCCACCACCACCCATGGCCCTTCGGGGGCGGCCAGGCCCGCCAGCTCGTCGAACACCTGGATCATCCAGCCGGTGCGGAAGAACACCTGGCTGACCAGTATCAGGTCGTGGCCGCCGGCGCGCGCCGCTTCCAGAAAGCGGTCCGGAAAGGTGTCGAAGGGGGCGATAGGCACGCGGGTCACGACCGCCTCGCCCGCCTCCTCCCAGCGCGCCGCCTGGCGGCGGAAGGAATGGAACTCCCCGTCAGTGGACAGGATGCGGACCGGGTTCTTCTCCACCGCCGAGACGATGCGGACCAGCAAGTCGTGGGTGTTGGGGGCGAACACAACGGTGTCGGGCGAGGGCAGATTCAGTTCGCGCGCCACATGGCCCTGGGCCTCCGGGATCACCTCGTCGAAGATCAGTTCCCACTTGCGGTCCGCGTGGCGGTTGGCCTCGGCCCAGGCCCGCACCTGGCCGTCGAAGCTGGCGTCAGGCCACAGGTGATGGCTGTGCGCCGCGAAATGCAGCCGTCTGGGGTCGGCGCCCAGGGCGCGGGAGAACAGGGGCTTGTAGCTCATGATCGACTCGCGCGCGGAGGAAGGGCGTGCCTAGCCCTATCCCTCCGCCCGGCCCCGCTCAAGCCTCGCCTCACGCCTCACCGCAGGCGCGCCTCCAGGGCGGCCATGCGCACCTCCATGCGCTTTATCTCGCGCAGGATCGACAGGGTGTTCACCCGGGACCAGATCCATTGCTTGATGCCGATCTGCATTGTCCAGGCGGCCCAGGCGGCGCCGGCCCACAGGATCAGCTCGCGGGTCGAGGCCGCGCCGAACATCTTCCAGACGGCCCACAGCCCCACCGCCGTGGCGATCAGGACCGCCACATTGGCGGCCACGGTCATGGCCCGCATGGGGCCGCGAAAGGTCTCGCCGATCTGGGCGAACAGGCCGCGCTCCTTCTCCAGACTGTTGAGGAAGGCCTCGTCATCCGCTTCGAGGGCGGCGCGCAGGCGGTCAGTGTCCTGGGTCATCAGGTGTCTCCGGTCAGAGCCGCCTTGAGCCGGCGGCGGGCGTGGAAGATGCGGGACTTGGCCGTGCCCACGGGCACGCCGACCGCGGCGGCGACCTCTGTCAGGGTCAGCCCCTCGCAGAAGTGCAGGACCGCAGCCGTGCGGTGATCGTGGTCCAGGGCGGCCAGGGCGCGAACGAGGTCCAGTCCCTCGGTCGCGGCCCGCGGCGGGACGGGAACCTGATCCACGTCGACTGCCTCTTCGGCGCGGCGGCTGTCGCCCCGGATGCGGTCGACGCAGCGGCGGTTCAGGATGCCGAAGGCCCAGGCCGGAAAGGCGGCAGGGTCCTTCAGTCGCGCCACGCCGCGAAAGATCGAGGTCCAGGCGTCCTGGACCGCGTCCCGAGCGCGATCCTCGCTGCGCAGGATGCGACGGGCGGCGCGCAGCAGACGCGGCTGCCAGCGGGCGGCCAGGCGCTCGCCAGCCAGGCGGTCGCCGGCCTGGACCAGCACAACCAGCAGTTCGTCATGGACGCGATCAAGTTCGGATATCGGCAAGGACAGCCCCCGTTGCGCTTTCACGACCATAGTCGCGCAGGCGGGCGGAAAGGTTCACCGACCGGGTCCGGATTTCAGACTCCGGAGCCGAAAAAAACAGGGTCTGAATTGTCTGAATTGTCTGAAATCGGCCCTCCTCGCTGCCGCCGACGACATTATACGGCGGCCGAAAGGGAAGGGGCGGGAAAAGCGATGATTCTCGCGCCCGCTCCTTGCGTGGCAAGGCATTGGGCCGGGGAAATACGGGATCAGGCGGCGGCGCAGCTCCGCCTTTCCAAGTCTCCACCTGGAATTCAGACCCGCGCAACGGATGCGGATCGCCCCCGGCGCGTCGCCGCCCGCCCCCTCAGGAGCAGACAGGCGGCGGCGTCACTCCGCCGGCAGAGGCTGCTGCTGCCCTCGCGGAACCTCGTCCTCCCGCTTCCTGCCCAGCAGACGACGGATGAAGCGCGCGAAGTCGTCCACGATGGTGAAGATCGCCGGGATATACAGCAGTGACAGGAAGGTGGACGAGATCAGCCCGCCGACCACCGCGATGGCCATGGGCGAGCGGAACTCCACGTCGGCGCCCCAGCCAGCGGCCACCGGCAGCATGCCGGCGCCCATGGCGAAGGTGGTCATGATGATCGGGCGGGCCCGCTTGTGCGCCGAATCCATGATGGCGTCATAGCGGCTCATGCCCTCCTGTTCGGCGATGATGATGTAGTCAACCAGCAGGATCGAGTTCTTGGCCGCGATGCCCATCAGCATCAGGATGCCGATCAGCGAAGAGATCGAGAAGCTGGACCCGGCGAGGAGCAGGGCCGCAAACGCGCCCGCGATGGCCAGCGGCAGGGCCGTCATGATGGTGATCGGATACGCGAAGCTCTTGAAGAGCAACACCAGCACCGCATACATGAGCAGCAGGCCCGTCGCGAAGGCGATGGTGAAGCCGGTCAGCATTTCCTGGATGAATTCGGCGTCGCCTGCAGGTGTCTGGCGCACCCCCGCCGGCAGATTCTGCACCGAGTCCAGCTGCTGCACCCGCTGGGCGGCCTCGCCCGTTCGGATCCCGTCCAGTTCGGCGGTGATGGTGGCCACCCGGGCGCGATCCTGGCGTGTGATCTGCGACGGCCCGGCGCCGAAGCGGATGTCGGCCACCGACGACAGGGGCACGCTGGCCCCGGTGCTGGTGGGCACCTGCAGCGTCTCCAGCACCGAGAGATCTCCACGCGCGTCTTCGGTCAGAAGCAGGCGGATGGGGATCTGGCGATCGCCGAGATTGTACTTGGGCAGGTTCTGCTCCACGTCCCCCAGGGTCGCCACCCTGATGGTCTGGGAAATGGCGCCGGTGGACACCCCCATCATGGCGGCCTGGTCACCGCGCGGCGTGACGAGGATCTCGGGCCGGGCGATGGCGGCGGTGTTCACCACATTGGCCAGACCCGGCACCCCTCGCATGTCCGCCTCGATCTGGCGGGCGGCGGCCTGAAGGGCCTCGCCGTCGTCGCTGAGAATCGAGAAGGTGTAGCTGGTGCCGTCGCTGGGTCCGCCACCCTGCTGGGCGATGCCTGCGCCGATGCGGGCGCCGGGGATGGCATCCCAGCCATCCACCATTTCGCGGGCGAATTCCTGCTGCGTCATGGATCGGCGGCCAGGCTGGACGAGGTCGGCGTAAATGTACGCCTGGCGGGGCTCCGAACCGCCGATGGAGGCATAGACCGAGAGGACCTCCGGACGTTCGCGCAGGTCGCGGGTCATGCGCTGGACGATGGCGTCGGTCTGAAGCAGCGTCGACCCGGGCGGCAGTTCGGCCGAGAACGAGGCGCGCGAGCGGTCGCCCGACGGCTGGAACTCGAATGGCAGCATGGGAATCAGGAACAGGGAACCGATGAACAGCCCCGTACCCATTCCGAACGCCTTCCAGCGGTTGCCCAGCACCCAGGCCAGGGCAAGGATGTAACGACGCATCCAGAACGGATCCTTGTCCACATGGTCGGCGTCGCGCTTCAGCATGTAGGCGGCCATCAGCGGCGTCAGCGTCCGCGCCACCAGCAGCGAGAAGCCTACAGAGACGCAGGAGGCGATGGCGAAGGCCTTGAAGAACTGGCCCACGATGCCGGGCATGAAGCCGGTGGGCGCAAACACGGCGATGATGGTGGCGGTGGTGGCCACGACGGCCAGGCCGATCTCGTCCGCCGCTTCCATAGCGGCCTCGTAAGGCTTCTTGCCGCCCCTCATGTGTCGAACGATGTTCTCGATCTCCACGATGGCGTCATCCACCAGGATGCCGATGGTCAGCGACAGGGCCAGCAGGGTGACCCCGTTCAGCGACTGTCCCGTCAGGTCCAGGATGAACATGGTCGGGATGATCGACATGGGCATGGCCGTCGCCGCGATCAGAGTGGCGCGCCAGTCCCGCAGGAACACGAACACCACCACCACCGCCAGGGCGGCGCCCAGCAGCAGCGCCTCGATGGACGCCAGATAGCTTTCCTCAATGTATTCGACATCGGCGCTGATCTGCTCGATCGAGACGTCGTCGTTCTGTTCGTCCAGCCGGGCCACCGCCTCCCGCACCCGTTCGGCCGTCCGGACCTCGGAGGCGTCGCGCGAGCGCAGGAAGTTGAAGGTCACCACCTCCTGGCCGTTGAAGCGGGCCATGCGGCGCGGTTCGGTCCAGCTGTCCTCGACCGCGCCCAGATCGCGCAGGCGCACGGCGCCGCCGCCCGACAGGGGGATCAGGGTCTCGCCCAGCTGCTCGACCGAGCCGGCCGAGCCGAGGGTGCGGATGGCGCGCTCGGAGCCCGCCACGGTGATGCGTCCGCCGGGCAGGTCGGAGTTGACGCTGCCCAGGGCCTGGCTGACTGCGGCCGCTGTCACGCCGTAGGAGGCCAGACGGTCGGGATCCAGCTGGACCCGGATCTCCCGGTCCACCCCGCCCTGACGGTTCACCTCGCCCACGCCGGACACGGCCAGCAGTTCACGGCTGACCGTGTTGTCCACGTACCAGCTGAGCTCTTCCGGGCTCATGGTCGGCGAACGGACCACATAGGTGATCAGGGCGTCACCGGTGATGTCGATGCGCTGGACCGCAGGCTCCTGCATGTCCTGCGGCAGGTCGGCGCGCAGCCCGGACATGGCGTTGCGCACGTCATTGGTGGCGCGCTCGGTGTCTGTGCCCAGCTCGAATTCGATGGTGGTGGACGAAAAGCCGTCGCCCACATTGGAATAGATGCGCCGCACGCCGGACAGGGAGGTGATCGAATCCTCGATCAGGCGCGTGACCTGGACCTCCATCTCGGCCGGCGCCGCGCCGGGGCGCGCCGCACTGACGGCCACCAGCGGGAAGTCGATGTCCGGATTGTTGTTGATCCGCATCCCGGCGAAGCTGATCGATCCCGCCAGCGTCAGGATGATGAACAGCAGAATGATCGGGATCGGGTTCTTGATCGACCAGGAGGAGATCTGGTTCATGGCGCGGCCCTATTCAGCCGCAGGCGCGGCGGGGGCGGGGGCGGGGGCCCGCGCGGGCTGGGCCAGACTCACGCGATCCCCTTCGCCCAGGAAGCCGGCGCCCTGAACCACCACGCGGGCGCCTTCAGGCAAGCCATCCACAGAGCTGCGTTCGTCGGTCCGGGCGAGGATTTCAACCGGCTGGAAGGTGACGCGGTTCTCGGCTCCGACCACATAAACCCCGGCGCGGTTTTCGCGGTACAGGATGGCCGGCGTCGGCACGGTCACCGTCGGGCTGGCGCCCACGTCGATGGCGGCGCGGGCGAACATGCCGGGGCGCAGGCCGGTGTTGCCGGTCAGGGCGATGCGCGCGACGCCCAGACGGGTCTGGGAATCCACTTCCGGCGTCACGATGCGGACGCGGCCGGTGGCGGAGCCCACGCCGTCGGAGGTCACCGTCGCGGTCTGGCCGGCCTGGATCAGGCCCAGCTCGGTCTCCGGCACCCGGGCGTCCAGCTCCAGCCGCCCGTCGCGGACGATGCGGAACAGCTCGGTCCCGGCTGAAACGATCTGGCCGCGCGTGACGCTGCGGCTGATCACCAGACCCGCCACCGGCGCGCGAATGGTGCTCTGGTTCAATCGCGTCCGGGTCTCGGACAGGGACGCCCGGGCCGAGGCCAGCTGGGCCTCGGCTGCGCGCTGCTCGGAGATGGCCAGGTCCAGGGACGCCTGGGCCAGGAAGCCCCGCTCGCGCAGCTCGCGGGCGCGGCCCAGTTCAGCGTTCTCGCGCTCGGCATTGGCCTCGGCTGACGCCACCGCCGCCTCCTGCTGGGCCAGCTGGGCCCGCAACAGGGCGTCGTTCAGCTGCACCAGGGCCTGGCCCTGACGCACATAGGCGCCTTCATCCACATAGACGGCCGTAGCGGTCAGGCCGCCGGCCTCGGCGCCCACCGGCACCTCTTCCCACGCGTTGACGGTGCCCGAGGCGGTGATGGTGCGCGCCAGATCCTGGGTCGTGGCCACGGCCACGGTCACCGTCTGGGACGAGGCGCCGCCGCCGGCCTCTTCGCCCTCGGCCGCCTCGTCGCCGCCATGTCCGCCGCACGCGGCCAGGGCCAGCAGCGCACAGGCGCCGAGGATGGCCGCTCCGCCGCGCAGGGTTGTCTTGAGGCGATCGCCGGTTTCGGCCGCGGTCGTCTGCGCCACGCCATGATTCCTTCAACTGGTCGCACAGCCGCAAGGGGGGAGGCGGCGCGCGCAAGGCCGGAGCCCAAATGACACCGACAGACCGGCTGATTAGACGGTTTGACCGGCGTCCTCAAACGATCTTGGGCTGTATTACGACATCTTAATTCTCGGCGGCCCCGCGGCGCTGGTCCCGGGGCGTCGCCGCGCCGCGCTTGGCGCTGCATCGGGGGCGTGATACCGGCGCGGTCATGAGCCAGACGCCGATCGAACGCATTCGCAACTTCAGCATCGTTGCGCACATTGACCATGGGAAGTCGACGCTGTCGGACCGGCTGATCCAGCTGACCGGCGGCCTGACCGTGCGCGAGATGCGCGAGCAGGTGCTCGACAACATGGAGATCGAGCAGGAACGGGGCATCACCATCAAGGCCCAGACCGTGCGCCTGACCTACAAGGCGAAGGACGGGCTGGATTACGTCCTCAACCTGATGGACACGCCCGGCCACGTGGACTTCGCCTATGAGGTGTCGCGCTCGCTGGCCGCGTGCGAAGGCTCGATCCTCGTGGTCGACGCGTCCCAGGGCGTGGAGGCCCAGACCCTGGCCAATGTCTATCAGGCCATCGACAACAACCACGAGATCGTCCCGGTCCTCAACAAGATCGACCTGCCCGCCGCCGAGCCCGAGCGCGTGCGCGAACAGATCGAGGACGTCATCGGCATCGACGCCTCCGACGCCGTCCTGTGCAGCGCCAAGTCCGGCATCGGCATCGAGGACGTGCTGGAGGCCATCGTCACCCGCCTGCCCGCCCCGAAAGGCGACCCGAACGCCCCACTCAAGGCCCTGCTGGTGGACGCCTGGTACGACCCCTATCTGGGCGTCGTGGTGCTCGTGCGCGTGTTCGACGGGGTGCTGAAGGCCGGCATGCGCGTCAAGATGATGCAGAACGGCTCCACCCACCTGATCGACCGGGTCGGCGTCTTCCTGCCCAAGAACACCCCGGTGGACCAGCTGGGCCCCGGCGAGGTCGGCTTCATCACCGCCCAGATCAAGGAAGTGGCCCACGCCGCCGTCGGCGACACCATCACCGACGAGAAGCGCCCCACCGCCACGCCGCTGAAGGGCTTCAAGGAAGTCCAGTCCGTGGTCTTCTGCGGTCTGTTCCCCGTGGACGCCGCCGATTTCGAGGACCTGCGCGCCGCCATCGGCCGCCTGCGCCTGAACGACGCCAGCTTCACCTACGAGATGGAATCCAGCGCCGCCCTGGGCTTCGGCTTCCGCTGCGGCTTCCTGGGCCTGCTGCATCTGGAGATCATCCAGGAGCGCCTGAGCCGCGAGTTCAATCTGGACCTGATCGCGACCGCCCCGTCGGTCGTCTACAAGATCGCCATGCGCGACGGGTCCGAGATCGACCTGCACAACCCCGCCGACCTGCCCGACGTGATGCAGATCCTCGAGATCAGCGAACCGTGGATCAAGGCCACCATCCTGACCCCGGACGAGTATCTGGGCGGGGTCATCAAGCTGTGTCAGGACCGCCGCGGCAGCCAGGTGGAGCTGTCCTACGTCGGCAGCCGCGCCCTGGTGGTCTATGAGCTGCCCCTGAACGAGGTGGTGTTCGACTTCTACGACCGGCTGAAATCCATCTCCAAGGGCTACGCCTCCTTCGATTACGAGCTGTCGGGCTACAAGCCCGGCGATCTGGTCAAGATGAACATCCTGGTCAACGCCGAGCCGGTGGACGCCCTCAGCATGCTGGTCCACCGCAACCGCGCCGAGACCCGCGGCCGCGGCATGGTGGAGAAGATGAAGGAGCTGATCCCGCCCCACATGTTCGTCATCCCCATCCAGGCGGCCATCGGCGGCAAGATCATCGCCCGCGAAACCGTCCGCGCCCTGCGCAAGGACGTGACC
>NZ_PNLV01000014.1 GCF_013823285.1 Brevundimonas sp. | reverse complement strand
ACGGTCTCGCCAAGCTCCACCTCGTCTGCGTCCGCCAGCACCCGGTCCAGGGCGATGACGCGCGTGGACTCTTCCGGCCCGACCACCTTGCACCCGGTTTGGTCCTTTACGGCTTCGACGCCCTGGGTGTGGTCGGGATGCCAGTGGGTGTTCAGGATCAGGTCCAGCCGTCGCCAGCCTGAGCCGGCCAGCTCGGCAAGGACGGCCGCGCCGTCCGGCGCGTCCACGGCGGCGACGCATCCCGTGGCGCGGTCGCGGAGCAGATAACCGTAATTGTCGGACAGGCAGGGGAACTGTCGGATTTCCAGGGGCATTGACCGACTCTAGCAGCCATCAGGCGTTGGAGCCTATAGTGCAGCCATGCGCCGCAGCGTCGATGATCTGAAAGCCTTCTATGGCGAGCCTGCGGGTGTCCTGGCCCGCCGCCTGGTGGCGCGCCGTCTTGAGGACGCCTGGGGGGAGGCTGCGAACTGCGACGTGCTGGGCATCGGCTATTGCACGCCCTGGCTGGGCGCCTTCGTGGGCGCGCGCCGGGTCGTGGCGGCCATGCCGGGCGGGCAGGGGGCCGAGCGCTGGCCTTCGGTCGGCCGCAACCGGACCCTGCTGGTGGAGGATCGGGGCCTGCCCTTCGCCGCGGGAACCTTCGACCGGGTTCTGATGATGCACGCCCTCGAAGAAGCCGATCACGCCCAGGCGCTCATGGCCGAGGCGGTGCGGGTCATGGCGCCGGCCGGACGCATCATCCTGGCCGTGGCGTCCCGGGGCGGCCTGTGGGCCCGTTCGGAATCGACGCCTTTCGGCCACGGCCGGCCTTTCAGCCGGGGACAGGTGGAGCACCTCTTGCGCGAGGTGCAGCTGGAGCCCCTGGCCTGGTCCCAGACCCTTTATGTGCCGCCCTGGAAGCTGCTGCTGGGCATGGCTGACGGATTTGAGCAGGCGGGGCGGATGCTGTTCCCGGCCGCCTGCGGCCTGATCCTGGTGGAGGCCTCCCGCCGCACCTATGCGCCCCGGAAGGTGAGCGGCGGCGCGGCCGTTCCGGTGGAGGCGGCCCTGGCGAAGGGCGTTCTGGCGTCCCGTCCGGCCGCGCGCGGCGCGCGGCGGTTGGACGGCGGCGGCGAACCCGCCTAAATCGGCCCCATGCGTCAGCTCATTCTCATGCGTCATGCCCAGGCCGTGGGCGCAGCCCCCGCCGGCGGCGACCGGGAACGCGCGCTCAGCCCCGCAGGGCGCGCCGAAGCCCTTCGTATAGGCCAGGCCTTGAAGGCGCGCGGCGTCAGGCCGGATCTGGCCATGATTTCGGCGGCCCGACGCACGCGCGAGACCTGGACCGGCGTGGCCGAAGGACTCATTCTGGACCCTGAGCCGTCCTGGCTGGAGGTCGATCCTGCGCTCTACAACGCTGACGCCCGCTTCCTGCGCGGCCAGGTCGAGAGCGCGGAGAACCGGTGCGAAACCCTGATCCTGATCGCCCACAATCCGGGCATCCATCAGCTGGCCTTCGAACTGCTCAGCGACGGCGGCGCCTCGGACCAGATCCTGGACCGGGTCCGCACCGGATTCGCGCCCGCCACCGCCGCCGTGTTCCAGGTGGATGCGGCGGGACGCTGCACCTATGACGGCATTCTGCTGCCGGATGAGGCGAAGCGGTCGTGACGCCCGCGTACAAGATCCTGACCGCCTCCGAATGGGCGCTCGCCGAGGCGGCGGGCGTGTACGCGGGGTCGGACGTGGACCGGGCCGACGGCTTCATCCACCTGTCCACCGATGCGCAGCTGCATGAGACGGCGCGCAAGTATTATGCGGGGCAGGACGGGCTGATGATCCTGACCCTGGACGCCGACCATCCGCCGCTGAAGGCCCTGATCCGCTGGGAGCCTTCACGGGGCGGGGACCTGTTTCCGCACATCTACGGCGACCTGCGCGCTGAATGGGTCATGGCCGCGCGGCCGGCGTCGGTGGACCCGGACGGCCGGTTGAGGATCGAACCATGACTCTGGTGAATGATTTCGGCGCCGCAGCGCTGCGGCAGCTGGACCCGGAGCTGGCGCACGGGATGGCGCTGTCGGCGCTGAAAGCGGGGCTGGGCGGGCGCCATGATCCCCGCGATGCGGTGCTGGCCACGCGCGTGGCCGGGCTGGATCTGCCGAACCCGGTTGGTCTGGCGGCCGGGTTCGACAAGAACGGCGAGGCGCTGCACGGCCTGGCGCGGGCGGGGTTCGGCTTTGTGGAGTGCGGCTCGGTGACGCCGCAGCCCCAGCCCGGCAATCCCAAGCCGCGCCTGTTCCGCCTGTCGCAGGACCGGGCCGTCATCAACCGCATGGGGTTCAATAATGCGGGACTGGATGCGTTCGCGCGCAATCTCTCGCGTCGACCGGCAACGGCGGTGATCGGCGCGAATCTGGGCGCCAACAAGGACACCGAGGACAAGGCGGCGGACTATGTGACCGGACTGGTCCGGCTGCGCGGGCTGGCGGACTATTTCACCGTCAATGTGTCGTCGCCCAACACGCCGGGGCTGCGCAACCTGCAGGGGCGGGCGGCGCTGGACGATCTTCTGGGGCGGCTGGCCGAGGCGCGCGGTTCCGAGCCGCTGTTTCTGAAGATCGCGCCGGACCTGACGGAGGCCGAGGTCGCCATGATCGTCGAGGCTTGCGCCGCCCATGGCCTGGACGGGCTGATCGTGTCCAACACGACTCTGGACCGGCCCGACAGCCTGCGCTCGGCGCACGCCGGGGAGAGCGGCGGGCTGTCGGGCGCGCCGCTGAAGGACAAGGCCCTGACGGCGCTGCGCTGGGCGTATGCCGCGTCGCAGGGGCGTCTGGCGCTCATCGGGGTGGGAGGCATTGCGTCGGGGGCGGACGCCTATGCGCGCATCCGGGCGGGCGCTGCGGCGGTGCAGATCTATTCCGCGCTGATTTATGAAGGGCCAGGTCTGGTCATGCGGATCCGCCGTGATCTGGCGGACCGGCTGCAGGCGGACGGGTTCCGTTCGGTGCAGGATGCGGTGGGCGCGCGCTGAAGCCTACCAGTCGGGCCGGATGGACAGCTGGAAAGCCAGAACGCCTTCACTGCGTTCGCGCTCGAAGTCCCGGCCGGCCAGTTCGCGCACCTTGTGCTTGCGATAGACGTAGCCGAATGAGGTCTGCATGTCGCCGCGCCGCCAGGCCACGCCCACCTGGGCGTCGCCGATGAAGGAGCCGGAGTCGTGGCTCATCCCGGAGCGGATGAAGTCACCTTCCCGCGTGCGGGCGAAATTGTAGCCCACCGCCCGTCGCGATCCGGCGGCGAACACATACCAGCGGCCCTGATCATCATCGAAGGCGATGTCGCCGTCAGGGACCAGCCGCTCCAGACCGGATCCGACGCGGATGGTGGCCCCCGCCTCGGCCGTGCCGCCCTCGTTGCCGACCCCGAACCCGGCGTGGGGGATCACCTCCACCTGAAGACCGGTCTCGGCGTCATAGCTGCGCGTGGGCCAGCCGCGGGTGTAGCTGAGGCGATAGGCCTCGTCCTCCAGAACGGCGCCGTCGCGCGGATTGAAGGCCAGGGCGGCGCCGTCGGCGCGCACCCAGTCGCCCGAGCGGCTGAGCCGCAAACGCTCGACGGCGCCGGCCGGCGTGTCGCGCCAGGCTTCCGTGACGACCTCGCCGCGGCCCGGCGTGAAGTTCCGGTCCGACAGACGGAAGGCGCCGCCCAGGCCGCTGTCCGAGGTTGTGAATTCGGCGGTTTCGGTGAAATCAGTCTGGAAGGAGTCAACGCTCCAGGCGTTGGGGACGCTGTGGGCCTGAACACCAGCCCATGTCTGGCAAACCGCAGGCGTAGCGGTGGTCATCACCACCGCGCCAAGTCCACAGAGAATGGCGCCTCCAGTTTTCATCAACGGCCTCCCTACCGCCAACGATAAAGGCAGACTGACGGCGATAGCCGCCCCTGTCATCCCAATTCGCCCATCACGTTCCTCACAGAGCAACGTCCTGAAAGCGCTGGCGTTCCGATCCCGGCCCTCGGGGAGGATAGGCCGGGTTCAAGACAGGGGGATTACCTCGCGCCTACTGGCAGGCCAGGCACTCGTCGTAGTCGGTGCGGGCGGCGGCGAACAGGTCGGGCTGATTGGGGTCCACCTCGACCTCGGCCTTGTCCGCGGAGCCGGCGAAGGCGGCGCGCTGAACCGACTTGGAGCGCAGGTAGTACAGGGACTTCATGCCCTGCTCCCAGGCGCGCCAGTGCAGCATGTGCAGGTCCCACTTGTCCACGTCGCCGGGGATGAACAGGTTCACCGACTGGGCCTGGCAGATCTCCGGCGTGCGGTCGGCGGCCAGTTCCACCACCCAGCGCTGGTCCAGCTCGAAGGCGGTCTTGAAGATGGCCTTCTCGTCTTCGGTCAGGCCGTCCAGGTGCTGGACCGAGCCTTCCTCTTCCAGGATCGAATTCCACACCGCGTCGGTATTCAGGCCCTTGGCCTCCAGAACCTCCTCCAGATAGGGGTTCTTGACCGCGAAGGAGCCCGACAGGGTCTTGTGGGTGTAGATGTTGGCCGGGATCGGCTCGATGCCCGCCGAGGTGCCGCCGCAGATGATCGAGATGGAGGCGGTGGGGGCGATGGCCAGCTTGTGGCTGAACCGCTCCATGACGCCGCGCTCGGCCGCGTCCTCGCAGGGCCCCTTCTCCTCGGCCAGCACGCGGCTGGCCTTGTCGGCCTCGCGGCGCAGGTGCTTGAACAGGCGCATGTTCCAGGACTTGGCCATGGCGGATTCGAACGCCACGCCCTGGGCCTGCAGGAACGAGTGGAAGCCCATCAGGCCCAGACCCACCGAACGCTCGCGTCTGGCCGAATAGACCGCCGCCTTCATTTCCGGCGGGGCGCGGCGGATGAAGTCCTCCAGCACATTGTCCAGGAACCGCATCAGGTCCTCGATGAACCGGGGCTCCTCGCGCCATTCCAGGAAGGTCTCGGCGTTGACCGAGGACAGGCAGCACACGGCGGTGCGGTCGATGCCCAGATGGTCGGCGCCGGTGTGCAGCATGATCTCGCTGCACAGGTTGGACTGCTTCACCTTCAGACCCAGCTCCTGCTGGTGGCGCGGCATGGCCTTGTTCACGGTGTCCGAGAAGATCAGGTAGGGCTCGCCGGTCTGCAGGCGGATCTCCAGGATCTTCTGCCACAGGTTACGGGCGTCCACCGTCTTGATGACTTCGCCGTTCTTGGGCGAGAGCAGGTCGAAGGTCTTGCCGTCACGCACCGCCTCCATGAAGGCGTCGGTGATGTTGATGCCGTGGTGCAGGTTCAGGGACTTGCGGTTGAAGTCGCCTGAGGGTTTGCGGATCTCGAGGAACTCCTCGATCTCCGGATGGTGCACGTCCAGATAGACCGCCGCCGAGCCGCGCCGCAGGCTGCCCTGGCTGATGGCCAGCGTCAGGGAGTCCATGACGCGGATGAAGGGGATGATGCCCGAGGTCTGGCCCTGGCCCTTGACCTTCTCGCCGATGGAGCGGACGCCGCCCCAGTAGGTGCCGATGCCGCCGCCGTTGGAGGCCAGGGCGACGTTCTCGTTCCAGACCGACTGGATGCCGTCGAGCGAGTCACCCACGGCGTTCAGGAAACAGCTGATGGGCAGGCCGCGGTCGGCGCCGCCGTTGGACAGCACCGGGGTGGCCGGCATGAACCACAGCCTGGACATGTAATCGTAGACGCGCTGGGCGTGCTCGGCGTCGTCGGCGTAGGCCGTGGCGACGCGGGCGAACATGTCCTGATAGGACTCGCCCGGCAGCAGATAGCGGTCTTCCAGCGTCTTCTTGCCGAAATCGGTCAGAAGCGCGTCGCGCGAGCGGTCCAGCTGGATGCCCTGAACCACGCTCAGCGCGGGCCGGTCAGCGCCCAGGCTGATCACCTCGGCCATCTTCACCTTGGGTTCGAAATCCGCCTTCAACGCTTCACCACCAGCCATATTCGTCTAAGCCCTGAACTAATCGGTTATTGAACCTTGCTCCGCGTCCAGACACTAAATCTGGTGTTCGAAGCACCCCGCTCGCCTAGATGTATGGGCGCACATCCCTAACGCCCCGTAAAGCACTTGACCGGGGCTTTGTCCGTCGAATCGGTGGAGCGGTTCCCGCAGCCTGTGGAAATTCCCCGGAAACGCGATGTGACAGTTCGAAAAAAGTGATCGAAGAAACACTTCACGAAACCGTGAGACGGGCGTTCAGGCCGCCAGCTCACGCGACGCGAGGGACAGCGCAATAAAAACCACGGAACAGCGTCCCGAGCTTGACCGTTCCGGGATCATCATGCGCGCCTTTCCTCCCCTCGACCGCTCCGAATTCAACCGCCTGGCCGGGCGCCTGCTGACGCTGGCGCGCAGCGAACTGGCGTTGCTGACCGCCCTGTTCGTGGGGGCGGTCGGGGTGCTGACCTTCATCGAGATCGCCGACGACATGACGGAGGCGGACGGACGCGCCTTCGACGCCATGGTGCTGCGCGCCCTGCGGCCCCACGCCGATCCGGGTCACGCCTGGGGGCCCTGGTGGCTGGAGGAGGCCATGGCCGACGTCACCTCCCTGGGCGGCATATCGGTGCTGGGGCTGTTCGCGGTTGCGGTGATCGGGTTCCTGGTGATCCAGAGAAAGCGCCTGTCGGCCCTGATGCTGGTCATCGGCCTGGCGGGCGGCGTGGCCCTCAGCGAGGGCTTCAAGGGCATATTCGAGCGCGAACGGCCGCCCGCGGAATATCAGGCGGTGGACACCCTCAACGCCAGCTTCCCGTCCGGCCACGCCCTGTTGTCGACGGTGTTCTATCTGACCGTGGGGGTGATGCTGGCCCGCGTGCTGCCTGGCAATCGCCTGAAGGTCTGGGTCATGGCCATGGCGCTGATCATCGCCATGCTGGTGGGCCTCAGCCGCGTCTATCTGGGCGCCCACTGGGCCACGGACGTCTTCGCCGGATGGAGTCTCGGCGCCGCGTGGGCCATGGCCCTGTGGCTGGCCGCCCATCTGATCGAACGCTTCCAGCGCCGCCATCACGCGCCGCTCCAGGACGAGCCGGCGCCGGTGGGATGATTACAGGTCGGTAAGGTGCGGTCGCTGCGGTGCGCGCCTAAGGTGAGATCCTTCGAAGGGGCTGAAGGAAATCCGCATGTTCAAACGCCGTCTGATCGTCACCGCCGCCGCCACGGCGCTTCTGATGGGGGCGGCGCTGCCCGCTGTCGCATTCGACACGGTCCCCGCGTCCGCCCGGGCCGTGTCCGCCCAGGCGCCGGCCGGCGTCGAGGTGCCGCCGCTGGGCTTCCAGCGCCGGGTGCTGGAGAACGGCATGGAAGTCTACACGGCCCAGGACCGCAACACGTCGAATGTGGCGGTCCAGGTCTGGTACCGGGTCGGCTCAAAGGACGACCCGCAGGGACGCTCGGGCTTCGCGCACCTGTTCGAACACCTGCTGTTCAAGGCCACCCGGAACATGCCGGAGGAGACGCTCGACCGGCTGACGGAGGACGTGGGCGGCTACAACAACGCCTTCACCGCCGACGACGTGACGGCCTACCACGAGGTGGTGCCCGCCAATCATCTGGAGCGCATCCTGTTCGCCGAGGCCGAGCGCCTTGGGTCGCTGGTGGTGGACGAGGACACGTTTATCTCAGAGCGGGACGTGGTCAAGAACGAGTATCGCCAGCGCATCCTGGCCTCGCCCTACGGCCGGCTGTTTGGCCTGTTCATGCCCCAGATGATCTATCAGGAGCATCCGTATCGCCGCCCCGGCATCGGCTCCATCGAGGATCTGGACGCCGCGACCCTGGACGACGTGCTGCGCTTCCATGAAACCTATTATCGGCCGGACAACGCCATCCTGATCGTGGCCGGCAATTTCGATCAGGCTCAGCTGGACGGCTGGATCGACCAGTATTTCGCCCCGCTTGAGCGTCCGGACCGGCCCATGCCCGCCAACGAGGTGGCCGAGCCGGACATCACCGGTCCGCGCGAGGCGACTTTCTACGCCCCCAACGTGCCGCTGCCGGCGGTGGTGCTGTCGTGGCCAACGGTCGCCTACGGTCATCCGGACCGGGCGGCCCTGACCGTGCTGGACGGCGTCCTGTCCACCGGCGAGTCCTCGCGCATGTACCGCTCGTTGGTTTATGAGCAGCAGATCGCCGCCCAGGCCTCCTCCATGCCCGACTTCGCCCAACAGGCTGGCTATCTGGCCGCCTATTCGCTGATGGCCGGGGACGCGACGCCGGATCAGGGCATCGCGGCCATCCAGGCCGAGATCGCGCGGTTTCGTGACGAGCCCATCACCGACGCCGAGCTGACCGAGGCCAAGAATGAACTGGTGGCCGGCGCGCTGCGCGAGCGGGAAACCACGGACCAGCGCGCCTCGGCCCTGGGCTGGTCCCTGATCATGACCGGCGATCCGGCCACGGCCGACAACGAGATCGCTGCAATCCAGGCCGTCACCGCAGCAGACATCCAGCGCGTGGCCCGCCGCTATCTGACGCCCGAGCGCACCATCACCGTACGCTATCTGAACGCCGATGACGTCAATCCGCCCAGCGAACAGGTGCTGAACGTGACGGCCCCGGTGACCCTGGATGATCTGGCGCCGGCGGGCGAGCGGGTCACCCTGGCCCCCGAGGCCGAACGCGTGCCCATCCCCGAGCCGGGCGCGCCGCTTGAGCCCGTCACCCCGCAGATCAGCGAGCGCACCCTCGCCAACGGCGTGCGCGTGCTGGTGGCGCCCACCACCGGTCTGCCCCTGATTTCCGCCCGTCTCAGCTTCGACGCGGGGACCGCCGATGATCCGCACGGCCGCGCCGGCGTGGCGGCCCTGACCGCCTCCATGATCAACCAGGGCACGTCGCGTCTGTCGGCGCCGGAAATCGCGACCCAGATTGAACAACTGGGCGCCTCCATCGGCGCGGGCGCGGGCGTGGACTTCACCAATGTCTACGCCAACGCCCCGGCCGACGTGTTCGGCCAGACCCTGGCTCTGATGGCCGAGCTGGTGCGGGATCCGGCCTTCGCCGCCGAGGAGCTGGAGCGCCAGCAGAGTCAGGCCATGGACGGACTGCGCGTGGCGCTGAGCCAGCCGGGCTCCATCGCCTCCCAAGCGACGGGCCGGGTGATCTACGGCGATGCGCCCTATGGGGCGCCGGGATCGGGCACCCTGACCACCGTGCCCGCCATCACGCGCGACGATCTGGCTGCCTTCCACGCGGCCAACTGGCGCCCCTCCACCGCGACCCTGGTCTTCTCAGGCGACATTACGCCCATGGCCGCCTGGGCCCTGGCCGAGCAGGCCTTCGGCGGCTGGACCGAGCCGTCGGCGCCGGCGTCGACGGTCGATGACGCCGCAGGCGCCACGCTCGCGCCCCGGGTCGTGGTGATCGATCAGCCCGGCGCCGGACAGGCGGCGGTGGTCGCCGCCCGCCGCAGCGTGGCGCGGGACGACGCCGACTATTACCCGCTGCTGGTGGGCGCGAACCTGCTGGGTGGGGGCTACTCCTCACGCCTCAATCAGGAGATCCGGATCAAGCGCGGCCTGTCCTACGGCGCAGGCGCCTCCCTGGGCGCGCGGGCGGATCAGGGCGTGTTCACCGCCTCGACCCAGACGCCCAACGAGAACGCCGTCGAGGTCGTCGGTCTGATCCTGGCCGAACTGACCCGTCTGTCGGCCGAACCGGCGTCGGAAGCCGAGCTCGGTCCCCGTCAGGCCACCCTGGTGGGCGGTTTCGGCCGCTCGCTCGAGACTGTCGACGGGCTGGGCAGCTGGGTCGCCAACCTGGCGCTCTATGACTTGCCCATGAGCGATCTGGCGGATTACGCGGGCCGGGTGAACGCGGTCACGCCGGAAGACGTCCAGGCGGCCGCCGGCCGGGCTCTGGCGGTGGACGGGATCAGCCTGGTCATCGTCGGCGACGCCTCGCTGTTCATCGACGACCTGCGCGCCGCCTATCCGGACGTGGAGGTCATTCCGCTGGACCAACTGAGCCTGGACAGCGCCGCGCTGCGCTGATCCGGCCAGGGGTTCTGGAAGGTCGAAGGGGACGGCGTCAGCCGTCCCCTTTGCTTTGAGCGCCAAAAGAAAACCGGCCGGGAGATCGCTCTCCCGGCCGGCCTGGACCCGTTAGACGGGGGTGGGATCAGTAGCGCACCCGGAGCGTCACGCCCCACGTCCTGGGCGCGCCCAGGAAGGCGTTGTAGGTCTGGGTGTCGGTGGCCGCATTGTAGGGGATGCTGGCGAAGGCCGTCCCCTGCAGCGGCGCGTTGAACACCACCTGATAGTACTCCTCGTCGGTCAGGTTCTGACCCCAGACTTCCAGCATCCAGCTGCGGTCCTCGGCGCCGAAGCCGATGCGGCCGTTCACCAGGGTGAAGGCGTCCTGCATCTTGGCCGGCAGAAGGTCCGAACCGGTATTGTATTCCGAGCTGTACTTGGCCGACAGATTGAAGCGGCCCATCAGGCCGTTGCCCAGCGAGCGTTCGTAGCTCATGCCGCCGGTCACGGACCATTCCGGGGCGAACGACATCTGGGCGCCCGGCAGCAGGCTGAGCGGCCCGAAGCGCGAGGGGTTGATGAGGTCCGCAGCCGTGAAGTTGCCGTAGGTGGTGTCGGTATAGGTCAGGCCGCCATTCAGGGTCAGGCCTTCCACCGGGGTGAACCACAGCATGTCCATGTCGACGCCGGTCGAGTTCAGCTCGGGAATGGACTCCACCACGAAGGCGGTGCCCAGGAAGGTGTTGAGCTGGAAGTCCTCGAAGGTCTGGTCGAACAGGGTGGCGTTGAACAGCAGCGAGCGGTTGAACAGGGTCGACTTGAAGCCCAGCTCCCAGCTGTCCACGGTTTCGGCCGGGAAGTAGAGCGAGGCGTCCGGGATGACGCCGGTCTGGACGCGATCCAGGTTGTAGCCCGCGCCCTTGTAGCCGCGCGCATACGATCCGTAGATCATGAGGCTGTCGTTCAGGCGGTAGGCGGCCTTGAACGTGCCGCTGAAGGCGTCCTCGGTGAAGTTCTCGGTGACCGCGCGGTTGTCGTAGAACGGGTTGGACCAGGGCAGGCAGAGCGCGCCGAGCGCCGACGTCGGGGTCGGCGAGGCGGAACCCTGGTTGGCCAGGGCGCCCAGGCAGGCCGCGCCGTTGCCGTTGATGTTGTCCTGCTGGACTTGCAGGTCCTTCTCGTCCTGGGTCCAGCGCAGGCCCAGGGTCAGTTCGAAAGCGTCCGTCACCCGCCAGGTGTTGTTGGTGAAGATGGCGAAGGTTTCGGACGTCTGCGAGTAGTGGTCGTCCACGCCCTGGCCGACGATCTGGGTCGGCGCCAGCGGGTTCGGCGGGGCAAGACCGGCGGCGCACAGCGGGTTGAAGCCGGTGGGATCGGTGAAGCACTGGATACGGCCCGGGTTGGGGCCGCCCAGGGCGGCCGGCACCGTGGCCGTGAACAGGAACGACAGGTACGGATTGTAGTCCGCGCCCAGGAAATAGCTGTCATCGCGCGACAGGTTTTCACGGGCGTAGAAGCCGCCGATCAACCAGTCGAAATTGGCGGTCGATCCGGCCAGGCGCAGTTCCTGGCTGAGGGTGTCGATGCCGAAGCCGAAATTGCCGTCCTGGTTGCGGTAGATCAGGTCCGCGCCGGTGAAATCGACATCCATGCCATTGACCGATTCCCACGACCGCCACGCGGTCACGGAGGTCACTGTGGCGTTCCAGGATTCGATGTCGGCGTTGACCTCGGCCGAGAAGCCGTAGTCCTCGATTTCCTGACCGGTGTCGCGGTTGGAATAGGCCGTCCGCGAATAGGGCACGAAGTCATAGCCCGGCGCCGGCCCGAAGCTGCCGCCCGTCACCGGAGCGGCCTGACCCTGGCCGTTGGACAGGGCGTTGATGAAGCCGAAGGTCGGCCCGACGCGGATCTGCGAGGCGACGCAGCAGAACTCTTCGCGTTTCGAATAGTCCGCGATGAGGCGGATCGAGGCCAGGTCGCTGGGCAGGATCAGCAGTTGACCGCGCGCGGTCCAGAAGTCCTGCGTCTGGTCTTCGGTCATGGTGCGCGGGCCGTCGCCGGTGTCCACGTCATAGAAACCGTCGCGCTGGCGCGCGGCCACGTACAGGCGTCCGGCGATGTTTTCGCTCAGCGGCCCGGTGGCGGAGGCGGAAACGCCCCAGGCTCCGAAATTGCCGCCTGTGACTTCGCCTTCGAAGCCCGGCTGGAACGACGGCGCCTCGGTGATGATGTTGATGACGCCGGCGGAGGTGTTCTTGCCGAACAGGGTGCCCTGCGGGCCCTTCAGCACCTCGATGCGGGACATTTCGCCCAGATCGCCGAAGCCGACGCCGTTGCGGGGGCGGTAGACGCCGTCGATGACCACGCCGACCGAGCTTTCCAGCCCGGGGTTGTCACCCACGGTGCCGACGCCGCGGATGCGGGCGGTGGTGATGGTCTCGGAGGTGGTCGAGGTGACGGTCAGGCCCGGCGTCAGGATCTGCATGTCCTTGATGTCACGAACGCCAGCGTCCTCAAGCACCTGCTGCGACAGGGACGTGACCACGATCGGCACGTCCTGCAGGCTCTGCTCCCGCTTCTGGGCGGTGACGATGATCTCGTCGACGGAGGTCACCTCCTGGGCGGCGGCGCCGGTGGCGGCGACGGCCGTCAGGACGATGGCTGAAGCGGACGTAGTGAGAAGTTTATTGAAGCGCATGGAGCAACCCCCGGCTCTTGAGGCCCGGCATCCGGTGTGGACGCCGCGGCGTTTCCTGTGTCCCTGCGACCCCGCTTCTTCGTGGAAAACGGGGTTCGTCAGTCAACGACTAGTCCAAGGTCTGAATCGCGACAATAACCTGCGCCCCATTTCCGCCCTGAAACCTGCCGGTGTGACGCGAAAGTGACAGAAAATCGTTACGCAACGTCAATATTGGCAAGGGTTTCCGGACTTTCCCCTGCTGCCGCCCGCGCCCGGTGCTCCTCTTCACGCCCCGCCGCCAGTCTGCACATCGCCCCGGAATGGCCGCTCCGGGGGGCTTGACCTCCGCCTGGACAGGCCGATCCTCATGACGGAGCCTTGCGCCGCACCCCCTGTGCGCGCACCTAGCCTCCATGCCCGTTCTGGACGACTACCGCCCCCGGCCCGCGTTCTTTCAACTGGGAGACGAGTTCGGCGACGCCGTTGAACCGGCCGACTTCCCCCGGCACATAACGCGTTTCCGCAACAATCGTGCGGCCATGACAGTGGGGCTGGACGGCCTGACGGAGGCGGAATGGAGCGACGCGTTCGCCCGTTTCCAGCCTCTTCCCGCCCAGCCCGGTCCGGTGGCCATGCGCTATCACGGCCATCAATTCCGCACCTACAATCCTGATCTTGGCGACGGACGGGGCTTTCTGGCGGCCCAGATGCTGGAGGCCGGGACCGAGCGCCTGCTGGATCTGGGCACCAAGGGGTCGGGCCAGACGCCATGGTCCCGCGGGGCGGACGGACGGCTGACCCTCAAGGGCGGGGTGCGCGAGGTGCTGGCGCCGCTGATGCTGGAGGCGCTGGGCGTGCCCACAAGCCGCCCGTTCAGCTTGATCGAGACCGGCGAGGCGCTGACCCGCCACGACGAACCGTCGCCCACCCGCTCGGCGGTGCTGGTGCGGCTGGGCCACAGCCATGTGCGCTTCGGCGCGTTTCAGCGGGCGGCGTATCTGGAGCGGCGCGACCAGATCGAGATTTTGATCGAGCACGTGCGGACCCACTATCACCCGCACGCAGCCGAGGGCGACGCGGCGGGCCTCCTGGCCGCCGTGGTGGAGGCGTCGGCGAAGCTGACCGCCCGCTGGATCGCCGCGGGCTTCGTGCACGGGGTGCTGAACACCGACAATCTGAACGTGACGGGCGAGAGCTTCGACTATGGCCCGTGGCGGTTCCTGCCCCATTACGAGCCCGGCTTCACCGCCGCCTATTTCGACCAGACAGGCCTGTACGCCTTCGCGCGCCAGCCCGAGGCGGTGTTCTGGAACCTGACCCAGCTGGGCGGGGCCTTGCGGCTTGTGGCGGACGCGGAGCCCCTGACCGACGCCCTCAACGGTTTCGGCCCGGCCTACATCCGGCACCTGCGCGCGGCCTTCCTGATGCGGCTGGGCGTGAAGAGCCTGGGCGAGGCGGCGGACCAGCGGCTGGTGGATGCGACTCTGGCCCTGCTGCGCGAGGGCGGCGAGGCCATGCGGTGGGAGCCGCTGTTCTTCGACTGGTTCGCCGGCTTTGCGTCGTCCGAGCGTGCTCTGCGCGGCCCGCGCACCAAGCTGTATCAGGGCGAGGCCTTCGACGCCTTCCGCTTCGCCTTGTTCGAACACGAGCCCGACCGGCCCGAGCGGCTTGAGCATCCGGTCTTCCGAGCCGAGGAGCCGGAGGAGATGCTGATCGACGAGGTGGAGGCCCTCTGGGCCGCCATCGCTGATCGCGACGACTGGGCGCCGTTCAACAACAAGCTGGCGCGCATTGAAGCGTGGCGCAGGGCCCTTGGATTTTCAGCCTAGCCGTCAGCCTCGACCGGATCCGCCGCCGCCCGGCGCCGCCGCCATGTCCAGCAGCTGGAGCCGGAACACCAGCACCGAATGGGGCGGTATCTGGCCGGCCCGCCGCGCGCCGTATCCCAGTTCGGGCGGCACATAGAGCAGCCATTCGTCGCCGACCCTCATGCGCTGCAGGGCCTCGGTCCAGCCGGGCACCACCTGCTCGGGTGTGGTGACATAGGGGCTGCCGCGCTCGAACGAGCTGTCGAACACCGTGCCGTCGATCAGGGAGCCCTCGTAGTGCACCCGCACCAGATCGTTGCCGTCCGGGCCGGGCGCGCCGTCCGGCGCGGCGGTCAGCACCTTGTACTGAAGGCCGGACTCCAGGGTGATCACACCATCGGCGTCGGCGTTCCGGGCCATGAAGGCGGCGGCCTCGGCCACGCGGGCGTCGTCGTCGCCCGAGGCGCTGTCGCTCCTGCCGCACGCCGCCAGAAGAACGGCGGCCGCGACCGCGCTAACCCATCCGAAGCGCATAGCCGGCATCCTCAAGTCCCTTCCTGATCACATCCGCATGGTGGGCGTCGCGCGTCTCCACCATGATGTCGAACTCCGCACCCTTGGCCGGCACGTCCAGCGCCAGCCGGTTGTGCACCACATCGATGATGTTGCCGCCGGCCCCGCCGATCACGGCGCTCATCTTGGACAGCATGCCCGGCCGGTCGTCGCCGAGGATGCGGTACACCACCAGACGCTTCTCGCGCACCATTTCCCGGTTCAGCACCACCGCCAGCATGCGGGCGTCGATGTTGCCGCCGCACAGGACCAGCCCGACCTTCTTTCCCTTGAAGCGCTCCGGGTAGCGCAGCATGGCCGCCAGACCGCCGGCGCCCGCGCCCTCGGCCACGGTCTTTTCGAGGGTGACGTAGAAGGCCACGGCCTTCTCGAAATCTTCCTCGTCCACCACCAGCACATCGTCCACCAGCGGGTCGGCCAGGGCGAAGGTGATGTCGCCCACCGCCTTGATGGCGATGCCCTCGGCGATGGTCTGGCCGCCGCATTTGGCGGTCTCGCCCTTACGGCGGGCTGAGAAGGACGGATACATGGCCGCCTCGACCCCGATGATCTCGATGTCCGGTTTGACGGCCTTGGCGGCGATGGCGCATCCGGCGATCAGACCGCCCCCGCCGATGGGAATGACGATGGCGTCCAGGTCCGGTGCGTCCTCGAGAAACTCCAGGGCGCAGACCCCCTGTCCGGCGACGATTCCCTCGTCATCGAAGGCCGAGATGAAGACATAGCCCTCGTCCTCCACCAGTTGTCTGGCGTGGAGTGTGGAGCCAGAGAAGTCGTCGCCCTCGATCACCACGGTGGCCCCGTGGGCGCGCGTGCCGTCCGCCTTCACGAACGGGGTCCCGTGGGGCATGACGATCGTCACCGGCACGCCGAGACGACCGCCGTGATAGGCCAGGGCCTGGGCGTGATTGCCCGCGGAGGCGGCGACGACGCCGCGCTTGCGCTCGTCCGCGGTCAGCTGCAGCAGCCGGTTCAGGGCGCCGCGCTCCTTGAACGAGCCGGTGAAGTGCAGATTGTCGTATTTCACCCAGACCTCAGCGCCCGTCAGTTGCGACAGACGGCGCGAATGGCGGACGGGGGTGCGGTCCACCTGACCGGCGATGCGCTGCTGCGCGGCCCGGATGTCGTCGATGGTGACGGCCATTGGCATTCCTGAGTTTTCTCGTTGGCGGCGACCTGCCGCGAGGCGAGGCTTATCGGTTTCGGAGCGCGGCGAAAAGCATTGTCGCGGCCTTCTTCGACAAGGCTCCGCAACCTTGACCGTGATGTATGTGTTAAGCCATCTGAGAGTCGCGCGTCACGAGAGGATTACCCCATGCAAGCCGCCAGTTTCGTCAGGATCGCCGCCGTTTCGGCTCTGGGCGCCGCCGCCCTGGCCGCCTGCGCGCCGATGCCAGCGCCTGGCCCGGTCGCCGCAAACGGCGGCCTGTCGACAAGCTTCAGCGCGGCGGATTTCGCCTGGTCCTCACAAGCCGGAAATGCGGTCATCGAAGGCCGTACGGCCTATGGACCTGGATACGCCTGCGCCGGATCGGTGGGCCTGACGCCCGAGACGCCCTACACCCGCCACCGCTTCCTGAATCTCTATGGATCGCTCGACCGCGCCGCCTTGCCCGCCTCGGAAGTCCGCGCTCGCAGCGTGGGGGAGGCGAGCGCCGACTATCGCGGCTATGTGCGCGACACGACCTGTGACGCCCAGGGGCGCTTCCGTTTCGACGACCTGCCGCAGGGCGGCTGGTTCATCATCGCCCCGGTGCGCCAGGGCTCAGGCGAGCCCGTGGTGTTGATGCGGCGGGTTGAGACCGGCTCGCGCGGCGCCGTCAGCGTCACTCTGGACTAAGGCAACAAGCGCCGCGATGGCGGTGAGAGGAGGCTCGTCATGTTGCGTCTTTCGCCGTTAACCATGTTTCTCGCCGTGTCAGGCGCAGGCTTGGCGCTTCTTTCGTCCAGTCCGGTCGAGGCGCAGTCGGCCCATTACGGCCATTATAACCGGGGCAACGATCACGGCTGGCGTGCGCCGTCTTGGTGGAATCAGCGGGATCGGCCGGGCGATTACCGCTGCGACGCCTACTGGGACGCCAACCGCACCGACTGCCACGAGCGCTGGCGGGATCAGCGACCCCGCTACTCTGACAACCGGAGCTATCGCGGTCAAAACCATGGGCACTACGGCTACGCGCGGGGGCGCGGTTACACGCAACGCCATGACTATGAGCGCTACGCCTCTGCGGTGGGCGGGGCCCATGTCTGGTCGGGCGCCTACGGGCGGCCGGATCTGGTTTATCCGGGCGCGGGACAGGGGTACTCAGGTGGACGCGATCCCCGTCGCATCGACTGGTGCCGCGCGAACTATCGTTCCTACGACCCTGCCAGCGGCTATTACCGGGCCTACAGCGGACGGCTGGTCTTTTGCGGCTGACAAACACAAACCCTTGATGGCGCAAGGGGTTGGTGATCGGTGTTCGCCATCAAATGGACGTATCCACCCGTCTTGAGTGCCCGGGTCCCGACCTCGGGATTTGTACTCAAGGGGAGCGCGTTCATGTCCCAGCACAACATTGTCGGATCCGAAGCCTTCGAAAAGGCGCCCTTCGTCTATGTCCGAAAGGTCAGGCCGGGCGGCCTGCGACGGCGCCGGGCCCGCACGGCCGTCGCCTTCGTGGCGGGCGCGGCGGTGGCCGTGGCGTTTGGCGCCCTGGCCACGATCCTGGCTTTTGGCCCCGCTCTCGGCGTTAGCTAATCGGACCAATTGGCCGGGCTAAAATTCACAAAGAATATTACAGACCGTCATAAAACATTCACGACGCGGTATCTTTACAGCGCTGTGAAACGGCGCAGTCTGCTCTGAACCCGGACTGATTTCGGGATTGGAGGAGATGCCCATGCGCACGCCCATGCCCCTTCTTGCGGCAGTTGTCGCCGTTTTTTCAGTGCCTTGTGTCGCCGCTGCACAGCAGCAGGCTCAGACGCCACGCGCCGAAGCGCGGGTCGATCGCGCGGCCTATGTCTGCGCGACTGATGAAGCCACGCGCCGTTCTTTCGAGCGGGAATACGGCGCCGCGCCGATTTTTGTGACAGCCGAGGAAGCCCTGGCCGCCGCGGCGGCCGGCGAGCGCTGGGCGACGCCCCGATGCCTGACCGAAGCCCAGCATGCGAGGCTGGAGCGTCTTCGTCGCCAGACCGCGTCGAAGAACTGAACCACGGTTCCGGCGCCAAATGAAAAGGGCCGCGTCTCGCGACGCGGCCCTTTTCGTTTCAGCCTGAGCCTGACTCAGGTGATGTCTTCATTCAGCAGGCCGACCTTATAGTAGGCGTTGGCCTGAAGCATGTTCATGACTTCCATGAAGCGCTCGTACGTCACCTCCGCGTTGGCGCGGACGAACACGCGCTCTTCGCGCGGGTTCGGCACGGCCAGGGCGGCTTCCAGGGCCGGGATCAGATTTTCGAGGGTGGTTTGCTCATCCACGACGTAGATCGAGGTGTCGTCCTGGATGGAGATGAACACCGGCTCTTCCTGTTCCTCGCCCGGAGGCGGCGGCGAGGCCGGCGGCAGGTCCAGGCGGATGGACACCGTCGCCAGGGGCGCGGCAACCATGAAGATGATCAGCAGCACGAGCATGACGTCCACGAACGGGGTCACGTTCATGTCCGAGTTCAGCTCTTCGACCTTGCCGCCCTGGTGCTTGAGTTTGGCCGCCATACGCAGTGTCTCCAGTCGGGCCCGCGCGATCAGGGGAGAGGGTCGCGGGCGAACATAAAAAAGCGTGTCGGAAAGTCTCTTGGCGTCCGATCGGGCGCTTGTAAAGCGCTCAGGCGTGCAGGACCGTTCCGAAGCGGTGAATTACCCGTCCTGGGGGAATGAATCCAGAGCGTGGCTCTTTCGTCGCCCCTCACGGCCTCCTAGCTCTTGAGAGCGCTGAGCCGGAGAACCGCCTATGCAGACCGTCAAGACCGCCGACATCGAAATTCCCGCCCTGGGCTTCGGCACCTATCAGCTGGAGCAGGCGGACGCCCGGCGCATGGTGGCCGAGGCCCTGCGCATCGGCTACCGCCACGTGGATACGGCCTATATCTACAAGAACGAGGAGGGCGTGGGTCAGGGCATCGGCGATTCGGGGGTGGCCCGGGACGACGTCTTTCTGACCACCAAGATCTGGGTGACCAATTTCCGCAACGGCGACCTGCAGCGTCAGGCCGAGGAAAGCGCCGGCCGCCTGGGCCAGGTCCCGGATCTGCTGCTGCTGCACTGGCCCAAGCCCGAACCGGCGCTGGAAGAGACCATCAAGGCCCTGAACGACGCTCGAACGCGCGGGTTTGCGAAGAATATCGGCCTGTCCAACTTCCCCTCAGCCCTGTTCCGCGAGGCCGCCGCCCTGTCCGAGGCGCCGCTGGTCACCAACCAGGTCGAGTACCACCCCTATCTGTCCCAGAAGACCCTGATCGAGACCGCGCGCGCGCTGGGATCGTCCATCACCGCCTGGTCGCCGCTGGCCCAGGGCAAGATCGCCGACGACGCGGTCATCGCTGAAATCGGCAAGGCCCACGGCAAGACGCCGGGACAGGTCACCCTGCGCTGGATCATCCAGCAGGGGGTGATCGCCATTCCCAAGACCGCCAGCGAAAAGCGGGCGGCCGAGAATCTGGACATCTTCGACTTCGAACTGACCGCCGATGAGATGGCCCGCATCCATGGCCTGGCCCATCCCGGCGGGCGCATCGGCGACTGGATTGATCCGGCCTTTGAATGGGATCAGGATGCCTCCCAACAATAAGAAGAACCGCAGGGAGGTTCGACCATGGGCTCCGTCCTGGGATTTCCCGGGGCCGATCCGGCCGACGCGGCCATCGGCGCCCGGCTGAGACGCTGGCGCGATCAGCGCGGCGTGGATCTGGAGGCCATGGCGCTGGCGCTGCATATCCCGCCCGAGGAGATGCGGCGGGTCGAGGCGGGCCGGGCCCATCTGGATTCGGTCCAGCTGGCCGTGGCCACGCGGCATTTGCACCTGCCGGTCTGGGCGCTGGTGTCGGACACGCGGGCCTGGTGATAGCGGGTGACAGGCCGCGACTGTCCGCCTAATCGGTGGTCATGGCCTACAGATCCCTGCGCGATTTTATAGAAATGCTCGAATCCCGGGGCGAGCTGGTGCGGGTGTCGGAGCCCGTCTCCACCGTCCTTGAGATGACCGAGATCCAGACCCGGCTGCTGCGCAACGGCGGCCCGGCGGTGATCTTCGAAAAGCCTTTGATGCCCGACGGTTCGGTCAGCCCCATCCCCTGCCTGGTCAACCTGTTCGGCACCGTGAAACGGGTGGCCATGGGCGTCACCCTTGAGAACAAGCAGCGCACGACCGCAGCCGAGCTGCGCGAGGTGGGCGAACTGCTGGCGTTCCTGAAGAATCCCACCCCGCCGCGCGGCCTGTCCGACGCCATGGAGATGCTGCCGCTGGCCCGCACCGTCATGGGCATGCGGCCGAAGACGGTGAAGAAGGCTCCGGTGCACGAGGTGGTGCTGACGGGCGACGACATCGACCTGACCAGTCTGCCGATCCAGACCTGCTGGCCCGGCGAGCCCGCGCCCCTGATCACATGGGGCCTCGTCGTCACCAAGGGACCGTCCGACGCGGCCGAGGACGACTTCAACCTGGGCATCTACCGCATGCAGGTGCTGGGCAAGGACAAGGCCATCATGCGCTGGCTGGCCCACCGGGGCGGGGCGCAGCACTATGCCCGGCACCGGAAGGCTGGAAAGCGCGAGCCCCTGCCCGCCGCCGTGGTGCTGGGCGCCGATCCCGGGACCATCCTGGCGGCGGTGACGCCGGTGCCCGACACCCTGAGCGAATACCAGTTCGCCGGCTTGATGCGCGGGGCCAAGGCCGAGCTGGTGCCCTGCAAGACCGTGCCCCTGATGGTCCCGGCCCAGGCCGAGATCGTGCTGGAGGGCCATGTGCTGCTGGACGAGCACGCCGAGGAAGGCCCCTACGGCGACCACACCGGCTATTACAACTCGGTGGAGACCTTCCCGGTGTTTCAGGTGACGGCGATCACCATGCGCCGCGACCCCATCTATCTGACCACCTTCACAGGCCGGCCGCCAGACGAGCCCTCGGTGCTGGGCGAGGCGCTGAACGAGGTGTTCATCCCCCTGCTGCAGGCCCAGTTCCCCGAGATCACCGACTTCTGGCTGCCGCCGGAGGGCTGCAGCTACCGCATCGCCGTGGTGTCCATGAAAAAAGCCTATCCGGGCCACGCCAAGCGGGTGATGCTGGGCGTGTGGAGCTATCTGCGCCAGTTCATGTACACCAAGTGGATCATCGTGGTGGACGACGACATCGACGCCCGGGACTGGAAGGACGTCATGTGGGCGGTGTCCACCAAGATGGACCCGGCGCGGGACATCACCGTGATCGAGAACACCCCCATCGACTATCTGGACTTCGCCTCGCCCGAGAGCGGGCTGGGCTCCAAGATCGGCCTGGACGCCACCGACAAGCTGCCGCCCGAGACGAAGCGGGAGTGGGGCGAGGAAATCCGCATGGAGCCGGACGTGGTGGAGCGGGTGAACGCCATGTGGGACCGGCTGGGCCTGCCCGGCGACGGGGCGCCCATATGGAAGTGAGACGGCGCGGCGGCGAACCGCGCCGGGGCGGCATGACCCTGGCCGGGCCGCTGATCTTCCTGCTGGTGATCTGGCTGGGCGCCTATTTCGCCTGGCGCATCATCCATGGCGACCGGCCGGAGCAGGGCGTGGTGACCCACATCGTCTATCCCGACACGCGCACGGGACGCATCGCCCACGGTGTCTTCCTGCCGTTGCGCACGCTGGACGAGCGGTATCTCGGGGTCCGCTCCACTCCGGGCGGCGAAGACGCGCCTGAAGCGCGGAGCGGGACCTGAGTCGTGTGGCGGGCGCGGAGACGCTCGCATTCTCGCCAAGCGTCACTATGTAAAGCGCATGAACTATCGTCTCACCACCGTCGAACGCGCCTATCAACTCGCCGAAAGCGGCGAATTCGCCAATGTCGGGGAGATCAAGCGGCGGCTGACCACCGAAGGCTACTCTGATGTGCAGGGGCAACTGTACGGCTCCACCATCACCTCGGCCCTCAAGAAGCTGTGCGACAAGGCGCGGGCCGGCATGCCTGCCGAGAAGGACGCCGACGCGGTCTGACATTCCGGATTTTAAGGGCTAGAAGGCTGCATCGTCCGGCGCGCCGCCGGAGCTTCGAAAGCGCCTCATGCGTCCAACTGTATGGCTCTGCGCCGCGTCCCTTCTGCTTGCGAGTCCTGTCATGTCCCAGTCGCCTTCCGTTCCGAACGCCGCACCGTGGGATCAGGAATTCCTGCCGCCCGCTCCTGAATGGAACGGGGCGAGCCGGTCCCTGCTGCGCGAGGCGTCCGACCCTTGGGTCACGCCGTTCGAGGCCGACCCGGCGCATGACTTCAGCCCGACCTACGCTGACACCCGCGCCTGGTTCGACCGGTTGGATGGGGCCTCCGACCTGATCCGCATCGAACAGTTCGGAACCTCGCCGGAGGGCCGGCCCATCTATGCGGTGATCGCGTCGAAGGACGGCGCCGCATTCGATCCCTCCAAGCCGGTGCTGCTGGCCCAGGCCGGCATCCACCCGGGCGAGATTGACGGCAAGGACGCGGGCATGATGCTGCTGCGCGACATCGCCATGTATGGCCGCGACGATCTGCTGGACAGGGTCAATCTGATCCTGATCCCGATCCTGAGCGTCGACGGCCACGAGCGCGCCGGCGCCCATTCCCGGCCGAACCAGCGCGGACCGCGCATCCAGGGCTGGCGTCATACGGCCACCAACCAGAATCTGAATCGCGACTTCGTGAAGCTGGACCAGACCGAGATGCGCGCGGTCATGGGCCTGATCCAGCGTTACCAGCCGGACCTGTATGTGGACATCCACGTCACCGACGGCATCGACTATCAGTACGACGTCACCTACGGCTACAATGGCGAGAACGGCGTCTGGTCCCGCTCTCCGGCCATCGCCCAATGGCTGGACGACGCCTTCAAGCCGGCCATGAACGAGGCGCTGGAGGCCCAGGGCCACATCCCCGGCGAACTGGTCTTCGCCATGGACGACCGCAACCCGCGCGCGGGTCTGTCGGACGGCGGGCTGGGCGAGCGGTTCTCCAACGGCTGGGGCTCGGCCGCCCATGTGCCCACCATCCTGATCGAGAACCACAGCCTGAAGCCCCACCAGCAGCGGGTTCTGGGAACCTATGTGTTCCTTGAGGCAGCCATGCGCCTGCTGGCCGACCACGGCGAAGACCTGCGGGTGGCGGTGACCCGCGACCGTGCCCTGCGGCCGAGTGAAATCCTCGCCAATTTTGCGCCGACCGAAGAGCCGGTGGCCACCCGGGAGTTCCTGGGCATACGCTACGAAACCTTTGAAAGCGTCGCCTCCGGCCGGTCGGAGATCCGCTGGCTGGGCCAGCCGGACCCCGAACCGTGGATGATGCCGTTCTACGGGTCACGTCCGACCCTGACCCTGGCGCGGCCGGAGGCCTACTGGGTGCCGTCGTATCGGGCGGACGTCATCGAGCGCCTGCGCCTGCACGGGGTGCGGATGGAGGTGCTGGACGCGCCGCGCACGGTCCCGGTGCAGATGCTGCGCCTTGAAAACCCGAGGGTCTCGGGCCGCACCAGCGAGGGCCACGTGCCGATCACGGTCGAGACGGTGGCGACGGAGGACCGCGACTGGACCTTCCCGGCCGGATCGGTGCGGGTGCCCACCGATCAGCCCCTGGGCGATCTGGTGGTGCTGGCTCTGGAGCCCCAGTCGTCCGAGAGCTTCTTCGCCTGGGGCATGTTCCCGGAAATCCTGAACCGGGTGGAGTACATCGAGGCTTACGCCATCGCGCCGCTGGCCGAGCGCATGCTGGAGTCCGATCCGGCCCTCCGCGCTGCCTTCGAGGCCCGGCTGGCGGAAGACGCGGAATTCGCCGCCGACGGCAACGCCCGTCTGGCATGGTTCTACGAGCGGACGCCCTTCTATGACGACCGCTATCGCCTGTACCCCATTGGAAGGGAGGTCCGCTGATGGACCTGTTCACCGCCGCCGTTCAGGATTCAGCCCGCGCCGCCGCCCTGTGGGGCGGCCTGCTGATCCTGCTGTTGATCACCCTGTCGGGTCTGGTGGTGCGCCAGCGCCAGCGGCTGCGCATCGGTTACGGCGATGGCGAAGCGCCGGAGCTGATGGCCGCCTCGCGCGCTTTCGGCAACGCGGCGGAGTATGCGCCGGCGGGCATGGCGGCCCTGGCCCTGATGGCCATGGTGGGCGTGACGCCCTGGCTGATGCACGCCGTGGGCGCGGTCTTCTTTCTGGGGCGCCTCATTCACGCCTTCGGCCTCAGCCGATCGGTGGGGGCGACACGATCGCGCGTCGTGGGCATGATGCTGACCTACATCCCCCTGCTGACCATCGGCGTGATCCTGATCGCCTATGCGGTGCCCTGACGGCGTCCTGAACGGCGCCTCAGATCAGGGCCGGTTGCGGGCGGGCGGGCGACCGGCCATATCGGGGCATGGCTGATGCTTCCCTCCCCACCACCGATATCCTGAACGACATTCTCTCCGCCGCGCTGAAGGCCGGGGCCGACGCCGCCGAGGCGGTGCACGCGGATCGCCGCACCCTGTCGCTGGGCGTGCGCAACGGCGCGCTGGAGGAGGTGGAGCGCGAGGAGTCCCGCGATCTGGGCCTGCGCGTGTTCGTGGGCCGCCGTCAGGCGACGGTCTCGGCCTCGGACCTGTCCGCCGCAACCCGCGACCGTCTGGTGGAGCGGGCCGTGGCCATGGCGCGGCTGGCGCCGGAGGATCCCTATGCGGACCTGGCGCCCCAAGATCGGCTGGCCCAGGGCCCTCACCCGGATCTGGACCTGTTCGACCCAACAGAATGCACCGCCGAGGCGCTGGAAGCCGCCGCGCGTCAGGCGGAAGACGCCGCCCGGGCCACGCCCGGCGTGTCCATCTCCGAAGGCGGCAGCGCCACCTGGTCCGCCGGCGACTGGCGGCTGGCGACGTCGCACGGCTTCGACGGCGCGCACCGGGGCAGCAGTTTCTCTCTGGGGGTGGGCGTCATCGCCGCCCGGGACGGCGCCAAGGAGCGCGGCAGCGAACACCGCTCCGTCCGCCACCTGTCGGATCTGCCGGGCGCCGAGGCCATCGGCGCCCTGGCCGGACAGCGGGCCGTGGCGCGGCTGGGCGCGCGCAAGATCGCCTCGACCACCGCCCCGGTGATCTTCGAGAACCGTCTGGCGACGCAGGTCATCTCGCCTTTCGTGCAGGCTATGGCCGGGACCGCGGTGACCCGCGGCGTGTCGTTCCTGAAGGATCGGCTGGGCCAGCAGGTGCTGTCCGGCGCCGTGACCCTGATCGACGACCCGTTCCGGCCGCGCGGGCTGGGCTCCACCCCCTTCGACGACGAGGGCGTGGCGGTGGAGCGGCGCGAACTGATCTCTGCGGGCGTGATCAACGGCTGGATGTTGAACACCGCCTCGGCGGCGCAACTGGGCCTGCAGACCACGGGCCACGCCTCGCGCGGCCTGGCGGGGCCCTCCGGCGTCTCCGGCCATAACCTGCATCTCGAGCCCGGCGCGCGCGACCTGAAGGGCCTGATGGCCGATGCGAAGACCGGGCTTCTGGTCACGTCCATGTTCGGCCCCTCGTTGAATCCCAACACCGGCGACTGGTCGGCGGGCGTGTCCGGCTTCTGGTTCGAGGACGGCCAGATCGCCTGGCCCGTCAGCGAGATCACCGTGGCGGGCAACCTGCTGGCCCTGGCGGGACGGATGGTGGTCGGATCGGACCTGGAGTTCCGGGGCTCGTTCAACAGCCCGTCGCTGCTGATCGACGCGGTGGCCATCGCCGGGAAATGACGCTCGCCGCCGACCTGGACCTGCTGAAGGCGGCGGCGGTCGAGGCCGGCGCCCTGGCCGTGCGCCACCGGGCGCAGGGCCTGAAGATCCAGTCCAAGCCAGGCGGCTCGCCCGTGACCGATGCGGACGTGGCGGTGGACCGCTGGCTGCGCGAGCATCTGACGGCGGCCCGCCCCGATCACGGCTGGCTGTCAGAGGAGACCGCAGACAACGCCGAACGGCTGTCGCGGCGGCGCATCCTTGTGGTCGATCCCATCGACGGCACAGTGGCCTTCATGAAGAACAGGCCGTGGTGGAGCGTGGCGCTGGCCATCGTCGAGGACGGCCGCCCCGTGGCGGCGGTTATCCACGCCCCGGACCTGAATGAGACCTTCGCGGCGGTGGAAGGCGGCGGCGCCCTGCTGAACGGGCGGATGATCGCGGCGTCAGAGACCTCGATGCTGGAGAACGCCTCCGTCCTGACCGGCGCGGGCCTGCTGGACAGCCCGAAATGGCCGGAGCCCTGGCCCCCCATGCGGGTGGAGAACCGCAACTCGCTGGCCTATCGCATGGCGCTGGTGGCGTCCGGCGTCTTCGACGCCGCCATGGCCCTGACGCCCAAGTGGGACTGGGACGTGGCCGCCGGGGCGCTGATCGCGGCGGAAGCCGGGGCGACGGTCAGCGACCACCATGGCCAGCCCTGGCGCTTCAACCGGGCCGATCCGCGACAGGCCAGCCTGATCTGCGCCGCGCCGGCCCTGCATCCGTTGATAATCGGGCGCTGTCGGCCTATTCCGCTGGCCAACTGAACCGCCATTCAACGGACGGACGAACCAATGCCTCAGGACATCGAAAACAACCAGCTGCTGCACATCGTCTTCGGCGGCGAGCTGCGCGACCTGAACGGGACCGCGTTCCGCGACCTGTCCCAGGTCGACTTCGTCGGCGCCTTCCCGAACTACGAGGAAGCCCGCAAGGCGTGGAAGGCCAAGGCGCAGCAGACCGTGGACAACGCCCACATGCGCTACTTCATCCTGCACGCCCACCGCATGATCGACCCCCGGAACGATCAACGGGGCGACGAGGCCGCTCTGAAGGCGTAAGATCACGCCATGACAATGTTTGGAACGACCCTGGACGGCCAGCAGCTGTTCGGCCTCATCTCGCTTCTGACCCTGCTGGCCTTCTGGGTTCTGGTCTGGCGGCGGGACCGTCAGGCCACGCGCTGGTTCCGGGCATGGGCCACGCGGCGGCAGGCGGAGCGTCAGGCGCGCGAGAGCGGCCCTGATGGCGGCTCCGGCTCGCACGGCGGCCCGTGGGGCTGAGGCGACGACGCCTTGACTTCGCCACCCTGACGTCGGAGCGGAAGCCATGACCGTGACCCCGCCCGAAGCGCGACAGCCGCTGCGCCCCCTGCTGGCGCGCATCTGGCGCGACTACCTGTCCGAGCGAAAGGGCCGGCTGGCCCTGGCCATGCTGTGCGCGGCCGTGACCGCCGGGACCACCGCCCTGATCCTGCGGCTGCTGGAGCCGGCGGTGAACGGCCTGTTCGTGGATCAGGACCCCAACGCCCTGTGGATGATCCCCGCCGCCATCGCCGGGGTCGGGGTGCTCCGGGGCGCCGCCGCCATCGGCCAGGCCAATCTGGTCAACCGCCTGGGCCACGGGGTGGTGGGCGAGATTCAGGGCCAGCTGTTCGCCCGCATGATCCGCGCCGACCTGGCCCGCCTGCGCGCCCAGCACTCCGGCGGGTTCGTTTCGTCGGTGCTGTTCGACGCCAATCTGGTGCGCGAGGCCTTCACCACCGGGACGGTGAGCTACACCCAGCACGGCCTGACCCTGATCGCCCTGATCGCCTCGATGATCTGGATCGATCCCATGCTGGCGCTGGTGGTGCTGTGCGGCATGCCGGTGGTGAATCTGGTGCTGCGGCGGTTTTCGAAGAAGGCGCGCAAGGCCGCCGTGGGGGCCATGGCCGAGACCACGGTGCTGTCCACCGCCCTGATGGAGAACCTGGACGGGGTGCGGCTGGTCAAGATCGAGAACCGCGAGGACGCCGAGGACGCGCGGGTGGGCGAGGTCATCGCCCGACGCCAGCGCTTCGTCATCAAGGGCGCCAACGCCAAGGCGTTCTCGGGCCCCTCCAGCGAAATGGTGGCCATGTTCGTGGTCGCCGCGGTTCTGACCTATGCCGGTTGGCGCTCGCAGCAGGGCGAGATGAACGTGGGCGAGTTCACCGCCTTCATCGGGATCCTGTTGGCCGCCGCCCAGTCGCTGCGTAATCTGAGCAATTTGCAGACCGTGCTGGCCGAGGGGCTCACAGCGGCCCGCCGCCTGTTCGAGGCCCTGGACATCCAGCCCGAGATCCGCGAGGCGGCCGAGCCGGTCGATCTGCCGGACGGTCCCTGCGAGGTGCGGTTCGAGGGCGTCAGCTTCGCCTATTCCGATGCGGCCCCCACGCTCAGCGCCGTGGACATCCGGGTCAGTCCCGGGGAGACCGTGGCCCTGGTCGGCCCGTCCGGCGGCGGCAAGAGCACCATCCTGAGCCTGCTGCCCCGGTTCTATGACGTCACCGGCGGGGCGGTGCGCATCAATGGCCTCGATGTGCGGGATGTGGCGCTGAAGGCCCTGCGCGACCGCATCGCCCTGGTGACCCAGGAGCCATTCCTGTTTGACGAGACCATCGCCTTCAACATTGCCTACAGCCGACCCGACGCCTCGCCGGACGAGATCGAAGCGGCGGCGCGGGCGGCCGCGGCCCATGAGTTCATCACGGCCCTGCCTGAGGGCTATGACACCCGCGCCGGCGAGGCCGGGGTTCGCCTCTCCGGCGGCCAGCGCCAGCGCATCGCCATCGCCCGGGCCTTCCTCAAGGACGCACCGATCCTGCTGCTGGACGAAGCCACCAGCGCTCTGGACACCGAGAGCGAGGCGCTGGTGCAGGCGGCGCTGGAACGATTGATGGAAGGCCGCGCCACCCTGATGATCGCCCACCGCCTGTCCACGGTGCAGAACGCGGACCGGATCTATGTGATCGAGGCCGGGCGGGTCGTGGAGGAAGGTTCGCACACGGAACTGGTTGGGCGCGGCGGTCTGTACGCGCGCCTGGCGCGCCAGCAGTCCCTGGACGCCGCGCCGGACGAGGCGGGCTCGTGAGGCCGATCCGGAATCCGGTGATTCAGGGGGTTCTCAGCCGCCTGATGGCGGGCTGGATGCGGCTGTGCTTCGCCACCATCCGCTGGCGCCACGAGAACCGCGACCTGGTCGAGGCCGCCTGGGCCGGGGGCGGGCCGGTCATTATCGCCTTCTGGCATTCACGCATCGGCCTGGCCCCCGCCGCCTGGGACCATGGCCGGGGCCAGCCGGTCCGCGCGCTCATCTCCCTGTCCCCTGACGGGCAATTCATCGCCGACGCCGTGGCGCGGCTGGGCTTTCCCGCCATTCGCGGCTCGTCCCAGAAGAAGGAGAGGCCGGAGAAGGCCAAGGGCGGGTCCCAGGCTCTGCGCGACGCCCTGAAGTGGCTGAAGTCCGGCGGGGCGGTGACCCTGACGCCGGATGGGCCCCGGGGCCCGGCGCGGCAGATGGGTGAGGGGCTGGCGGTCATGGCCCGCATGTCCGGGGCGCCTGTGCTGCTGCTGGGCCTGTCTTGCCGCCCCGCCATCCGCCTGAACAGCTGGGACCGGGCGATGCTGCCGCTGCCGTTTGCGCGCGGGGCCATGGTCTGGGACCGGGTCGAGATCGGGCGGGGCGTGGATCCTGCTTCGGTGATCGACGCGTGGACCGCGCGCCTCACCGCCGTCGAGGACCGGGCCGAGACCCTGGCGAAGACCTGATGTCGCTGGTCCTGAAAGCCTACAGCGTGGTCACCGGCTGGCTGGAGCCGCTGGCGCCGCGCCTGCTGGGTGCGCGGGCCCGGCGCGGCAAGGAGGACATGGGCCGCCTCAACGAACGACTGGGCCGCCCGTCGATCCCGCGGCCGTCCGGACCGCTGGTATGGCTGCACGGGGTCAGCGTGGGCGAGAGCCTGTCCCTGCTGCCGGTGATCGCCCGGCTGCGGGCCGAGCGGCCGGAGACGGCGATTCTGGTGACCTCGGGCACCGTGACCTCGGCGCGCATCCTGGCCGAGCGCCTGCCGCCCGACGTCATCCATCAGTACGCCCCGGTGGACGGGCCGCTGGCGACGGCGCGGTTCCTGAACCACTGGCGGCCCTCGCTGGGCGTGCTGGTGGAGAGCGAGTTGTGGCCCAATCTGATCGGGGCGGCGCGGGAGCGCGGCGTGAAGCTGGCCCTGATCAGCGCCCGCATCACCGACAAGACGGCGCAGGGCTGGGGCCGCACGCGGGGCGCGGCGCGGACGCTGCTGTCGGCCTTCGATCTGATCCTGCCCCAGGACGACGCCTCCGCCGCGCGCCTCGAGGCCCTGGGGGGGCAGGTGCAGGGCCGCGCCAATCTGAAGCTGGCGGGCGGACCCCTGACCCACGACAAGGGCGCCTTCGACCAGCTGAGCGCGGCCATCGGCGACCGATCCGTAGTGCTGGCGGCCAGCACCCATCCGGGCGAGGAACGGGCCATCGCCAGGGCTCTGGACGCGTTGGAGGAGGTTCCGTTCCTGATCCTCATGCCGCGCCATCCGGAGCGGGGCGGCGGGCTGGTCCAGACCTTGCGCACCGAAGGCCGCATGGTCGCCGTGCGCTCGGCGGGCGAGCCCATTGCGCTCGACACCTCAGTCTACCTGGCTGACACCCTTGGCGAGATGGGCCTGTTCCTGGCGCTGGCGGACGTGGTGGTCATGGGCGGCTCGTTCGGGCCGGTGATCGGCCATGCGGGGGCGGGCGGGCACAATCCGCTGGAGCCCGCGCGGCTGGGCAAGCCCACGATCTGCGGGCCGGACATGGCCAACTGGCCCGACGTGGCGGCCGATCTGGAGCGGGCGGGCGGCCTGATCCGGGTTGAGCGCGTCGAGCAGCTGGCGCCGGCGATCGCGCCCCTGCTGGCCGATCCGGTGAAGGCGCGGGCTGTGGGCGAGCGGGCCCGGCGTGCAGCCCAGGCGGCGGACGCGGGGCTGGACCGGCTGTGGAGCCATCTGGCGCCCCTGTTGCCCGCCGGGAGGACGCCATGAAGCTGAACACGCCGCGCTGGTGGTATGTGCGCGAGGGCGCGCCGTCGCCGGTCGTTCGCACCCTGCTGAAGCCCCTGTCCTGGCTGTGGGCCGGGGCGACGGCGCGGCGGATCGCACGGACTGTCCCGGTGGATGCGGGCGTGGCGGTGATCTCGGTGGGCAATCTGACCGTTGGCGGGTCGGGCAAGACGCCGGTGGCGCGGGAGGTGCTGCGCCTGTTGCGGGACAAGGGTTTGGAGGCCCACGGGCTGACGCGGGGCTATGGCGGGCGGCTGGCGGGGCCGGTGCGGGTGGACCCCGCGCAGCATGCCGCCGGGGACGTGGGCGATGAGCCGCTGTTGCTGGCCGGGGTGGCCCCGGTGTGGGTGGCGAAGGATCGCCCGGCGGGCGCGCGGGCGGCGGCGGAGGCGGGGGCCGCGGTGGTGGTCATGGACGACGGGCATCAGAACCCCAGCCTGAGGAAGACCCTGTCCCTGATCGTGGTGGACGGGGAGACGCGGGGCGGGGAGTGGCCCTTCGGGGACGGGGCGGTGTTCCCCGCCGGGCCCATGCGCGAGCCGCTGCAGGCCGGGCTGGCGCGGGCCGATGCGGTGGTGGTGCTGCTGCCGGCTGATCTGCCGCACGCGGATCAGGAATTGTTGAGTTTATTCAAGGATAAGCCGGTATTTATCGCCCGGCTGGAGGCCGCTGCGCCGCCGCCGCCCGGGCCGCAACTGGGCTTCGCGGGGATCGCCAAGCCGTGGAAGGTGGAGCGGGCCCTGACCGCCGCCGGCTGTGACCTGATCGACTTCGCCGCCTTCCCTGACCACGCCGCCTTCGCCGAGGGCGACCTGAAGGCGCTGGCGGCCCGGGCGGCGGATCAGGACGCGGGGCTGGTGACCACCGAGAAGGACTGGGTCCGCCTGCCCCCCGAGTGGCGCGGCCGGGTCACGGCCTGGCCGGTGCGGGCGCGGTTCGAGGATGAGGCGGGCTTCCTCACCGTCCTCGGCCGTTCCGGATTTCAGACTCCGGGCGGAAAAAACAGGGTCTGAATAGTCCGAATAGTCCGAAATCGGCCCCGAGATTCAGACTCCGACCCCGAAAAAACAGGGTCTGAATCGTATCAGTGGTATCAAAGCCCCCTTCGCTCGCCGCGCCCGGACCACGTCCGCCAGACCGCATTTTAAGGCGCCCGGAGGGTGGGGGACTAAAAAAGATATCCGCCTCTCTTCAGGACCCCAGAACCGCCCGGGCCGCCCGGGCGTCGGCGTCGATCTGGGCCTTGAGGGCGTCCAGGCCGTCAAAGGCCGCTTCGGGGCGCAGGAAGGCGATCAGCTCGGTCTCCAGCGTCTGGCCGTAGAGGTCGCCGTCGAAGTCGAACAGCCAGGCCTCAAGCATAGGGGTCTCGGTGCGGAACATGGGGCGGACGCCGAGGCTGGAGACGCCGTCCACCACCCGGCCGTCGGGCAGGCGCGTGCGGGTCGCATAGATGCCGTAGGCCGGGCGCATATAGTCGCCGAGCGCCATGTTGGCGGTGGGCACGCCGATCTCGCGGCCGCGCTTGTCGCCGTGGACGACCTCGGCCTGGATGGCGAAGGGGCGGCCCAGAATGGCGGCGGCGCGGTCCATGTCCCCCGCCTTGAGCGCCTCGCGCACCGCGCTGGACGACAGCTTGAGCCCGTCGGCGTCGTCCACCCGCCGGGCGGCGGAAACGGTGAAGCCCATCTCGCCGCCATAGTCGGCCAGGGCCTGGGGCGAGCCGGAGCGGCCCTTGCCGAAGGTGAAGTCGAAACCCACCGCCGCATGGACGATGCCCAGCCCCTGATGCAGCACCTGATCGGCGAAATCACGGTCGCTCATGCCCGCCATCTCGGCGTCGAAGGGCAGCAGATAGAGCCGGTCCACGCCCAGCGGCGCCAGCGCATGGGCCATCTGGTCCGGCGTCATCAGGCGGAAAGGCGCGGCGTCGGGCTGGAAGAAGCGACGGGGATGGGGGTCGAAGCTGACCACGGCCAGCGGGGCAGCCAGCCGGTCCGCCGCCGCCTTCGCCTCGGCGATCACCGCCTGATGGCCCCGGTGGACCCCGTCGAAGGCGCCCACCGCCACCGCCGCGCCCCGGTCGCCCGCAGGCAGGCTCCGCCAGTCGGTGATCAGGCGGACGGGCAAGTCAGTCCTTCGCCGGCCGACGACGGCGCGGCACACGGACGATGGCCTCTCCGCCCATGATGAAGGTGTCGCCGATATAGCCCTCGGTCTTGAGGGTCACCCGGGCCGATTCCAGGTCGACGGCGGCCACGGTGACGCGGGCGGTGACCTTGTCGCCGATGCGCACCGGCTTTTCGAAGGCCAGGCTCTGGTGCAGGTAGATGGCTCCGGCGCCGGGCAGGATGGTGCCCACCACCGCCGAGCCGAAGGAGGCCGACAGCAACCCATGGGCGATGCGACCGCGATAGGCGGTCTTTGATGCGAAGGCCTCGTCCATGTGCACGGGGTTGAAGTCATCCGAGGCGTCGGCGAACTGCTGGATGCGCTGTTCGGTCATCTCGACGGTTTTTTCAGCGGTCATGCCGACGTGCAGTTCGTCGAGGATGTAGCCGCCTGAGGGGTGCGCCCCCACGAGTTTTTTCTCAGTCATGGGGGTGCTCTAGCGCCGGAAGCTTCGCTTGGCGAGCCTCACCAGGCCAGGTCCAGCATCGTGTAGCGGGCATAGGTGGTCTCGGCCCTGAGGAGCTCGCCCGCCTTTTCCGCGTCGACCCGGCCGTCCGGCCCCTGCGCCGTGGCCCCGTGGATGCCGGCGGCCACGAACAGGCAGTCCAGCCCCTGGCCGTTGGCGCCCATGACATCGGTGACCACCCCGTCGCCCACGCACAGCACCCGGGACCGGTCCGCATTGGCGCCCAGCAGGGTCTCGGCCTCCTTCATGGCCAGATCGTAGATGGGGCCGAACGGCTTGCCGGCCATGGTCACGCGCCCGCCGAGGGTTTCGTAGAGATCGGCCAGCGAACCGGCGCAGTAGATCAACTGGTCGCCGCGCTGCACCACCCGGTCGGGATTGGCGCAGACCATCTCCAGATCCCGCGCGGCGGCCTTCGACAGGGCTTCGCGATAGTCCTGCGGCTGTTCGGCGGTGTCGTCGTAAAGACCGGTGCAGCAGATGAACCCGGCCTCGTCCGGTCCGTCGGTCACGGCGACGCCGGTTCCCTCATAGAGGGGCATGTCCCGATCCGGCCCCAGGGCCCAGACGGGGCCGGGGGCGCGGCGGCTCAGCTCGGCGCGGGTGGCGTCGCCGGAGGTGACGAAGGCGTCCCAGCCCGTGCGGGGCACGCCCAGGCTGTCCAGCTGGGACAGTACGGCCCGGGACGGGCGCGGGGCGTTGGAGATCAACACCACCTTGCCGCCCCCGTCGCGGAAGCGGATCAGGGCGTCCAGCGCGGGGGCGAAATGCTCGCGCCCGTTGTGGATCACGCCCCAGACGTCGCACAGCAGGACGTCGTAGTCGGCGGCCACGGCGCGCAGGCCGTCGATGGGATGGGGCAGGGTCTGGCTGTTCATGGCTCGGGGGTAGGCGCCCACGGGGGTTGCGTCAACGCGGAACCGGATGCACGCCCGCGCCTTTCGTGCGAAGCCGGAGCCTTCCGGCGAGAGGGGCTGCCTTGGACGTCATCACCACCTTCATCGACACGCACAGCGCCTGGATCGGCCTGGCGTTCCTGGTCGGGCTGTTCGCGGCCTTCATCAGCGAGCGGTTGCCGCCGACGGTGATCGCCGTGGGCGGGGTGGCGATCATGATGCTGACGGGCTTCCTGCCCCTGACCTCGGCCCTGTCGGTGCTGGGCAATCCGGCGCCGGTGACCATCGCCGCCATGTTCATCCTGTCCGGGGCCCTGGTGCGGACCGGGGCGATCGAGGCGCTGTTGGGTCTGGTGACGCGGGGCGCGCAGGAGCGTCCGCGTCTGACTGCGGCGGGGGTGTTCGGCGGGGCCCTGACCGCGCCCGCCTTCATGAACAACACCCCGGTGGTGATCATCCTGATCCCGGTGATCAGGAAACTGGCCAAGGCCCTGTCCATCGCCTCCACACGCCTGCTGATTCCGCTGTCCTATCTGTCCATCATGTCGGGAACCCTGACCCTGATCGGCACCTCCACCAATCTGCTGGTGGACGGCGTGGCGCGGGACATGGGGATGGAGCCCTTCGGCATCTTCGAGATCACCGGGGTGGGTCTGGTCACGGTCCTGAGCGGCGTGCTGACCCTGGCGCTGCTGGGGCCGTTCCTGCTGCCCAGACGGGAGGACCGGGACGATGGTGAAACGGATGCGCACATCTTCCTGACCGAACTGCTGGTGCGCGACGGCAGCGACCGCATCGGGCGCAAGCTGGGCGAGATCAATCTGCTGAAGCGGTCCGACACCAAGGTGGTGGGTTTGAAGCGCGACGGCCGCATCCTGCGCAAGGATCTGGACAATCAGGCCCTGCTGCAGGGCGACCGCATCCTGCTGTCGGCGCCCGCTCATGAAATCCAGGGCCTGGCCCGGGCGCCGGGCTTCACCGTGGGCATGAACGGACGCACCGGCGGCATCGTCCTGACCCGCAAGGAAAGCGAAGAGGATCCCGACAGCGAGGACGACAAGATCACCTTCATCGAGGCTACCATCGCCCCGACCCATCCGGGCATCGGACGGCGGCTGTCCGAGATCCCGATGCTGTCGCGGCTGAAGCTGAGAATTCTGGGGGTGTCGCGGTCCCACCACCTGCCCGGGCCGGACATGGGCGGGGCGCGCGTGCGGGCGGCGGACACCCTGCTGATCGCCGCGCCGCCGGAAACGGTGCCGGACCTGCGCGAGAACCGCACGCTCATGGGCGTCGGCGCGACCCAGAGCCAGCCGTTCCGGCGCAGCAAGGCGCCCATCGCCATCGCGGCGCTGGCGGGAACCGTGCTGGCTGCGGCGTTCGGCATCATCCCCATCGCCGGGGCCGCCATCATCGCCGTGGCGGTGATTCTGGTGACCCGCTGCATCGACCCGGAGGACGCCTGGGGCGCCATCGACGGGGACGTGCTGGTGCTGATCTTCGCCATGCTGGCCATCGGCATCGGCCTGCAGAACGCCGGCAGCGTCGGTCTGATCGTGGGCTGGGCCACGCCCCTGCTGGTGGACGCCTCGCCGCTGGTGGTGCTGGTGTGCCTGTATTTTCTGACCACCATCCTGACCGAGATGGTGACCAACAATGCGGTGGCCGTGATCATGACGCCCATCGCCATCGGCCTGGCCGAGCAGATGGGCATCGACGCCCGGCCGCTGCTGGTGGCGGTGATGTTCGCCGCCTCGGCCAGTTTCGCCACGCCCATCGGCTACCAGACCAACACCCTGGTCTATGCGGCGGGAGACTACCGCTTCACTGACTTCCTGAAGATCGGGGTGCCCATGATGATCATCGTCGGCGCCGCCACCTGCGCGGCCATCTGGTGGATATTCGGGGTGTGATCAGTCCAGATAGGTCACGCCGCCCTTCATGACGAAGGCCACGCGCTCCAGCTCGGTGACGTCGGTCAGGGGGTCCCCCTCGACCGCGATCAGGTCCGCCGCCATGCCGGGGGCGAGGCGGCCGATCTGGTCCTGAAGGCGTAAGTGCTCGGCGGCGTTGACCGTGGCGGCCTGGATGGCCTCCAGCGGCGTCAGGCCGGCGCGCACCAGCAGGGCGAACTCGCGGGCGTTGTCGCCGTGGGCCGAGACGCCGGAATCGGTGCCGAAGGCGATGCGCACCCCGCCCTGGTGGGCGCGGCGGGCCATCTCCAGCATCAGGGGGCCGGCCTCCAGCGCCTTGGCGGTCTGGTTGGGGGTGAGGAAATTGTCCGGCCCGGAAGCGACCCGGGCCACGAAGTCGCCCGCCAGCAGGGTGGGCA
>NZ_PNLV01000013.1 GCF_013823285.1 Brevundimonas sp. | reverse complement strand
GCAGGACAACGCGGCGCTGAACGGCTGGGGCGAGCGGATCGCGGTGCACACGGGCGACGTAGCCGCCGGGTTTCGGCCGCTGGGGCTTAAGCCCTTCGACTGGGCCGTCAGCAATCCGCCCTTCTTCGACGACCCCGCCGCCCTGCGCGCCCCCGCCCCCGGCAAGCGCGGCGCCTGGATGGCCGACGATGGGCTGGCGGCCTGGACCGGCTTTCTCCTCAAGGCCGTCAAGGAAGGCGGGCGCATTGTCATGATCCACCGCGCCGACCGGCTGGCGGACATCCTGACCCTGCTGGGCGACAAGGCGGGTTCGTTCGCGGTGCGGCCGGTACACCCCTACGCCGATGACCCCGCCAAGCGGGTGATCGTCCACGCCATCAAGACCGGCCGCGCGCCCCTGCGCCTGCTACCGCCCCTGATCCTGCACGATCGGGCTGGCGCAAAGCACTCGGCCGAGGCGGAGGCCATCCTGCGGGGGGAGGCAGCGCTCGATTGGTGATGACATCCCCAATCCTCGTCACCCTCGGGCTTGTCCCGAGGGTCCATACGCTCTGACCCGCAGGGCCAGACCCGAAAGAGCGGAGCGTATGGATTCCCGGCACAAGGCCGGGAATGACGAGCCATGGGGAGGACGTCACGCCGCCTTGCGCTGGGCTTCCTTGGCATCCCGCGCCGCGTTGATCCGCGCTTCCGCGATGGCGTCGGCGATCTCGTGGGTCGGGCGCTTTTCGGCGTCGGAACGCTCCAGCACCTCCTCCAGCGTCTGCATCAGGCGGTCCAGCTTGCCTTCGACCCATTGCGGGTCATAGGAACCGCCGGTTTCCCGGGCGCGCATCTCGGAGGCCACATTGATGATGCCGCCGCCGTTGACGACATAGTCAGGGGCGTACAGCACGCCGCGACGGAACAGCTCGAGGCCGATTTCCGGCGTGGCCAGCTGGTTGTTGGCCGCGCCCACCACCGCCCGGGCCGTGATGCGGTCCAGGGTCTTCTCGTTCAGGGTCGCGCCCAGGGCGCACGGGGCGTAGATGTCGGCCTGGACATCATAGATGGCGTCCGGGGCCACGATCTCGGCGCCCGTGCGGGCCGCGACCTCTTCCAGCGCCTGGGTGTTGACGTCGGTGATGATCAGCTTCGCGCCGGCCTTCGCCAGCTTGTCGGCCAGATAGCCGCCCACATGGCCCACGCCCTGCAGGGCCACGGTCAGGCCGGTCAGGTCGTCCTGCTTCCACAGGCGGCGCGCGGCCACCAGGGTGGAGCGATAGACGCCCTCGGCGGTGACGGGGCTGGGGTCGCCCGAGCCCTCCTTGCCGCCGGACAGGCCGACCACATAGGGGGTCTCCTTGCGGGCCTCGGCGATGTCCTCCACCGACACGCCCACGTCCTCGGCCGAATAATAGGTGCCGCCCAGGGTGTTCAGCGCGCGACCGAAGGCGCGGAACAGCTCCGGCGTCTTCTGTGTGCGGCTGTCGCCCATGATGACCGACTTGCCGCCGCCCATGTCCAGATCGGCCACGGCGTTCTTGTAGCTCATGCCGCGCGACAGACGCAGAACGTCCTCCAGCGCCTCGGCCGAGGAGCCGTAGTTCCACATGCGGCAGCCGCCCACCGCGGGGCCCCGCGCGGTGGAGTGCACCGCGACCATGGCCTTGAGGCCGGTTTTCTCGTCAAAGAAGGCGTGCACGCCTTCGTGTTGTGCAAAAGACGGCGAATCGAAAAGCGTCATGCCCTGAACTGAGCCTTCCCTGAGCAGATTTTTGTGCGCGCCAGATACGCCGCCTGCTCCTGCCGGGCAAGCATGACGGTTTCGAGGCGCTGACTATTCGGCGGGAACCGGCGGGGCGCCCGACGGGAACGGCGCGGCGGGATCGCGCAGGAAGGCCGCCACGTCCCCATAGACGCGCAGGGCCTGCCGGTCCCGGTTCAGCAGGTGCCAGCCGTCTTCGTAGAAGGCCGTGCGCAGGTTCGGCGGCTCCCCTGCCCGCTCCAGAGCCAGCGCCATGGGCTCGTCCTCGATGATCTGGTCGTGGGCCCCGTAGAACAGGGCGGTCGGGACGCGGGTGCGGCCCAGATCGCGGCTGGCCGTCTCCATCAGGTCCACGAGCCCCGCCAGCGCGTCGAACCGGGTGGCGAAAATCATGTCCGGGTCGCGGCCCATGCGCAGCAGTTCCACCAGATTGTCCGAGGCGCGGATGTCGCGCACGGCCCAATCGGGCGGTTCCAGCGCCGTCGATCCCATCAGACGTGCGGCGGCCCACAGGCTGGCGCGGTAGCTGAGCGGCTGGCTGGACCAGCCCCACACCGCAGGCGCCAGCAGCACCAACCGGTCGGCGGCGGGCGGGCGATCCGAGGCGAAGGCGGCGACGGCCACGGCCCCGCCCATGCTCTCCCCGGCCACGGCGATGACCGCGTTCGGATGCCGGGCCCGGACCAGGGCGACCACCGTGCGCAGATCGTCGGCCATCAGGTCCTGCCCGGCCCAGACCCCGCGTCCGGGCGCCCGGCCGAAGCCCCGCTGGTCATAGGCGTAGGTGGCCACCCCCTGCTCGGCCCAGTGCGGCCCGGCCAGATGAAAGGAGGCCTTGTGGTCGTTCATGCCGTGCAGGGCCACCACCACCGCCCACGGTTCGCCCTCGGGCAGCCAGCGCAGCAGGGGCAGGCGGGCCCCGTCCTGCACCACGAAGGCGCCGGTCGTTATGACCGGCCCGGCGAAGTTTGGCGGCGGGGTCAGGGGCTGCTGCACCGTCGGCGCGCAGGCGGCCAAGGCCAGCATCAGGATCAAGACGGAGACGAGACGGATCATGACGCCAGCATAGCCCGCACCCGCCCGCGCAGATAAGGGACCACCTCGGCCTCGAACCACGGATTGCGTCGCAGCCAGGCGGTGTTGCGCCAGGAAGGGTGCGGCAGGGGCAGGACGTCCGGCAGATAGTCCCGCCACGCCGCCACGGTCGCGGTCATGGTCGGTTTCATGCGGTCCGCCAGCGCCCAGGCCTGGGCGTGGCCGCCCACCAGCAGGGTCAGCTCCACCTCCGGCAGGGCCTCCAGCAGGCGGGGCCGCCACAGCTGGGCGCAGCGCCTGGGCGGCGGATGGTCCCCGCCCCCCGCGGCCGTGCCAGGATAGCAGAAGGCCTGGGCCGCCACGCCGATGCTCGGATCGCCGTAGAAGGTCTCCGAATCCACCCCCATCCAGTCCCGCAGCCGGTCGCCGGACGCATCGGTGAACGGCGCGCCGCTCTCATGCACGCGGCGCCCCGGCGCCTGGCCGCAGATCAGCAGGCGCGTCTCGAGCGCCACCATCACCACCGGCCGGGGCTCATGCGCCAGCTCGCCCGCACAGGCGCGGCAGGCGCGGATCTCGGCGAGGACGGCGTTCAGGTCAGGCGGGGTCATCATCTCCAGGGGCGTCCGGCAGCTTCAGCCGGATAACGCCCTTGAAGGCGTTCGGATCGACTGGCTTGCCCTTCTTGGTGATGATCAGGCGGCCTTCGCGGGCCAGGCCCACGGCGACGCCGCGCACCTTGGGCAGCATCCGCTGCCACTGTTCGGGCTCCAGTTCCTTGGCCACGTCGGACGGCTCGATGGACTTTCCGGGCGCCAGCCGGTTCAGGTGTTCGAAAATGGCGCTCTCGATTGGATCGGTCATCGGGCCTATATGCTGCGCTGCAAAAGATATTTCGAGTCGGAGATTGAGGATGGTCGAGAAGATCACGGTGAGCGAGGGCGAATTCGCCGGCTGGCAGACCTATGACCTGCACGGCACCTTCGACCAGGTGGTCGGCCCGTTCTATTTCAAGCCCGACCCCGACGGCCAGATGCGCTGCGCCTTCCGGGCCGAGCCCAAGCACATGAACGCGGGCGGGCGCATGCACGGCGGCTGCCTGATGACCTTCGCCGACATCGCCCTGTTCCAGACTGCCTATCAGGAGATGGAGGGCAAATCCGGGGTGACGGTGCAGCTGGACTCCACCTTCATCGATGGCGCCCATGTGGGCGAACTTGTGGAGGCCACCGGCGAGGTGGTGCGCGCGGGCGGCTCGCTGATCTTCGTGCGCGGCCAGATCCACGCAGAGGGCCGGACCCTTATGACCTTCTCCGGCGTGATCAAGAAATTCACCCCGCGGGCGTGAGGTCAGGCGCGCAGGATGGGCGCGCCGTAGCGGGGGAGGGTCCGGTCGCTTGTGACCATGACGACCCTTTCGCAGATCGCCTGGGCGACCAGCAGCCGGTCGAAAGGGTCGCGGTGGATCAGGGGCAAGCTCCTGACCGTCCAGGCATGCTCCGCTTTCACATCGAGAATCTCGCAGCCTTCCTCCGCCACGGCTTCCAGCAGGTCGTAGGCGATCTCCAGCTTTCCGGTGGAGAGTTTGATGGCCACCTCGAGGATCGAGACGGTGCTGACCATGAGGGTGTTGGAGGCGTCATCGATCGCGTCCCGCGCGAGTAACGAGAGTCTTTCCGGATCATCCAGCATCCACAGGACGACATTGGTGTCGAGCAGAAGCCTCACTCTTCCGCGACGCCGCGCAGAGGGGGCTCGTCCGCTTCCTCACCATAAAAAAGCCGCTCGATCTCGGCGTTCGTCTCCGGGCTGTCCCAATCGGGCGCATATTTGATCTGCCCTCTTCGCGACCCGAGAATTCCGCGCTTGCCCTTCGGTTTGGCGACCTCGATCGGCAGCAGCCGCACAAGCGGCTTGCCCGCCCTGGCGATGATGACCTCCTCCCCGGCGACGGCCCGTTCGATCAGCTTCGACAGATTGGTCTTCGCGTCGTGGATGTTCGCAGTGACGGCCATGGGAGATAAGCTAGGTTAGCTAATGCCGGAGCGCAACTTACGCAGAGCGGACACGCCCCGACGCCACTGCCAGCACCGCCGCAAGACCCGCCGCCGGATACAGCGCGACGAGACCGACGGTGCTGAAGACCAGTGCGCCTAGGATCGCGCCGCCGGTCAGCCCGCCCCACAGCATCAGCGGAGGGATCACATCCCGCAGGGCGCCGCCGCGCATGGCCGCCGCCAGTGTATGGCCGATCCTGACCAGGGCGCCGGTCATGTAGGTCAGCCCGACGCCCACCTGTCCGTTCCTGAGAAACACCGCGTTCTCCAGTCCCATGGCGAGCACCATGCAGGTGACGGCGATGAACGGACGGCCCAATCCGGCTGCGAGGGCCGCCGCCAGCAACAGGGCGGCCTCCACGGCCAGCACCCGGGCGCGCGGACGCCGGCCGCCGCCCGAAGCCACCAGAGCGCCCGCCATGGCCCCGATCACGAACAGCAGCAGGATCAGCCCGGCGGTCCCGGCCAGTCGCCAGTCGCCCTGGGCCAGCCCCGCAGCCATGCGCGTGGTGTTGCCGCTCATGAACGAGACGAACAGACCGCCCAGTTGCAGGAAGCCGATGCTGTCCACATAGCCGGCCAGGGCCGCCAGCAGCACGGCCATCCAGCGTTCGACCGGGGCCAAAACCTGCATGGCGACCTCCCCGTTACAGCCCCGCCTTCGCCGCCGGGCGGGCGCGGCACGCCTCGAGCCAGCGGTTGAAATGGACGTACTCTTCCGGTGGCCGGTACTTGATCAGGCGACCGAAATCCACGCCCGTCGCCGCCACGATGTCGGCGATGGTAAAGCGGTCTGCGGCGATGAACGCATGATCCGCCAGACGGCGATCCAGCGACTTCATGTAGCGCTGCGCACCGTCGCGGTTGTAGGCCGCCACCTCCGGCTTGGGATCTTCCAGCGCCGCCAGCGCCGGATGGGTGAAGCGCACCGTCAGCATCATGGGCGTGGACAGGTACATCTCGACCCGCCGGGTCCACATCTCGATCTCGGCCTGTTCACGCGCATCCCGGCCGAACAGGTTCGGTTCCGGATACAGCGTCTCCAGATAGCGGCAGATGGCCAGGGACTCCGAGATGCAGGTCCCGTCGTCCAGCTCCAGCGCCGGAACGTGCGGGGCGCCCACCTTGTCGCGATATTCGGGCGTCCGGTGCTGGCCGGAGAGAAGATCGACCTGAACGATCTCGATGTCCTCGACGCCCTTTTCCGCCATCAGCCAGCGAACGCGGCGCGGATTGGGCGCGCGTTGGGTGTCATAGAGCTTCATGGATCGCCCTCCAGTTCGTTTCTTTTCGAAACCTAACCGGTGAAGATGCTGTCCGGCAAGGCGCCGACCACCGAGGTGGTGACCAGGGTGGCCAGGAACCCGCCCATCAGCGCCTTCCAGACCAGGCCCAGCACCATCTCGCGCCGTTCCGGGATCAGGATGGACAGGCCGGTGACCGAAATGCCCACCGAGCCGATGTTGGCGAAGCCGCACAGGGCGTAGGTCATCAGTCGGCGAGTGCGCTCGCTGATCTCGCCCTCCGGGATCGAGCCCAGTTCGATGAAGGCCACGAACTCGGTCAGGGTCAGCTTGACCCCCAGCAGCCAGCCGGCGGTTCCCGCCTCGCTCCACTGCACCCCCGTGGCCCACGCCAGCGGCGCGAAGGCGAACCCCAGCAGACGCTCCACCGTCACCGGTTCGCCGAACAGCCACAGGCCGCCCAGCATCATGTTGACCAGGGTCATCAGGGCCACGAACACGATCAGGATGGCCGAGATGTTCAGCACCACCATCAGGCCGTCCGCCGTGCCCTTGGAGATGGCGTCGATGGCGCTGTCGTACTTCAGGGCCGAGTCGTATTCGGCGTAGGCGCCGCCCTCCCCGGGCTTTTCCGGCACCAGAATGCGAGCCAGCAGCACACCCGCCGGGGCCGAGACGATGGAGGCGACCAGCACGTGGCCCGCCGCATTGGGCAGCACCGGCGCCAGGATGGTGGCGTAGGCCACCATGGTCGAGCCCGCCACGGTGGAGAAGCCCACCGTCATCAGCAGGAAGATCTCCGACCGGGTCAGCTTGTCCAGATAGGCCCGGATGACGATGGGGCTCTCGATCATGCCGAGGAAGATGTTGGAGGCCACCGCCAGCGCCGAGGCGCCGCCCAGCCCCATGGACTTCTGGAACAGCAGGCCGAAGCCCCGCGTGATCCACTTCAGGATCTTCCAGTGCCACAACAGGGCCGACAGGGCCGAGATCACCAGAATCAGCGGCAACACCTGGAAGGCGAAGACGAACAGCGCCCCCTGGTTCTCCACAGAATAGGGCTGATCTCCCCCGGCCAGATAGCCGAAGATGAACTGGGCCCCGCGCCGGGTGGCTGTCGCCAGACCCTCGACCGCGCCGGAGATCACCGCCAGCCCGATGTCCGCGCCGGGCACCCCGAACACGAACAGGATGATGGCCGTCTGGACCGCCACGGCCCCCAGCGCCAGCTTCCATGGAAAGGCCCGCCGGTTCTCCGACAGCGCCCAGCACAGGCCGATGATGACCGCCAGGCCGATCAGGCTCTGGGCGTTGAGAAGGGTGAACATCGACAAGGGTCCCCGCGCGCTTTCCTCCCTGTAGCGGTCGTCGCGCCGGGTGCAAGCACATCATGCGCGCGACGATCGCTCCAGACCGATCAGCCGGTCGACGCTCCAGGCGCCGGGGCCTCGCGAGATCAGATAGAGCATGGGCCCGGCCCACATCAGGTGGGTCGGCCAGCCCGTCGGGATGACGAACAACTGGATCACCACCGTCATGCCCAACAGGGCCAGGGCCGAGAACCGGGTGAACAGCCCCAACACCAGCAGCACCGGAAACAGATGCTCGGACCAGGTGGCGAGATAGGCCGCGCCCTCCGGCGGCAGCAGCGGCACGCGGTACTCCTCAGCGAACAGGAAAAAGGTGGTGTCCGACAGGATCAGGACGCCATCCACCTTGGTCCGTCCCGAGATGAAGAAGACTACCGCTACGCCCAGCCGCATGACCAGCGCCAGCAGGCTGTGCGGCGTCAGCGCCTCGAGGCGGGCATGCAGGGTTTCGAGCGGAAAGCGGCGGGTGGTGGGGGCGTCGGCGGCGGTGGTCATGTATTGAACTCCTGCGAGGATTGAAGGACGCCCCATGCCTTCAGTTCGGCCATGAGGTCGGCGGGGGTCTGGCCCGGATGGTCGATCAGCACGCGCGCCATGACCGCGCCGCCGGTCAGGCCGCGCAGGACAGAGTCCAGAACCGTCCATTCGGCGTCCGTCAGCAGCCGCGCGCGGACCTCGGCTTGCGGCCTGTGGATCAGAAGCGACTGCGTCTCGGGCGACCAGCGCATGGCGGCGCCCGGCGGATCCGGATAGCGGTGGGCCAGCCACAGGGCCGGCGCGCTCCAGTCGAAACGGAACAGCCGCGCCGAGGGATGAAGCGGTCCCGGCCCGCGATCCGGCGCCAGATGGGCCTCGGTCCAGGCGCGATCCAGCCGCGCCGCCGGGACCAGATAGGGCAGTTCCCGCGCCGGCGGGAACGACGCCAGAAAATCCGGAAACGTCTCGCCATACGCCGCCAGCGCGGGATCGGGGTCCGGGTGCGCGCGCATGAAGGCGCGGGCCGCTCCGGCGAACCAGTCCTCGCCCACCATCTCCGCCACCACCGGATAGTTGGCGGCCAGCGCCTCGATGCGGCCCCGGGCGGCGGTGTTGCGATAGATCGTCAGACCCGCCAGCCCGCGCGCGTCCAGCGCCAGCCATGGCGACAGGCCCTCCGGCGCTCCGGCCAGGGCCCTGTGAAAGGCGTCGTGGAACTCAGACATGGGCCACGCTCCGCCGCTGCCTGGCGGTCAGCAGGCCGTGCGCCCGCTCACGTTCGGCGAGCAGGATTTCGAACGGCGGCAACTCGGCGTCCCGTTCGATCAGGGTCGGCCGTGGGCCCGTGCGCGCGATCAGCCGGTCATAAAGCGCCCAGACATCCTCGCAGACAGGCGCGGCATGGCTGTCGATCAGCAGGGTCTCGCCCCATTCCGGATCCGGCGTGCTGCCCGCCAGGTGAACCTCGCCGATCAGCCCGGCGGGCACCGCGTCCAGGTAGACGGTCGGGTCGAAACCCAGATTGCGGGCGCTCACATGGACATTGTTTACGTCCAGCAACAGGCCGCAGCCGGTGCGTCGGGCAAGAGCGGTCAGGAACTCGACCTCCTCCATCTCGTGGCCTTTAAGGGCCAGATAGAGCGACGGGTTCTCGATCAGTAGCGGGCGACCCAGCACGTCCTGGGCCGCATCCACATGGTCGCAGATGCGGTCAAGCAGCGCCCGGGTGCGCGGAAACGGCAGCAGGTCCGGGTGATAGGTCCCCGCGTGGCGGGACCAGGCCAGGTGTTCGGACACCACGAACGGCTCGAAGCGGTCGATCAGGGCCCTGAGCGCCTTCAGATGCTCGGCGTCCGGCGGTTCGGCGCCCGCCAGCGACATCCCGACCCCGTGCAGGGACAGGGGGTGGCGCTCGCGGATCGCGGCCAGCCAGCCCAGGCGCGGACCGCCCGCGACCATGTAGTTCTCGGGGTGCACCTCGAACCACAGGCCGGCCGTCGGACAGGCCAGGGCGTCGGCGTGGTGCCGTGGCTTCAGACCCAGTCCGGCGGACGGCTGCATGGACGATCTCCCCGGATCAGCGGTTGACGGGCGTCAGGGAGCCCATGCCGCGGGGCGTCTCGATGGAGGTGCAGGTGCCCTTGGGCACATACTTCCAGGCGTTGCCCTGCCAGTCGCGGATCGAGGTGCCGGCGCAGCTGGTGCCCGGCCCGGCGGCGCAGTCGTTCTGGCCCGCGCGGGACACGCCGTAGCAGCGCTCCATCTCGCCGCGCTGGGCGCCTTCGGCGTTCTGACCGCCGGACTGGGCGGCGGCGACGCCGACGCCGACGGTCATCAGGGCGGCGGCGCCGGTCAGGATCAGGGTGCGATTCATCGGGATCTCCTTGGGTGCGATCGGAACCTGAGTGGTCCGACAACACCGGGTTCGACGCCCGCCCGGCGAAGGTTACAGCCGGTCGGCGAAATTTGTCGGCCTGCTTTTTTTCGACGGCGTGTAACCTTTGACGTCCCCGGACGAACCCGGAACCAGTCGTGGCCGAACGTGAAGTCCATCTGAAACGGTTGATGCAGGCGGGTCTGGCGGGTGACGCCACGGCCTGGCGAAGCCTGTTGACGGAACTGCGGGATCCCTTGCGAGCCTTTTTCCGGCGACGTCTGTACGACTGCGAGGCCGACGCCGAGGATCTGGTGCAGGAGACCCTGATCGCCATCCACGCCAAGCGCGCGACCTTTCAGCCCGACCAGAGCGTCGGGGCGTGGTGCTTCGCAATCGCGCGCTACAAGCTGATCGACCATCTGCGTCGCCAGGGGCGTCGCGCCACCGTGCCGCTGGAGGACCATCAGGACGTGCTTTGGGCATCCGAAACCGCCGAGGAGGGGGTGGCGCGCCGCGACCTGTCGCGGGTGCTGTCCATCCTGCCCGCCCGACAGCGCAGGCTGATCGAGGATGTGCGCCTGTCCGGATTCAGCGTGGCCGAGGCCGCCGGCCGCAACGGATTCAGCGAGGGCGCGGCCAAGGTCAGCGTCCACCGCGCCATGAAGACCTTGACCGCCAGCGTGACCGCCCATGAAGACTGATGATCTCATCGACGCCCTGGGCGCCGGGCTCGAGCCGGTCCGGCCCGTCCGGCTCAACCTTGCCGCCCTGACCCTCGCCGCCGCGGCGGCCGTCGTGGCGGTCCTGTTCCTGCTGGGCCTTCGCCCGGATCTGGGTGCCGCGGTCCAGGGCCCGGCTTTCTGGGCCAAGGCCGCCTACACGGGCGCGCTGGCCGTCGTCGGCGGCTGGTTGGTGGTGCGGCTGGGCCGCCCGGGCGCGTCGGCGCGGGCGCCAGGCCTGGCGTTCGCCATCGTCGTCGGCGCAGCCCTGGCCGTCGGCGCGGCCGAGATAATGCTCTCGGCGCCGGACGCGCGGATGGACGTCTGGCTGGGGGACACCTGGCGCTATTGCTCCGCCAACATCCTGAAGGTGTCCGTTTTCGCTGCGCCGTTCATCTGGCTGTCGGCGCGGGGACTGGCGCCCACGCGCCCGGTCCGGGCCGGGGCCGCCATGGGCGTGCTGACCGGCGCGGTGGGGGCTACGGCCTATGGTCTGCACTGCCCCGAGGCCACCGCCGCCTTCGTGGCCACCTGGTACGCCCTGGGCGTGCTTCTGTGCGGCACCGTCGGGGCCCTCACCGGACGCTACGCCCTGCGCTGGTGAGCGCCGCGATCACGGCGGTTTGCCGCAGCGGTCCGGCAAGCTAGGCTGTTCGCATCTCTGGATTCGGGGCGCAAAATGAAGACCTCCACCCTCCTGGCCGCGCTCGCGCTCGGCCTGACCATGCCGGCCGTGGCCGACGCCCAGCAGGTGTTGCGCCCGGGCATGACCCTCAGCGGCCAGCTGTCCCCGGGCGACGCCCGCCTTAACAGCGGCGAGTTCATGGACGTCTATGAACTGGACGGGCGAAGCGGCGAACGCATGACCGTCCTGATGACCTCGGGCGCGGTCGATTCCTATCTGATGATGGACGGTCCCGGTGGCTTCAGCGACGAGAACGACGACGCCGAATCCGGCGATCTGGACGCGCGCCTGGACGTGCGCCTGCCCGTATCCGGCCGCTACCGCATCGTGGCCACAAGCTTTGCGCCCGGCGAGACCGGCGCCTACCAGATCGCGGTGCTCGACGGCTCACGGAGCCCCGTGGACGGCAATGCTGGCGGCGGCTGGATCGAGCCCGGCCAGACCGTCAGCGGAACCCTGGCCCCGGGCGACGAGCGGCTGGACAGTGGCGAGTTCCACGACGACTGGATCCTGCGCGGACGGCGCGGCGACCGTGTCGTGGTGCGGCTGTCCTCCAGCGACTTCGATCCCTACCTCATGGTGCGCGGACTGGGCCTCAGCGAGGACAATGACGACGACCCGTCCCAGCGCGGCGGGCTGAACAGCCGGCTGGAGTTCACCTTCCCCGAAAGCGGCGAGGTGGTGCTTTCAGCCACCAGCTTCGAGGCCGGGGAAACCGGCCGCTACAGCCTCAGCGTGACCCGCGCCGACGCCGGGGCGTCGCGTCCCGATCCGACGCCGGGCGCGGCTGCCAGGGCCATCGCCGTGGGAGAGCAGGTGCGGGGCCGCCTGGGCGCGGGCGACGCCCAGCTGCGCAGCGGCGAATATGTGAACACCTTCACCCTGCGCGGCCGGGCGGGAGAGCGGGTCGAGATCGCCCTGACCTCCGACCAGTTCGACCCCTTCCTGATGCTCTCCGGGCCGGGCGGCTTCTCCACCTTCAACGACGACGACCCGACCGGTAACGGCGGCCTGAACAGCCGTCTGATCACGACCCTGCCGGCGGACGGCGCCTATGAGATCACCGCCACCAGCTATGCGCCCGGCGAAAGCGGCGACTACCGCCTCAGCGTCTCCCGTGCGGGCGCCGAGGTCGCCGACACGCCGACCCGCGGCGACCAGGCCGCGCCGTCCGGCGGCCGCCTGTCCATCGGCGACACCATCAGCGGCAGCCTCGCCCCAGGGGACGCCCGGCTGGACTCTGGCGAGTTCACCGACAGCTACACCTTCATCGGCCGGCGCGGTCAGCGGGTGGCCATCGACGCGGTGTCCGACGACTTCGACACCTATCTGATGCTCAGCCCGCCCACCGGCGACCAGCTGGACAACGACGACGGACCTGACGGCACCAACGCGCGCCTGACTGAGGTGCTGACCGAGGACGGCGAATACACCATTCAGGTCACCAGCTTCGCGCCAGGCGAGACGGGCCGCTACACCCTGTCGGTGACGCAGGGCCAGGAATCCGAACGCCAGCGCACCGTGCAGGCCGGCCAGCGCGTCTTCGCCGTCATGGTGGGGGTCTCGGACTATCCGGGCGACCACAACGACCTGCCCTTCACCGACGAGGACACCATCAAGCTGGAGGAAGAGCTGGCCCGTCAGGGCGTGCTCAACCCCGCCAGCATCGTCCTGACCAACGCCCAGGCCACCCGGGCCTCCGTGACCGCCGCCTTCCGCGAGGTGGCCGCCCAGGCCGGGCCGGACGACCTGTTCATCTTCTTCTTCTCGGGCCACGGCGTGCAGGAAGACAGCGACGACCCGGCCGAGCTGGACGGCCGGCGCGAGCTGCTGTCGCTGCACGACGGCGACCTTTCCGACGACGAGCTGGCCGCCCTGTTCGAGACCGTGGACGCCCGCCTCTCCCTGCTGGTGATCGACGCCTGCTACAGCGGCGGCTTCGCCCGCGACATCATCACCCGCCCGGGCATCATGGGCGTCTTCTCCTCCGAGGAAGACCTGACCAGCGCCGTGGCCGACAAGTTCCAGGCCGGGGGCTACCTGTCCCACTTCCTGCGCACGGGGCTGGAGGGCGCCGCCGACGAGAATGGCGACAATCTGGTCACCGCCGGCGAGCTGTCCACCTGGCTGCGCGAGCAGTTCCGCGTGGAGGTCGCCGACGTTCAGGCCGAAACCGCCGACGGCCAGCGCAACTACCAGAACCTCGTCATCGACCGCGGCGGCGTGCAGGTGGACGACGTGATCATCCGGCTGGCGGGGGCGTGAAGGGGCCCAGCAGAACTTGGCTTGCCCCCGGCAGATTGCGGGCGCCCTCCTGCGTCAAATGACGAGTCCGGTCACGGCAGACGCATCAGCGGCGGCAAGGGTCCATCATGCAGGCGCCCGATGAACTCGAACAACGGCCAGGCCGCCAGAAAGGGTAGGCCATCGAGCAGGGTCCTGACGAACAGCCCGGGCCTGACGGTCAGTTCCTGGCTCGTGCGCCACAGCCTCGGGTCCGGAAGAAACCGGGGCGTCGGACGTGCATAGATCTCGTAGGCTTCCGGAAAGGCCCTCGACAGATAGACTTCTTCCTGCCGGACCACCGTCATGAAGATCAGCACGGTTACGGCTGTGAAGGCCAGAGTCAGCAGGAGGCTGCCGGTCTGGGCCAGAGCCCCGACCGTGCCGATGATGCTGAAGGAATAAAGGGGGTTCCGGCACAGGGAGTAGGGCCCATCCTGCACGAGTTCGCTTTTCTTGCGTCCGCCGATGTAGAGCGAACACCAGGCGCGGCCGACGATGGCGGTGAGGATCAGGAGAATTCCGGCCTCTCCGATGACGCGTCGGACCCAGGAGCCCTCGGGCCAGCCGGAGCCGACCGTCAGAACGGCGAACAACATGATTACGGATGCGAAGCCCAGCACGCGTTTGCGCCGACGCTGGACCGCCTGAAGGTCCGGAAGAATCAAGTCTGACAAGAGGAGTCCTCGTGGAAGGGGGTCAGTTGACCCGGGAGAGGGATTGGGGCGGTAACAGGGTTCGGGAAGGGCCGACCGTCAGGGCGACTGGCCAGACGATCTCCGTCTCCGGCGCGCCGCCCATCAGGCTGCACAGCCGCCCACAGGCCGGGGGCATGCGCCGCTGTGAAGCCCCGCTCTGACGGCGCGAACGCTTTGATCTTCGGGCGGCGCAGCGCGTACTTCCGCCACCAGGGTTTCGCGGCTGGCTTCATGGCCGACACGCCTGCGCCCCCAACCTTGCAGCCAGCTTGCAGAGCCAGCTGACGCTGGCCCTGAACGTTCGTGTTGACCAACCCGGGCCCGGACGTGGAGAAAGCGTGATGCGGATTCTGATCGCCGAGAATGATCGACTGCTCTCGGAGGCGCTCGGCCGCCGGCTGACGGATGCCGGCCACGCCGTTGATGTCTTCGCCACGGTCGCCGACTCCGAAATCGCCTGGCGATCGACGACCTACGATCTGTCCATCATCGACGTCATGCTGGATGACGGTGACGGGCGGACACTCGTCAGATCAGCGCGCGCCGCCGGTCTGAGAACGCCGACCTTGATGCTGACCGCTCGCGACGAGATCGGAGATCGGGTGGCCGGACTCGATGCGGGCGCGGACGACTACCTCGTCAAGCCGTTCTCGACGGAAGAACTGATGGCCAGGCTGAGAGCGCTGCGGCGCCGCTCGGCGGAGGTCACGACGACCGAATTCCGGATCGGGAATCTCATCTATGCGCCTCAGAGCATGAGCCTCGTGGTCGCGGACGGGGCCGTCAGGCTGACCGCCCAGGAACACGCCGCGCTCGACAAGCTGATCCGGGCTGGCGACCGTGTGACGCCCAAAAGGATGCTGGGTGAACACCTCTACGCCTTCCATCAGGACTGGTCAGACAATGCGATCGAAACCTTGGTTCATCGGCTTCGCAGAAAGCTGTCGAAGGCGGGGGCGACGGTCGAGGTGAAGACGCTCAGGGGCCTGGGCTATGTCCTGTGCGAGACCGGAGAATGAGGCGCGCCTATCGCCTCGACGTCAGGCTCGCGATCGTCGTGACCGTGATGTCCGCTCTGACGCTGATCGTCGCCGGCACGATCCTGACGCTGGAATTCACGCGGGGCCAGTTCGCGATCGAGGAGCGAGGACTCTCCACTCAGATCAGGGAGTGGGCTCCGTCAGTCCGGCGCGGTCCCGGTGGGGAGGTGGCGTTCGTTCGCCCCCCGGAGCCCTCGTCCGAGATCGATCCGCCCTACACGGGGCTGCTGACGGGCGATCGCCCGGTCTATGGCTACACCGTGGTGGACACCGACGGGACGGTGCTGGATCGCTCGGAGTCGAGGGCGCCGTCGGGGCGGCCCGGCGCGGCCGGCGCCGGCGTCGTGCTCTCGAGCGGCCCCGCGCTGGACGGGTCCGGCCCTCTTCTGATCGCCGAACTGTACATCCCCGAGGCCGGGGTCTGGTTCCGGCTGGCGCGGGCGCGGGCGGACGTGTCTGCACTCGCCAGCACCTTCTACGCCGAATCTCTCGCAGAACTGGGATGGGCGGCCGTGGCGATGTTGCTGGTGCTGGTCATGACGGCGGTGGTCATCGTGCGCGTCAGTCTCCACGACCTACGCCGGGTCGCGGCCCAGGCGGTACGGATCACGTTCGACACCCTGGGTCACGAGCGGCTTGTCGGCGCATCGGCGCCTGCGGAGGTCCAGCCGCTGATCCTCGCCGTCAATCAGGCTCTGGACAGTATCGAGGCCGGAGCCGTGGCTCAGCGCGATTTCTCCATTCACGCCGCCCATGAGCTTCGGACGCCGCTCTCGGACCTGAGGCTGCGGCTCGAGTCCCTGCCCCATGACCGCGACCGGGATGCGGCCATGCGCGACGTCGATGCGATGGCGCGATTGATCGAGCAACTGCTGAACATCGCGCGCCTGGATGGGGGCGCGGCCTTCGCCCCGGAGCCGCTGGATCTGGCCGAGACCGTGGCCCAGGTCCTGCGCGAGGCAGCGCCGCGCCTTGTCTCCGCAGGATGGTCCGTGGAGGCGGACGGCCTGGACACGCCGGTGGAGGTGATCGGCGATCCGACCCTGATCGCCCTCGTCATAAGGAACCTTCTGGACAACGTCCGGAAGCATACCCCGGCCGGCACACGGCTAAGCGTTGTGGTTTCCGCCGATGGATCAGTCCTGCTCCGCGACACCGGGCCGGGCCTGCCGCGCTCATTCCCCGATTCGGGCTTCTCACGGTTCGTTCGGGGAACCGGAGATTCGCGTTCCGGGAGCGGACTGGGGCTGGCCATCTGCGAAAGCGCCATGCGCCGCATGGGCGGCGACTTCATTCTGGAGCGAGCAGACAGGCGTAAAGGCGCGGCGTTCCGGATGAGATTTCAGCCCCCTGGGCCGACGCCGTCTTCATGATCGGGAGCGGCGGGACCGCTCAGGGTCGCAGGCTGCGCCCTACCCCTGACGCCGCACCAGCCGTCCGTAGTCCTCCATCAGCCCCAGGCTCAGTTCGCCCGGCGTGAAGCTGTACTCGCCGATCTGGCCCACGGGCGTGACCTCGGCCGCCGTGCCGGTGACGAAGCACTCGGTGAAGTCGGACAGCTCCTCGGGGCGGATGTGGCGGACCACCACCTCGATGCCCCTGGCCGCCCCCAGATCGATCACGGTGCGGCGGGTGATGCCGTCGAGGATGGCGTCGGTGGGCGGGGTGTGCAGCACGCCGTCCTGCACGAAGAACACGTTGGCGCCGGTGGCCTCGGCTACATAGCCGCGCCAGTCCAGCATCATGGCGTCGGAGAAGCCGTTCTTCTCGGCCGCCATCTTGGACAGGGTGCAGATCATGTACAGGCCCGCCGCCTTGGCCGCCGAAGGGGCGGTGGCCGGATCCGGGCGGCGCCATTTGGCCCACTCCAACCGGATGCCCTTCAGCTTGGTCTCGGCGTCGAAATAGCTGGGCCACTCCCAGGCCGCGATGGCCACCCGGGTCTTGTTGGGGAAGGCCGAGACGCTCAGCTGCTCGGGACCCCGGAAAGCCACGGCGCGGATGTAGCAGTCCGAAAAGCCCATCTTCGCGCAGGTGGCGCGCTTGGCTTCGTCCAGATCCGCCACGCTGAACGGGATCTCGAAATCCAGCATGCCGGCGGATCGATGCAGCCGCTCGGAATGCTCTGTGATCTTGAAGATTTCCCCGTCATACATACGCTCGCCTTCAAACACGGAAGAGGCGTAGTGTAGGCCGTGGGTCAGAACGTGCGTCTTCGCTTCCCGCCAGGGCACGAAGTCGCCGTCCATCCAGATCCAGCCGTCACGATCGTCGAAGGGAACGAACGTCATTGAACAAATTCTCCTGCACCGATTCCCCGTTTAGAACGGGCGCGGCCGCTCAGGTCAACGCCCCGGCGCCGGGAGGTGTTCAATGAGCGGGCCGGATCACCGCGCCGCGAGCGGACGATCGGGGCCCGTGGCGGCGCCCGGCGAAGGCCGTCACCTGCTGGTGGTGGACGACGACGACCGCATCCGGGAACTGCTGAAAGAGTATCTGGCGCGCGAGGGCTTCCGGGTCACCGGCGCCGCCCACGCGGCCGCCGCCCGGCGGCTGATGGAGCTGCTGGAATTCGACCTGGTGGTGCTGGACATCATGATGCCCGGCGAGGACGGCCTGTCCCTGACCAGCTGGGTCCGGTCCAAGGCGGCCACCTCCAGCACTCCGGTGCTGCTGCTGACCGCGCGCGGCGACGCAGACGACCGCATCGAGGGCCTGTCTCGGGGCGCGGACGACTATATGTCCAAGCCCTTCGACCCGCGCGAGCTGCGGCTGCGCATCGACGCCATCCTGCGCCGCACCGGGCCCAAGCCCATCGGGCCCAAGGAAATCCATCTGGGCGACGCCCTGTTCGATATGGAGCGGCTGGAGCTGACCCGCGACGGCCAGCCCCAACGGCTGACCGAGGCCGAGGCCCAGTTGCTCAAGACCCTGGCCCAGAGCGCCCACGCCCCGGTCGAGCGCATGCAGCTGGCCTCCGACACCGCCGACATCACCGGCCGCGCCGTGGACGTGCAGGTGACGCGCCTGCGCCGCAAGCTGGAGAAGGATCCCAAGAACCCCCGCTACCTGCAGACGGTGCGCGGCGTCGGCTACATGCTGGCGCCGGACTGATGAGCCTCGCCGGCCATTCCTGGCGCTACTGGCCCCGGTTCTGGGCCAGATTCCTCAGGCGGCGGCTGCCCACCTCCCTCTGGGGGCGTTCGCTGCTGATCATCATCCTGCCCGTCTTCCTGATGCAGGTGGCGGTGACCTGGGCCTTCTTTGACGCCCACTGGCAGACCGTCACCGCGCGGCTGTCCGAGGGGCTGGCCGGCGAGATCGCCTGGGCGGTGGAGAGCTACCGCGACGACCCTTCTCCCTCGAACCTGGCCACCATCGCCGACCGGGCGGAGCGGTCGATGCAGCTGTCCATCGCCCTGCAGGAGGGCCGGACCCTGCCCGACAGTCGGGACTCCAGCGTCTTCGGCGTGGTCGACCGCACCCTGGATGTAGCCCTGGATTCGCGGTTGGATGACCCGTTCTGGTTCAGCACCACCAGCTATCCGGCTTATGTGGACATCCAGGTCCAGCTGCCCCAAGGCGTGCTGCGCATCATCGCCCCGCGCGAACGGGCCGTGGCGACCCAAGGCCACATCTTCGTGCTGTGGCTGACCCTGGCCACGGTGCTGCTGATGTCCGTGGCCATCCTGTTCATCCGCAACCAGGTGCGCGCCATCGAGCGGCTGGCCGAGGCGGCGGAGGACTTCGGGCGCGGCATCGACGCGCCGCGTTTCCGGCCGTCGGGCGCGCGCGAGGTGCGCTCCGCCGCCCGCGCCTTCATGGACATGCGCGAGCGCATCCAGCGCCACATCGAACAGCGCACCGTGCTGCTGGCCTCGGTCAGCCACGACCTGCGCACGCCCCTGACACGCCTGCGGCTGGAGCTGGCCCTGGCCGACCAGACCAAACGCACCCGGGCGATGCAGGGCGATCTGGACGAGATGGAGCACATGATCGACGAATATCTGGCCTTCGCCCGCGGCGAGGCCGGGGAGGCGTCCCAGTCCGTGGACCTGAAGGCCCTGCTCGAGGCCATCGGAGCCCAGGTCAGAAAGCGGGGCGCGAAGGTGGATATCCTGGCGCCCGAGCCTTCCCTTGAGGCCAGGATCCGCCCCCTGGCCTTTCGCCGCGCCCTGACCAATCTGGCAGGCAATGCAGCCGATCACGGCGGCCGGGTGCGTCTGTCGCTGCGCCGGGCCGGCGACGGCGACGGCGTGGAGATCGCGGTGGAGGACGACGGCCCCGGTATCCCCGAGGCGCAGCACGAGGACGCTTTCCGCCCCTTCTCCCGTCTGGACGACGCGCGCAACCAGAACACTAAAGGCGTGGGTCTGGGTCTGGCCATCGCCCGGGACGTGGCCCGCAGCCACGGCGGCGACATTACCCTGGGCGCCAGCGATCTGGGCGGGTTGAAGGCCGTGATCCGCCTCCCCGGCTAGGCCGCCGCGCGTTCAAGATTCGCGCGGCCCCTCTGGCGCAACCGAAGGATCGAGCGCATCTTTCCTTCCGTGGGGCTGTCATTCAGGTTCGCCAGGAGGCTTGCCAATGCGTAGATTTTCCTTCCTCGCCGCCGCGGGCGTCGCCGCGGCCCTGGCGGGCGCGGCTCACGCTCAGCCCGCAGAGGTCACCGTCACCATCGGGGACCGTCTTGACCGCGAAGCCAGCCGGACACTCGGCCAGGCCGAGGTCGCCGAACAGGCCCGCGCCCTTGAGGCCCGGCTGGAGCGGGAGCTGGCGTCCAACCCCGCCTATGCGGGCGCCCGCATCCATCTGGTGCTGACCGACGTGGCGCCGAACCGGCCCACTCGCCAGCAGCTGAGCAACACACCGGGCCTGGACTACATCCGCAGCTTCAGCGTCGGGGGCGCCGCAATCGAAGGCGAGATCACCACCGCTGACGGCGAGGCCCGCCCGGTCCGGTACGACTGGTACAGCCACGACATCCGGGATGCGCGCTTTCAGAGCACCTGGCAGGACGCGGATCGCGCCTTCATGCGCTTCTCGCGTCGTCTGGCCCAAGGGCGACTGTAGGGATCAGTTGCCCGAGAGCTCGGCCGCCCGGGCGACTGCGGCGGCGGCGGCATCCGACACCAGCCGCTCCAGCGATCCACCCTGCGCAAACACGTCCAGCGCCGCCCGCGTGGTGCCGCCGGGCGAGGCCACCCGCGCGATGAGATCTTCGGCGCGCGCGCCGTCCTGTTTCATGGCGGCGGCGGCGGAAACCAGCGTCCCGGAGGCCAGCGCCGCGGCCTGCTCCGGCGACAGCCCCTGCTCCACCCCGGCTTTTGTCAGGGCGTCCACAAAGGCGAAGAAATAGGCCTGGCCCGAACCGGACACGGCGGTGGCTGCATCCATCAGCCCGTCGTCGGCCAGCCCCACCACCCGGGCGACCGGCGCGAACAGACCACGCACCTTATCCAGATCGGCGTCTGTTTCCGCCCAGATGGAGGCCACGCCCTCGCCTACCGCCATGCTGGTCGTGGGCATGACACGTGCCACGGGCCGCGGCTTGAAGCCGTCCGACAGAGCCGAGGCCCGCACCCCGGCCATCATGGAGATGATCAGGGCGTCCGGCGCCAGCTTCCCGTCCATGTCCGCGGCGACCTGCCGCCACATGGCCGGTTTCACGCCCAGGATGACACGGTCGGCGCGGGCCAGGGCCTCGTCATCCGGATTGATCAGGGCGCCTTTTTCGCGCGCCGCCTCGGCGACAGGCTTTGAGGACGGGGTGATGATGATCAGATCGCGCAGGTCCAGCCCGCCGGTCTTCAGCCATCCTTCGACCAGCGACGACCCCAGTCGTCCGCAGCCCACGAGAATTACAGGTCGATCCGTCAAGGCGTCAGGCGGTTCCCGCCGTTTCAAAGAGGCAGGCGTCGATGGCGTCGCGCGGAGAGCTCCCCCCACGGATCAGATAGTCGAACGCCGGGAAATAGCGGTCGGCCGCGTCGATGGCCGCGTCGATCATGGACGCCGCCTGGGCCAGGGTCGGCCGCTCGCCGTGGGGCAGCGCCAGGGCGTGGCGGAACACGATCTCGCCGTCCTCGCTCCAGACCTCGAAATGTCCCAGCCAGACCCGCTGGTTCAGCAGGGACGCCAGTTCATAGGCGGCCGCCCGGCGCGACTTCAGCGCCCGGATGTCCAGCGAACAGCACAGCTGCAGGCAGTCCCCCTCGGGCCGCCATGCGAACCAGAGCTCGTAGTCCTTCCAGTCGCCCGCCAGGGCGAAGGCCAGGTCGCCCTGGTCGTTGCGGTCGAACGGCAGGTTCTCGGCCGTCAGCACATGCTCCACCACGTCGAGCGGGTCGTATGGGGTTTCGACCTCGTCGGGGGTCAGTGCGTCCATGAAACTTTCCGATTCCCTGTGGGAGGCGTGAGAGGACGAAGCGACTCAGGCTCCGTGTCAGGACGGTAGGCGTGTTCGCAGATTCGGCTCAACCGGCTGCGTCCTTCGGGCGAGCCCCGGCTGTGGACGTTCCCTTTCCAGGCGTCTTTGTAGCTGTTTTGGCGGGCTTTTTCAGTTCCGCGACCTCTGCGCGCAGGGCCGCGATCTCGGCTTTGAGCACATCGAACTCGTCGCGGCGCACCAGATCCATGTCCGCCACGAAGCGGTCGGCCTGGGCGCGCCATGCGCTTTTGGCCTCTTCGCCCGCCGCCTGGGCCAGGCCCATGGCGCCGGTGGTCAGCTTGGCGAATTCATCGAGAAACGGATTGCGGGTCTGCATGGAACTGTCCTGGCGACTGGAAACGACTCAACGGACGCACCGCGTCCGTTAACCTTCCGCCCGATATGGTGAATGAAACCTTGATGTCGATGCGGCCGGTCGTCCCGGAGACGAGAAAACGGGGCGACGGCCTCCGCGACGCTTGCTAAACCAAGCCCGTCCCAGCCGATGGAGTCCCGCGTGATCTTTCCCGAATTCGATCCGGTCCTGTTCACGATCGGTCCGGTGGAGTTGTTCGGCCGCTCTATCGGCCTGCCCATCCGCTGGTACGCCCTGGCCTATGTGGCGGGCATCGTGCTGGGCTGGCGCTATGCGGTGATGCTGGCCAGGCGCACCAGCCTGTGGACGCCCCGCACGCCGCCCGTGTCGGGGCCGCAGATCGACGATCTGGTGCTGTGGGTGACTCTGGGCATCATCGGCGGCGGGCGTCTGGGCTATGTGCTGTTCTATCGCCCCGACCTGTTCGGCCAGATCTTCACCGGATCGGGCTTCGGCGAGCGTCTGGAGATTCTCCAGCTCTGGACCGGCGGCATGTCGTTCCACGGCGGCCTGATCGGCGTCGCCATCGCGCTGTTCTTCTTCGCGCGCAGCCAGAAGATCAATCCACTGTCGCTGGGCGACCTGATCGCGCCGGTGGCGCCCATCGGCCTGTTCTTCGGCCGCATCGCCAACTTCATCAACGGCGAGCTGTGGGGCCGCCCGACAGATGGCCCGCTGGGCGTCGTTTTCTGCAACGATCGCATCCTGCAGCTTTACGGCTATTGCCCCGCCGGTCTCGAACCGCGTCACGCCAGCCAGCTTTATGAAGCCTTGCTCGAGGGCCTGGTCCTGTTCGCCGTTCTGGTTCTGGCGGTCTGGAAATGGCGCCTGCTGGCCAAGCCCGGCTATGTCACCGGCATCTTCCTGCTTGGCTACGGCCTGTCGCGGGCGGTGCTGGAGACGGTGCGCGAGCCTGACACCCACATGCCGGACGCGCTGCAGGGCATGGTGACCATGGGCATGCTGCTATCCATTCCCATGATGCTGATCGGCGCCTGGCTGATCTGGCGGGCCTGGAGCCGACCGCCCGCGCAAGGGTGATCCCATGCCCCTGATCGACCGCCTGCGGCGCGAGATCGCCCTGACCGGACCCATGACGGTGGCGGACTATGTCACCCGCTGCCTGCATGACCCGCAGGACGGCTACTACGCTGCCCGGCCGAATCTGGGCGCGCGGGGCGACTTCATCACCGCGCCCCTGGTCAGCCAGATGTTCGGCGAGCTGATCGGCCTGTGGGCGGTGGAGGTCTGGACCCGCCTCGGCGCCCCGGACCGTTTCCGGCTGGTGGAGGTCGGGCCCGGCGACGGAACCCTGATGGACGACGCCCTGCGCGCCGCTCGCCTGGCCCCCGCCTTTCTGGAAGCCTGCGACCTTGTGCTGATCGAGCCCAGCGGCCCCTTGCGCGAGGCTCAGGCCCGGCGCCTGTCCGACCACGACCGCCAGCCGCGCTGGGTGAAGTCCCTGCAGGCCATCGAGACCGACGCCCCCGTCATCCTGATCGCCAACGAGGTGCTGGACTGTCTGCCGGCGCGCCAGTTCATGCGCACCGACACCGGCTGGGCCGAGCGGCGCGTGGGGCTGGACGACTCAGGCGGCCTGACCTTCGGCCTGACCGCGCCCAGCGCCGGCTTCGTCAAGCCCGCCTTCGACATCGCCCCCGGCCAGATCTTCGAGATTTCCGAGCAACAGGCCGCCTTCGGCCGCGACCTCGGCGCCCTGATCCGCGAGGCGTCCGGCGCCGCGCTTCTGATCGACTACGGCCGCGACCGGCCCGGTCCCGGCGACACCCTTCAGGCCCTGAAGCGGCACGAGAAGGTCGATCCCTTGTCGACGCCGGGCGAGGCCGACCTGACCCAGTGGGCCGACTTCCCGGTGGTTCTGGAGGCCGCCGTGCGGTCCGGCGCCGACGTCACCGGCTGTCGCGGCCAGGGCGATTTCCTGCGCGCCCTGGGCATCAAGACCCGTGCGCAGCGCCTCATGCAGTCCCGCCCTGACGCCGCGCCGGTGATCGAGCGCCAGCTGCATCGCCTGACCGCGCCGGACCAGATGGGCGACCTGTTCAAGGCCGCCTGCGTGTTTGCGCCCAAGAGCCTGCCCGTACCGGGCTTCGAGGTCTGAGATGGCCGGGCGCCTGATCCATCCCCTGCTGGACCTGCCCGGCGTGCGCCACGCCTTCTTCACCCGCAATGGCGGCGCCTCCACCGGCATCTACGACAGCCTGAACGTGGGGCTCGGGTCCAGCGATGACCCGGCGACCGTGCGTGAGAACCGCCGCCGCTGCGCCGCCGTGTTCGGCGCGGGGGAAGACCACCTGTTCACCGCCTACCAGATCCACTCGACCCTCATTCGCGTGGCTGAGGCGCCGTGGGGCGATCAGCGGCCGGAGGGCGACGGGGTGGTGACTGATCGCCCCGGCCTGGTCTGCGGAGTCCTCACGGCCGACTGCGCGCCGATCCTGCTGGCCGACCCTCACGCGCGGGTGGTCGGCGCGGTGCACGCGGGCTGGAAGGGCGCCCTGTCCGGCGTGGTCCACAGCGGCGTGGCGGCCATGCAGGCCCTGGGCGCCATTCCCGAGCGCATGGTCGCCGTGATCGGCCCCTGCATCGGGCCGGACAGCTATGAGGTGGGCGCGGACTTCCAGGAACGGTTCGAGCACCACGATCACGGCGCGGGGCGCTTCTTCCGGCCGGGGACGGCGCCGGACAAGCGCCTGTTCGACCTGCCCGGCTTCGTGTTGTGGCGGCTGGCCGAAGCGGGTGTGATTCAAGCGGTCTGGACCGGACACGACACCTGCACCGACGAGGCGCGCTTCTTCTCCAACCGCCGGGCCTTCAAGTGCGGCGAGCCGGACTTCGGCCGCCTGCTGTCCGCCATCAGCCTGACCGACTGAGCCCCTAGCCGGGCGTGTAATAGGTCGGCGACCCCGGTCCCACCGGCAGGCCGAAGCCGAACACCCACAGGAAGAACAGGATGGTCCAGGCGATGGTGAAGAAGATCGAATAGGGCAGCATCATCGCGATCATGGTGCCGATGCCCACGTCCTTGTTGTAGCGGGTCGCCCACGCCAGGATCAGCCCGAAATAGCTCATCATCGGGGTGATGATGTTGGTGGTGGAATCCCCGATCCGGTAAGCGGTCTGGATCACCTCGGGCGAGTAGCCGATCAGCATCAGCATGGGCACGAAGATGGGCGCGGTCATAGCCCACTGGGCCGAGGCTGACCCGATCATCAGGTTCACGAAACAGCAGATCAGGATGAAGCCGATGAACACCGCCGGCCCGGTCAGGCCGCTGTTCTGCAGGAAGGTGGCGCCGTTGACCGCCGTGATGGCCCCCAGATTCGACCAGCCGAAGAAGGCCACGAACTGCGCCGCGAAGAAGACGATCACCACATAGAGGCCCAGGGTCGATATGGCCGAGGCCATGCCGTCGATCACGTCCCGGTCGTTCTTCATGGTGCCGACCGTGCGGCCATAGGCGAAACCCACCACAAGGAAGAACAGCAGGATCCAGGTGACGAACCCGCTGAAGAACGGCGAGCGGATGCGGTCGCCGGTCACCGGATCCCGCAGCAGGCCCCAGTCGGGAACCAGCGTCAGGGCCATGACAGCAAAGACGCCCAGCACCGCCAGACCGGCCACCTTCAGACCCTTCTTCTCCTTGTCGGTCAGGGCGTCCATGGAGCCGCCCTTGAGGACCTCGGGGTCGGCCCTGGACTTGTCATAGGCGCCCAGCTTGGGCTCAACGATGTAGATGCTGACCAGCGAGCCGATGATGGTCACCAGGAACACGCTGACGACCATGAAGAAATAGCTGGCGGTCGCCGTCACCACATAGGCGGGATCGATCAGGCGGGCGGCCTCCTCTGTGATCCCGGCCAGCAGCGGGTCCACCGTGCCGATCAGAAGGTTGGCCGAATAGCCGCCGGACACCCCCGCGAAAGCCGCCGCCATGCCCGCCAGCGGGTGGCGTCCCAGCGAATAATAGACTGCCCCCGCCAGGGGGATGAGCACTACATAGCCCATCTCGGACGCGGTGTTGGACAGCACGCCCGCGAACACGATGGCCGCCGTCACAACCTTGGGCGAGGCGCCAAGCACGATGCCGCGCACCGCCGCTGACAACAGGCCCGAGCGTTCCGCAACCCCCACGCCCAGCATGGCCACCAGCACCACGCCCAGCGGGGCGAAGCTGGTGAAATTGCCCACAAGGCTGGTGAAGATGCGACGCAGCCCGTCGGCGGTCATCAGGCTGACCGCCCGGATCATGCCATCCTCGGATCGGCCGGACGCGCCAAGCGGCCGGGGATCCTCCACCGCCACGCCCATGGCCCCGAACAGGCCGGACAGCAGCACGATGGCTACGGCCAGCAGGAAGAACAGGGTCACCGGATGCGGCAGGCAGTTGCCCAGCCACTCCACCCCGTCGAGGAAGCGGGTGAAGGCGTTGCGCTTGCCCGGAGGCGGCCCGCCGGGAGGGGTTGAACCATTGGGCGTGGCCGGCGTGGCGTCGGTCATCAAGCGTCCATGTTCTATAGGGTCGGGCGGGGGCTGACCGGCCCAAACCCGTCCTGAAGCCCCCATGTCGAGGCGCACTTTCAGCCGACCCGGGACGGAAAGTCCAGCCATGCGGTGGTCTTGAGGGCGCCGGTCCTGTTATGACCCGGCCTGCACCCCACTCCCCCTGCACGTCCCTGACGGAGCCCCATGCCCGCCCTCGACGCCCTGCGCGCCCGGATCGCCGAGTATCCGATGCTGGAAACAGCCATCGGCCTTGTCCTGCTGATTCTTGCCGCCCTGCTGATCGACTGGCTGGTGCGTCACGTCCTGCTGCGGATCGGTCAGAAGGCGCTGAAGACGGTCGGGCTTGATGACGAGGCGGAGCCCATGGCGCCGGTGGCCCACCGCCTGGCGCGCATCGCCCCTGCCCTTGTGATCTACAACGGCGTGACCGCGATCCCGAATCTGGCCCCGGCCGCGACGACGGTGATCCAGAACGTAGCCTCGGCCTTCATCATCCTGACCGTGGTGCTGGCCGTGGCCGGAGGGCTGGACGTGATCAACAGCGCCTGGGCCCGCCGCGCCGAGTCCGTGAACCGGCCCATCAAGGGCTACATCCAGGTGGTCAAGATCCTGCTCTATGCGATCGCCGCCATCCTGGTCATCGCCACCCTGATCGAGCGTTCGCCCCTGCTGCTGCTGTCCGGTCTGGGCGCCATGGCGGCGGTGCTGATGCTGGTGTTCAAGGACACCATCCTGTCGCTGGTCGCCTCGGTGCAGCTGACCTCCAACGACATGGTGCGCATCGGCGACTGGATCGAGGCGCCCCAGATGAACGCCGACGGCGACGTCATCGACATCGCCCTGCACACGGTGAAGGTCCAGAATTTCGACAAGACCATAACCACCATCCCCACCTGGAAGCTGGTCACAGAGAGCTACAAGAACTGGCGGGGCATGAGCGAGTCCGGCGGGCGGCGCATCAAGCGCAGCCTGCTGATCGATCAGAACAGCGTCCGGTTCCTGACCGACGACGAACGGCAGGCCCTGTGCCGGTTCGCCCTCATCGACGACTATCTCGGGCAAAAGCGCGAGGAGCTGGAGGACTGGAACAACAAGCTGATCGAGGCGGGCCGCGATCCGGTCAACACCCGCCGCGTCACCAACATCGGCACCTTCCGCGCCTATGTGGGATCATATCTGGGCAACCACCCGCGCGTGCACGCCCACGGGATGACCCTGCTGGTGCGCCAGCTTGATCCCACGCCCGAGGGGCTTCCGCTGGAGATCTACTGTTTCGCCACCACCACAAACTGGGCGGAATACGAGGGGATCCAGGCGGACATCTTTGACCACCTGATCGCCATCCTGCCCGAGTTCGGCCTGCGCCTGTTCCAGCAGCCCAGCGGGCTGGACCTGTCGGGCGCCCTGGCCAGACGGGAGCTGGATCAGGCCTCCCCGTCGTCCTTGAAATAGGGCTCCACCGGGCCCTGCAGCTTGACGGTCAGCTGGTTGCCCTTGCGGTCCACGCGGTTGCCGACGGCGAGGCGAACCCAGCCTTCGGACACGCAGTATTCCTCGACATTGGTCTTCTCCTCGCCCTTGAAACGGATGCCGACCCCGCGCGCGAGCATGGCCTCGTCATGGTGCGGGCTGGCGGGATTGACGGACAGGCGGTCGGGAGGCGTTTCGGACATGGCGGCTCTTTTCGGCGGTTCTGTGAGCGCCGTTTAGCCGAGCCGGCGCCGGATCGAAAGGGCCTTGCCTACTGCACGGTCTGGCGGGCCGGTTCGGTGCGCGCGGGGGCCTCGCCCTCGGTCCCATAGGGCTGGGGTCCGGGCGGGGGCGCGGGCGGGGTCTGGGCCTCGGCCCGGGCCTGCGGACGCGCGGCGGGGCGAGGAGCCGGCTGGGGCGCGGACTCGGCGGCCTGGGCCGTGCGCGTGGGCTGGGGCGCGGGCTCGTTCTGGACGGCGGCCTGGGTGCGGGCGGCCAGCTCCTCGGCTTCATAGCGGTCGGCGAGCTTCTCGGTCAGTTCGCGGGCCTGGGCGGGCGGCATCTGGGCCATGATCGCGGCCAGGGCGCGCGGACGCATGGCCTGCGCCACCGGCAGTCGCACCGAATCGGCCAGGGTGTTGAACACCGCCGCCGCCTCACGCGGACGCATGGCCTGATAGACCTGGACCAGCCGGTTGATCTCGACCTCCTCGCGCTCGTCGGCCTGACCCAGCATGCCTTCCAGTTCGGCCTTGATCGCGTTCAGTTCGGCGATTCGCTCGTCCAGCTTCTGCTCGGCGGCCGCCATCAGGGGCAGCATGGTGGCGAAGTCCGTATCGCGGGCGTCCAGCTGGTCGCGCCGGGCCGACAGGCTCTGGATGATGCGCAGTTCGGCCGGCGAGATGCCCGCCTGCTCCGCCAGCTGCTCTTCCGAGAGGGCGCAAACCGCGGGGGCCGAGGCGATGGTCGGCAGGGCCACGTCCCCGGCGGCGACCACGCCTTCCTGGGCCCAGGCCTGGGCGCCCTGGAACAGGTCGGGCGCAAGCCCCACCGCCCGCACGGCGACAATGCCGCCCACGGCGATGGCGATCAGGGGCAGGATGCGGGGCATCTTCATCAGGCGGGCTTTCCGGAAATCAGGCGGCGAACAGGTCTTCGTCCAGCTTACGCCGGGCGCGGTTCAGGCTTTGTTGAGCAGTTTGGTTAGCGGCCAGGGCCTGAAGGATCATGGAGGCGCGCTCTGCGGCCTGCTCGGGGGCCGGATCGGCGGCTTTGGCGGCCGGCTGGACCCCGGACTCAAGCTGGCGCTGCTGAACCACCGGCGCAGGCTCGGGGCGAGCCGCCGGTTCGGCGCGCTTCGGTGCGTTGGCCATCAGCGCCTCCAGCTCCGCCTTCAACTGGCGTCCCTTGACGATGCGGTCGTGCAGAAGATCGGTGTCCTGCCCCGCCGATTTCAGCGCCATCAGGGCGTTCTCGGCCTTTCCGGCTGCGGCGTTCAGCTCGCTCACAGCCCTTGCGAACTCGGCCTGCCCGTTGCGCAGGGCCGCCAGCTTCCGTTCCAGCCGGATGCCGAAGGCCACGGCTCCGATCAGCAGCAGCATAAGGACGCCGTCCAGGATCAATCCGGTCGCGCTCATCGTCTTCCTCCGGTCAGTCGGCTGGCGGTTTCAACGCTGATGGGCCGCTCCACGCGCACGGCGATGTGCTGACCCTTGCGGCCCATGCGGCCTGTGGTCACCGGGATCGAGCCGCAGCGCACGCTGACCTCGCTGTCGGGTCCAGCGTTCAGCATCAGGGTGTCGCCCACCTTCAGGTCCAGAACCTTCTGGAGCGGCATCTGCTGCTCCTCCAGCACGGCGCGGACCTCGGTCTCGGTGGTCCAGAGCTCGGTGGCCAGGTGGCTTTCCCAGATGTTGTCGCGCCCGAACTTCTCGCCCATGAACTGCTGCAGCAGCATCTTGCGGATGGGCTCCAGCGTCGAATAGGGCAGCAGCAGCTCCACCCGGCCGCCGCGATCCTCCATGTCGATGCGCAGCTTGACCAGGATGGCGGCGTTGGCGGGCCGCGCAATGGCGGCGAAACGGGGATTGGTCTCCAGCCGGTCCAGGTTGAAATGAACCGGCGTCAGGGGCTCGAACGCCGCCTGGGCGTCGGCCAGGATCACCTCGATCATGCGCTGGACCAGCATCCGCTCGATGGTGGTGTAGGGCCGCCCCTCGATGCGCAGGGCCGCGGTGCCCCGGCGGCCGCCCAGCAGCACGTCCACGATCGAATAAATCAGGTTGGAGTCGACCGTCAGCAGGCCGTAGTTGTCCAGCTCCTCGGCCCGGAACACCGCCAGGATCGCCGGCAGCGGGATCGAGTTCAGATAGTCCCCGAAGCGGATCGAACTGATGTTGTCGAGGCTCACCTCCACATTGTCCGAGGTGAAATTGCGCAGGGACGTCGTCATCAACCGCACCAGGCGGTCGAAGACGATCTCCAGCATCGGCAGGCGCTCGTAGCTGACCAGCGCCGAGTTGATGATGGCGCGGATGCCGGACCGGTCCGACCCGTCGTCCTCGCCCAGGTCGAAGCCCAGCAGGCTGTCGATCTCGTCCTGGTTGAGGACGCGTTCTGACAGGCCGGCTTCACCGCCGTCCTCGGCCGTTTCCGTTTGCGCTTCCGTGTCCACGGTGTCGACGTCACTCATGGCCTACTGCACCAGCATTTCTTCGATGAGCACGGCGTCCACATGGCCCGGCGCAGCGATCAGATTGACCCGGCGCAGCAGTTCCTGGCGCAGCTGGTGACTTCCCGCCGAACCCGCCAGCTCCTCGGGACGCAGCTCGCGCAGATAGCCCTGGAACATGTCCTGCAGGCGCGGCGCCTCGGCTTGCAGCGTCTGGGCGAGGTGGGCGTCCTCCATCTCCAGGGTCAGCTTCAGCTTCAGGAAGGTGGGACGCCCGTCCGGGGACTGGATGTTCACCACCATGTCCGGGAGGGTGAAGAAGGTCACGCCGTCCGGTCCCGCCGCAATGGTTCCGGCGCCGCCGGCCGCATCGCTCGGCGCACCGTGACCCCCGCCGCCCTTCTTGGCGGGCGGGGGCGGCGGCGAAGCATGCGCCTCGTCCCCCGAGGCCTCGGCGGAACCCGGCTGCATCAGGAAGAAGGCGGCCGCCCCCCCGCCCAGCAGCACCACCGCCGCGGCCGCGCCGATGATCAGCAGCATGGGGAGCTTCTTCTTGCCGGCCGCGCCTTCGCCCTCGGCCGCATCGCCGCCCTCGGCTGGTGCGTCGGTGGTGGCGGGCAGGCCCGCGTCCTTCTTTTTCTTGCCGAACTTCAGCATGTCTTCAGACGCCCCGCGGTCGGCGAATCCCGACCAGTCGATTCCAGCCTCCAGATGACGCGGGTTTGGTTAACGAGGCGTTCATAACCGGCAATTTCTGCCGGGCGGCGAGGGCTCTGATCCGCCCCAATCCCTTATGCGGCAAGGATTAACCCTGTTGGCCCGCCCCTTGCTCGGGACTGGAGGCAAGGAGTCGCCCGTGGAAAACGCCGCCTATGTCGCCCTGTCCCGCCAGATGACGCTTCGTCGCGAGCTGGACATCGTCGCCAACAACATCGCCAACGCCGACACCACCGGCTTCAAGGTGGAGCAGCTGATGGTCGGAACCGAGATCGGTCAGCGGGCGCGCAACCATGGCATTCGCCCCTCGGCCAGCTTCGTGCTGGACAACGGCGTGGGCCGCGATTTCGGCCAGGGCGCCCTCAGCCAGACCGGCCGCACCCTGGACTTCGCCATCGAGGGCGAAGGCGCCTTCTTCACCGTCGACGACGGGAATGGCGAGGCCTACACCCGCGACGGGGGTTTCACCCTGGACCCGGAAGGCCGCCTGACCACACAGGCCGGGGCCGCGGTTCTGGGTGACGGGGGCGAGATCATGCTGAACCCCGCGCTCGGGACCCCGACCGTGGCCGAGGACGGCACCATCACCCAGGACGGTCAGGTCACCGGCCGTCTCACCGTGGTGCGGTTCGCCCTGCTGTCGGTTCTCGAGAAGGGCGGCGACGGCCTTTACCGCAACACCGCCAACGAAGCGCCCCTCGAAGCCAATGACGTCCAGATCCGCCAGGGAATGCTGGAGGGCTCAAACGTCAACGCCATCCTCGAGATCACCAACCTCATCGAGATCAGCCGCGCCTACGAGCGGGCGTCGAAGATGATCGAAAACCAGAATGACCTGTCCCGACGCGCCGTCGAGCGCCTCGGACGCGTGAACTAAAGGAGAAGCCGACCATGAGAGCTCTCAGAACCGCCGCCTCCGGCATGCTGGCCCAGCAGCTGAACGTTGAGGTCATCTCCAACAACATCGCCAACATGAACACGGTGGGCTTCAAGCGACAGCGCGCCGAGTTCCAGGACCTGCTGTACCAGAACGTCGAGCGCATGGGGGCCCAGTCCTCGGCCCAGGGCACCGTGGTCCCCACCGGCATCCAGATCGGCGCCGGTGTGAAGGCCGGCAGCGTCTACCGCATCATGACCCAGGGCTCGCCCACCCAGACCGGCAACACCTACGATCTGGCCATCGACGGGCGCGGCTATTTCCAGGTGACCATGCCCTCGGGCGAGATCGCCTACACCCGCGCCGGCAACTTCTCGGTCAATCAGGAAGGCCTGCTGGTCACCGACGACGGCTACCAGGTGGAGCCCGCTATCGCCATCCCGCAGGAGGCGGTGGACGTTTCCATCTCCCGCGCCGGTCAGGTCCAGGTGATTCTGGACGGCGAGGCCGAGCCCCAGGTCGTGGGCCAGCTGGAGATCGCCACCTTCTTCAACGAGGCGGGCCTGGAGGCCATCGGTGACAACCTGCTGCTGGAGACCGCCGCGTCGGGCCCAGCCACCATCGGCGCGCCCGGCGACATCGGCTATGGGCAACTTCTGCAGGGCTATACCGAAGCCTCCAATGTGGACGCGGTGAGCGAAATCACCGCCCTGATCGTGGCCCAGCGCGCCTACGAGATGAACTCGAAGGTCATCTCCACCGCCGACGAAATGCTCAGCGTCTCCGCCCAGGTGAAATCATGATGAGAGCCGCCTATCGCCGCCCGGCCTTCGAGGTGATGCCGCCCCGCCGCCGCGTCCGGATCGGCATGGGCGCCAGCGCCGCCCTCGCCGCCCTGATCATCGCGGTGGTCGCCGCCACCCCGGCCCTGTCCAGCCCCGTCAGCCTGTCCGCCAGCCCCGTGGATGACGATGGCTTCATCACCCTGGGCGAACTGTTCGACGGCGCCGGTTCGGCCTCGTCCGTGGTCGTCGCCCGGCGCAGCGGGCCCACCGCGGTGCTCGACGCCGCCCAGATCCAGGCCGCGGCGGCCCGCTCTGGCCTGTACTGGAGCAACCCCAACGGCCTGCGCCGCATCGTGGTGCGACAAGGATCGGCGAGCCCCGCCCTGACCCAGACGTCCGCCGCCGCAGGACGCCCCGGCGCGACGGTCGAGGTTCTGACCTACGCCCGCAGCCTCGCTTCCGGCGATGTGGTCCAGCCCGAGGACGTGGTCTGGTCCCAGGTCCAGGCCCATCAGGCGCCCGCCGGCGCGCCGCAGGATGCGGAGAGCGTCATCGGCCTGTCGGCCCGTCGCGCCATGCGCGCCGGAACCCCGGTTCAGAGCCGCGACCTGACGTCGCCCCAGGTGATCGCGCGCGGCGACATGGTCCAGGTCGCCTTCATCTCCGGCGGCGTCAGCCTGACCGTCACCGGCCGCGCCACCCGCAACGCCGCCCTGGGCGAGGCCGTGGTGGTCACCAACATCGAATCCGGACGCGCCATCGACGCGGTGGCGGTCGGTCCCGGCCAGGCCGTGACCGGTCCTGCCGCCCAGGCCGCCCGCGCCAATCCCCAACAATTCGCCGCCCTGCGCTAGAGGAATCCCGTCATGCGTAAAGCCCTCGCCGCCATCATCCCCCTGGCCCTGCTGGGCGCCTGCTCCACCGCCATGGAGGCCGTGCGCGGCCCCGAACTGGCGCCGATGGGCTATCCCGCCGCCCTGGTGCCGGTGAACCAGCAGATCCTGCCTACGCCCGAGGCGCGCCCCGCCTCGGCCAACTCCATCTGGCGCTCGGGCTCGCGCACCTTCTTCGGCGACCAGCGCGCCCGCAACGTCGGCGACATCCTGACCGTCGCCATCGACATCCGCGACAGGGCCCAGACCCAGAACTCGACCCAGCGCAGCCGGTCCAACGAGATCAACTCGGGCGTCACCAACTTCTTCGGGCTCGAGGCCGAAGCCGCAAACGCCATCGGCGGGGCCTTCGACCCCTCGGCCCTGATCGGCTTCGGCGGCGGCTCCACCTCGTCCGGCTCGGGCAGCGTCAGCCGCTCCGAGAACATCAGCGTCACGGTCGCCGCGGTGGTCACGGCGGTCATGCCCAACGGCAACATGGTCATCCAGGGTCGGCAGGAAGTGCGCACCAACCGCGAGGTCCGCGAACTCACCGTCGCCGGCATCGTGCGTCCGGAAGATATTTCCTCGGCCAACGTCATCCGTCACGACCAGATCGCCGAGGCCCGCATCCACTACGGCGGCCGCGGCGACATCAGCCGCGTCCAGGCCGCTCCCGCCGCCCAGTCTCTGGTGGAGCGTTTCAACCCGTTCTGACCGCCTGAAAACGGCTCAGCTTCCGTTCATGTTCGACCTGTCACGCTTCGACGATCGATGAACGCTGGAAGCTGAGCCGTGAACTGTTCCCGGCCCTCCGCGTTCTGATCGGCGGAGGCAGTTAACAGTATGTTCAAGGTTCTCATTCCCGCCGCCGGTTTCCTGGGTCTCGTGGCCCTGGCCGCCCAGCCCGCTTCGTCCGCGTATGAAGCCCAGCAGGACGTCCAGCCCATGGGCTGGCACCTGCATCAGGAAGGCTCCATGGCCAAGCTGGCCTATGGCGTGGCCAATTCCGACCAGCTGGCCCTGATGATGACCTGTGATCCCGGGGATCGCAGCGCGGTGATCTATGGGGATGTTCAGCCCAATTCCCCTCGCCTGATGCGCGCCTCTGTCAGCTATTCAGAGCCCGATCCGCTGTCAGGCGGCGAAGCCTATGAAACCCGCATCGCCCTGAACGACGCGGCCCTGATCAATCTGGTCGAGCGCGGCGCCCTGCACGTGGAGGGTGCGGCCGGCGCTTTCACCTTGCCGGCCACGGAGGCCGAGCGCCTCACGGTTTCGCGATTCCTCGGCTATTGCGCTTCGGACCGCGCCTGATCACTGTCGGTTCAGGATACGGGGGCGTTGAACCATGACCGCATGGCTGTTGATGGTTGCGGCGCTCGCCGGCCAGTCGTCTGGCCCGTCGCCCGAGCAGGCGCGCTGGACCTGGACCCTCTACGACTCCGGTGACGGCGGCCGGGTCGTTCTGGCCAACGAGATCCCCGACACGCCCAGCCTGCGCGCCACCCTGGAGTGCGATCCGGGCAGCGGTGCGGTTTTGATCTCGGTCTTCGACCGCGAAGGCGCCGACGCCGGCTATGTCTCGATCCGCTCGGGTCAGGCCTCCACGGCGTCCCAGGGCGAACTGGCCGACGAGGGGGACACCACCCGCCTGACCGCCTCGATGCGCATGGAGCACCCGGTCTTCGCCGCCTTCCTGGAAACCCGCACCCTGGCCCTGCATCAGGGCGAGAACCGCTGGACGGTGCGCGTAGGTGCACGGCACACCGCCCTGCTGAACGACTTCGCCGCAGCCTGCGGCGGCTGACACCGGAGGCCCCATGAAAGCCCTCAATACCCTGATCGCCGCATCGTCCGTGCTGGTCCTGGCCGCCTGCGCCTCGGTGGAGACGCCGACGCCGGAACCCTGGGTGCGTCCGGAAAGCCCCGCACCGACGCCCATTTCCGGATACGACTGGCACTTCAACCGCCATTCCGACGGCGCGGCCCTGGCCTATGGCGTCGCGGAAAGCGACGACGTGCGCCTCAGCCTGCACTGTGAAACCGGAACGCCCGGCCTGATGCTCTACAAGGATGTGGAGGACGGGGCCGAGCCGGTCATGCATCTGGAATCCGGCGGCGAGACCGAGCGCTTCCCTGCCGAGACCCAGCCGTCCATGCTCAGCGACGGGGTCATCCTCAGCGCCACGGCCGATCCGTCCCACCCCGTGTTCCAGCGTTTCCGCCGCGTCGGCTGGATCGCCTCCTGGGTCGGCGAGCGCCGCGAAGCCTACGCCGCCCACGCCGGCTCCGAGGCCGCCGTCGAAAGCTTCTTCTCCGCCTGCGGCTAAACGGCCCGTGTCCGTGAGAATGAAAAAGCTTCACAACATTCTTGGCTACATCACAGCTGCGTCATTCTTTCTGTGCGTTTATATCTACGAACGCAGCTCTTTTATAAAAACGGATATAACCAAATACACTGTATACATATACAATCCCGGGCCTCGATATGTTCCGTCTGATTTTGCAATAGTATTTTACACAACATATGTATTGATTTTTGTTTTATTTATATCGGCTTTTATAGTGAATAATCGAAACGATACTGACTCACACAGTAGCGAACCCGGGGGATAGCGGTCGATACAATGAACCTTGCTGACAGCTACGACAGCGTGCCATTCCCCGTAGCGCACTAACCCACCGCCCCCACACACCCCTCCGGCCCGCCCGGCGCGATGCGTGCGTCGGTCAGGGCCAGGGTCCAGCCGTGGTGGGTGTGCAGACCCCATCGGCGGGCGCCTGCGCCGTCGCCTGCATCGCCGCCTGCGGACACCACCACGCGCCGCCCGCCCGGCAGGGCCGCCGGGTCGATGGGCCCGACCGCGAACGCCGACGGGGCCTCGCCGCCGAAGCCCTCGAACACGCTCAGGTGCGCCCATTCCTTGCGCAGCCCGATCCACCATGGGGTGTCGTTGTTCACCGCCAGCACGGCCACGCCGCCGCCGTCCGAGGCGAAGCGCA
>NZ_PNLV01000012.1 GCF_013823285.1 Brevundimonas sp. | reverse complement strand
CCTGAGCGGATTTCAGACTCCGGGGCGGAAAAAACAGGGTCTGAATTGTCCGAATTGTCTGAAATCGCCGTCTCCACGCCTCTTGCCCTATCGCTCGGCTCGCGGAGCCTCGCTGCTTGAGGGCGTTCCCCTGGGCTCGCCCCTGAGCGGATTTCAGACTCCGGGGCTGAAAAAAAACAGGGTCTGAATTGTCTGAATTGTCCGAAATCGCCTCCCTGGCTCGCTGATCAGGGGCATTATAGGTGCAGGCGAAGGCAGGGGGATCAAACGGGGGCGAGCGCGGCCGGGTTTGAGGTGGTTTCCCGTTGACAGGACAGGCGCGGCTGACCTATAGGCCCGTCTCCCCGCCGCAGGTCCGCTTGCGGCGTTTCGTTTTGTTTCGCGCCCGAGACCTCCTTGCGGTGCGCTCCGAAGGATTGAGACCATGAAGGTCCGTAGCTCGCTGAAGTCGCTGAAGTCGCGCCACCGTGACTGCAAGATCGTGCGCCGCAAGGGCGTGGTCTATGTGATCAACAAGACCGACCCGCGCTTCAAGGCGAAGCAGGGCTAAGCTTCTTAGCGCCCTATCGTTCGCGCCGCGAGCGCTCTCTGCTTGAGGGCGCCGCGGATCGGGCGAGCGTCGGAATGATCCACAGGCCATGGGCGATTGTCCGTGGCCTTTTTCGCGTGTGGCGTTGAGCTGATGCGTTTCGCATGGTTAGCGTCCGCGCCTGAAATCCAATCCCTGTCCCGGAGCATCCCCCTTGGCCGACGACGCCGCCTTCGCCAATCCTGACGTCCTGAACGCCTCGGCCCAGGGCCGCCTGCGCACCATCATCGAGCGCCTGGAGCGTCTGGAGGAGGACAAGCAGGCGATCATGGCCGACATGAAGGAGGTCTTCGCCGAGGCCAAGGGCGAGGGCTATGATGTGAAGACCCTGCGCAAGGTCATCCGCATCCGCAAGCTGGACAAGGCCAAGCGCCAGGAGGAAGAGGCGATCCTGGACCTCTATCTGGCCGCCCTCGGCGAGATCTGAGCTGAAGCGGTCCGGTTTCGGACGCAAGGACGGCGGACTGCGCTCAAGCAGCCCGAAGGGCGGTAGCGCGCAAAAGAGCGGCTCAAGCAGCCCGAAGGGCGGCGCTCAAAAGGACTCCCCCTATGAGGCGGCGAAGAAGGCCGCCCAGCGCTCTGCGCTGAACGCCCTGAAGCGCGCGCGCCGCGCCGCCGACAAGGCGGGGGTGCAGCTGTCGGACTGGGAGGACGAGTTCCTGGGGTCGGTGTCGGACCGGGTGAAGACCTACGGCCGCGCCTTCGGCGACCCCGAGAAGGGCGCTCCGGGCCAGTCGCTGTCGGCCCTGCAGGCGCGAAAGCTGAAAGAGATCGCGAAGAAGGCGAAGGGGGAGAACGACCGGCGCGGTGCGCGGAAGAAGCCCGCGCGGGGCCGCTCATCCCCGTCGTCGGAATGAGCGGCGCAGATCCCGGCTAGAACAGGATCTTGCGGAAGGTGATGCTGATCGTGCGGCCTTCGGGGTCCAGGAAGTCCGGCTGGTAGTTGACCGGGGTGGTTCCGTCGCTGGAGACCACGCTGGGGCGAGAGTTGAACAGGTTCTGGACGCGCAGGTTGACGCGCGAGTTCTCCAGCCATGGCAAGCGCGCCACCAGACTCTCGCGGGCGCCCAGGTCCACGAAGGCGTTGATCCCCACCGTGGTGCGGTCGTCGAAGAACAGGTCCGGTCCAGTCCCGCCGTCCACGCGTGTGCCTTCGCGCCAGGTGGCGTTCACAAACACGCCCATGCCGTTCCTGAAGACCCCGCCCTGGGCCTGAATCTGGTGGCGCGGACTGCCGCCGCCGGCGTCGGTGGCGTCGCCGTCCAGCAGGTCGAGGATCGGCAGGCCGGGGGCGATCAGGATCTCGTCCTGGATGCGCCAGGTGTGGAACACCGAGATGTTGTAGCGGCCCTGACCGGGCTGCATGCCGCCGCCGGGTCCGCCCCGGCCGCCGCCGCCCATGCGCATGCCGCCGCCGGGGCCGCCCTGGCCGCCGCCTGTGCGCCCCGCGCCTCGGGGCGGGCCTTCGCCGCCCTCACGGACAACGACCGCGCCGCCGCCGGGTCCTTCAGCCGGAGCCGACCCGTCCTGGGGGGGCGCGGGGCGCGCCTCGCCCCGTTCGCCCTGACCCGGTTCGCCCTGTCCTCGCTGGCCCTGTCCTCGCTGACCTGGGCCGCGACCCTGTCCGCGAGCGCCCGCGTCCGGAGTCGCGGCCTGGGTCGGCTGACCGAAGGCGCGCGAGAAGCTGAAGCCGGTGCGCAGATCCTGACGATCAACCTGGGCGAAGTTCACGGGGCGGGCGTCCACGGCCAGCAGGGTTCCGTCGCCGTCGCGGGTGAACCGGTCCGGCAGGGCGGCTTCCAGGGCAGCGGTCACGGCCGGGAAGCCGTTGACCTCGTTCTCGATTGAGGTGCGGGTCCAGGTGGAGGTGATGCGAAGCTGTTCGCCTTCCAGCGGCTGCCAGTTCAGGCCCGCGCGCCAGACCGAGCGGGTCGCGGCGTTCAGGTCCGGATTGCCGCCGGTGGTGCGGGTGACCAGCACGGTGTCGCCGGTGGCGAAATCGAACACCGCAGTGTTGGGTGTCGCGATGACCGGATCGTTCAGCTGGGCGATGCCCGGGGCCTGATCCTGACGGGTGTAGCCGGTCAGGAAGGACAGGCGGTCCACCGGGCTCCAGTTCAGGTTCACGCCCAGGGTGTTCAGCCCGCCGAAGTCCGACACGTCCTCATAGCCCGCGTTCACATTGAGGGAGAGGTCGCCCAGCAGGGTGGGGTTCTCCTCATCACGCTCGAAGACGGGGATGTCGAAGCTGGTCTGGGCGTTCAGCCGGTCGCGGGACAGGTCGCGCTCGGTCTCGACGCCCGAACGCAGGGACCAGGACTCCAGGGTCTGGCGATCGGCGCCGAAGGTGAAGGTGGAGCGCAGGTCGCCCGCCGGGAGCTCCATCAGCGGCCCGGTGAACACCGCCTCGCCGCTGTAGCGGCTGGTCACGGAGTTGGCCAGGTCATCGGGCAGGCGGGTGAAGTCGGCCCCCGTCAGCGGGCCGAACGGGCTGACGGCCGGATCGCCCGCGTCCAGACGGTCCTGGTAGGTCGTGACGTCAAAGCCCCGGCCGGTGACGGTGTCCCGTTCGTTGCGGGTGTATTCGCCGTTGAAGCTCCAGCGCCAGTCGTCGCCGATGAAACCGTCCAGCAGCACGCCCAGCTCGGCCTGCAGGCTGTCGGTGCGCGTGCTGAGGGCCTCAGGCGTGTCGAGGAAACGATAAAGGGTCACGTCCTGCGAGAAGGGCGAGCCGCCCACGCCCGACGGCACGATCAGGGCCAGGCCCGGCAGGCCGTTGAAGCGCTCGCTGGTCTGGTCTTCCAGGCTGGCGCTGACGGTGGCCTGGATGTCGCCAGGCAGGCCGCGCTTGAGCGTGGCGGAGATGGAATTCTGCTCGCTCTCGGGCTGCAAGGTGCGCCAGTCGCTGAGATTGCCCCGACCCGGCGGGCCGTAGGCGCCGGCGAAGTCCGCGAGGCTGGTTCCACTCATGGGCACGGGCGCCACGAAGGCGGTCTGTCCCACCGCGGCCGAGAAGGCGGGATCGATCTCGGCGCCGAACATAGGCGCCGAGATGTTGCCGATCAGGTCGTAGGGGGTGGAGCCGGGATCCCGGACGATATTGCGCTCGGTCTCGAAAAGGGCGGTGTCGCGCTCGTGCTCGATGTCGATGGACCAGCGGTTGTCGCCGTCAATGCGCAGGATGTCGGCCTCGACCTCATAGCCCGAGCGGCCCCCCGCGGTGGGGCCGCGCAACTGCACTTCGGCGGTGGTCGAGCGGAAGGGGTCCTTCAGGATGAAATTCACCACCCGCTGGTCGGCGCGGTAGCCGAACTGCAGAGCCACTTCCTCGGGCAGGACCTGGACCCGTTCGATGGCCTCGGAGGGCAGTCCCCTGATTTCCCGGAAACCTGAAATGCGCCGTCCGTTGACCAGGAAGACGGGCGAGCCGCCGCGCGAACTGGTGGTGACCGGCTCCAGGAACTCCAGCAACTGGGCGATGTCCGAGGCGCCGTAGGCCTGGATGTCGGCGGCGTCCAGCTCCAGCTCGGGTGGGATGTCGGTCTGCACATCGCCCCGCCGACGCGGGGCGATGATGATGAGTTCGGAAACGGAGGTGACGCCGTCGTCCTCGAGGACCGGGTCCTGGCCGGCGTCCTGCGGAACGCCGGCGGATTGAACGAGCAGCGCGGCCAGCCCGGTCAGGGCGGTGGTCGAGAGAGACATGTATGCGTATCCGGTTGGGGAGGGCCGGGGAGTTCGTCTGGGCCGCGAACCTTGCCGACCCCCCGGTTCAATGACCGTCTAACGCGTCAATTGCGGCGATTCCGTCGCGGCATGACTGCAACGGGAGAATTCAGCCTGTTATCGGCGATCGGGAGCTCAGCCCGTTTCGCGAAGCGCGCCTTCCAGGCCCTGTTCGCGCACCTTGCGATACAGGGTGGAGCGGCCGATGCCGAGGCGGCGGGCGATTTCGGACATGTGGCCCGCATAGACCTCGATGGCGTGCTGGATCAGGTCGCGCTCGATGTCCTCCAGCGTGCGCAGATGGCCCTTGTCGTCGATGATGCGCACCGGGGCCTCGGGCAGGTCCAGATCGGCGAGGGCGTGTTCGGCGCGCCGTGCGTCAGGCCGGGGATCCGCCTCGGGCATGGGCGCGGCCACGCCGGAGATGGCGGGGAAGTCGTGGGGCTGGAGCCAGGGGCCGTCGGCCAGGACGATGGCGCGATAGACCGCGTTCTCCAGCTGGCGCACGTTGCCGGGCCATTCGAAGGCGGTCAGCAGGGCCAGGGTGTCGGGCGCGGCGCCGGCGACCCGCTTGCCTTCCTCGGCGTTGAAGCGGGCGACGAAGTGGTCGATCAGGGCCGGAATGTCCTCGCGCCGGGCGCGCAGGGCGGGGGCCTCGATGGGGAAGACGTTGAGGCGATAGAACAGGTCCTCGCGGAAGGCGCCGGCCTTCACCTGGGCCTCGGGGTCGCGGTTGGTGGCTGAGACGATGCGCACGTCCACCTTGACCGGGCGCTTGGCGCCGACCGGGTCGATCTCGCTTTCCTGCAGGGCGCGCAGCAGCTTGACCTGCATGTCCAGCGGCAGCTCGCCGATCTCGTCCAGGAACAGGGTGCCGCCGTCCGCCTCGCGGAACTTGCCCAGGGTCTTGTCGACCGCGCCGGTGAAGGCGCCCTTCTCGTGGCCGAACAGGATGGATTCGATCAGGTTCGCGGGCAGGGCGCCGCAATTCACCGCCACGAAGGGCTTGCCGGCGCGCGACGAGGCGCCGTGCAGGGCGCGGGCGATGACTTCCTTGCCGACGCCGCTCTCGCCGGTGATCAGGACCGGGATGTTGGATCTGGCCGCGCGGGCGCCCAGCGACTTGACCATGCGCATGGGGGCGCTGTCGCCCACCAGATCGTCGAAGGAGGTGCGGCCCGAGACCTGACGCCGGACGCGGCCCACCTCGGCCACCAGATCGCCCATCTGCAGGGCGTTGCGGATGGAGATGAGGATGCGTTCGGGGCTGGCCGGCTTGATGAAGAAGTCCTGGGCGCCGGCCTGCATGGCCTTGACCACGGTGTCGATGCCGCCGGACGCGGTCAGGATGATGACCGGGGCGCGCACGCCCGCGGTGCGCATCTCGGCCAGGGTCTCCATGCCCGACAGACAGGGCATGACCATGTCCAGCAGGACCACGTCGGCGCCGCCGCCTTTCGTCATGCGGTCGATGGCCTCGCCGCCGTTTTCGGCGTGGACGACGTTGTAGCCTTCGCGGTCGAGAACCGCCTGCACCAGCCTGCGCTGGGTCGGGTCGTCATCGACGACCAGCACCGTCTTGGCCATGGGAGCCACCCTTCATCATCAACCGTACGGCCGGTCCTCATTGATCGGGACTGGCTCGTTTCGGGACGGTTTTAGGCCGCAGGGGGTGAAGATCGGGTTTAAGACCAACAGTGCGGACGAGGTGAAAAGGGAATGGCCGTGCCCTCCAGGATCAGGGGAGGGATGGTCGAGCGCTCCGTTTCAAGGTCTTGGCGCAACAGATTTCGCGCGTCCTGGCCTTCCGCACGACAAGCGTTGACCTCATAGGCGCCGATCTCGCGCCAGGCGCCATTGACCTGACGATATACGATGATGCGATCAGCGGTTGCGACCAGCCATTCTGGCCGTCCGTCACCGTCTAGATCGCGAGACATGGCCACGCAGTCGCCGACGACCTGACAGTTCGCCCGTCGGTGAGACTGCGGGTGCCCGCTCAGGAAATCGTCGGGCAGAGCGCTGGACCCCGGCAAAACGTCTATGACGGGCGGGCCTTCAATCGGCTCGCCCAGCGTCTGCCGATACTCGACATCCTTCGCCTCGCCTGCGCGTCTTGCGATCTCCGGATCGTCGGATTCCGCCAGGCGATCCAGCGCTTCCCGACCAGAACGGCCCGCGTCGAAGCGCAGGAAGGCGTAGTCGAACGTCTCGGCGGAGACTTGGCCGGTTTCGAGGCGGCGCATCTGGTCGGCGACGGACAGGCGGGCCGGGTCGGCGAGGGGGGTGAACAGGGCCAGGACGCCGGCGACCGCGACCACGCCGCCGATGACGTTGGTGCGCTCCAGCGGACGCATCCACGGGCCGGGCTTCACGGCGGCGATGGCGTAGCCGACGGCGTGAACCGCGCCCACCAGGACGCAGGCGGCGGCGATGATGCGCTCGGGGGTCAGGCCGTGCTGGCCGATGCGCAGGGCGAGACCCCACAGGGCCAGGCCGATCAGGGGGACCAGCAGCACGCCCGCGATCCGTGCGGCCCATTGCAGCACCACAGGGGGCGCGCCGTCGGGCTCGCCGTCCTGATAGGCGGCGTTGATGAGGATGATCAGGGCCGCGGCCGCGGCCAGCATCAGGCTCGTGCCATAGCCCTCGTCCCACAGGCGGCCCACGCCCGCGAAGGGCAGGGCCAGGATGAAGGCGGCGGTGATCAGGGTCATCACCGGCATCAGCCAGGACAGCAGCATCAGGGCCACGGTGCGCACGCCCCGGATCAGCCCATCCTTCACATCGGTCAGGTGCACGGCGGCCGAGAAGGCCAGGGTGGTGACCGGAATGGAGAACCACTCCTGACCGAGCAGGTCGCGCAAGAAGTTCAGGCCAATGACGCTGAACAGCCCCGCGCCGAGAAACAGCAGCAGCCAGAAGGCGCCGGTGAAGGCGACGGACAGGGCCAGCTGCACCCCCGCCTTCCAGGCCGTGTCGAAATAGGCGGGATAGGGGGCGAGCCAGCGCCGCGCCCGGTCGGCGGGCAGGATCAGATGGTGGGCGATGAACAGCATGGCCGCCGAGGCCGCGAAGACGACGGGTGCGGCCAGCGGCTCGTTCAGTCCGCTGGGCCGCACGCCCCAGGTCACGCTCCACCAGCCCATGAGCGCCAGAAGCGCCGCTGCGGTGAGTCCCCAGATCAGGAGGGTGCGAAGCCGCATCCGGCCGACGGCGCCCAGCAGGACGATGGGCAGCCAGGCGAAGACCAGCACCAGCGGCGCGAACAGGCCGGGGACGGTGGCCGGCCACGCCCGGTTCTCGAGCGCGAGATAGAGCCCCAGCAAGGCCGCGCCCTGGACCAGACCGATGACCAGCCGGGTCCAGCCCAGACGCCCGTCGTCCGGCCCGCGATCCGCAATCTCGTTGGCGCCGAAGATGGTCATGGCGTCTTCCCCGTTTTTCCGCCGCATCTGGCCTGAAAAGGAGACAGGAGGGAAGGGTCAGTCGCGCTCGGCCATGGCCAGATAGCAGCCACGCCGCGCGGCGTGGAGATGGACATGGCGAACCTCGGGGTCGGCGAGCCAGTCCGCGAGGCGCCCGGCCAGGGTTTCGCCCTCCATGACATCAGCGTCGATCATCATGTTGGAGGCGTCATAGACGCGCGCGGAAAGGAGGCGCGTGGCCAGCATGGGGGGCACATGGTCGACGTCCGGCGCACGGTCCCGGGCGCTCTCTGACACATAGATCGGACCCGAGGCGCGAAAGGGCGAGGCGGGGTCGTCCAGGTGGGGGTAGTTCAGCAGGATGACGGACTGCCCGGGCCGGGCGTCGGCGAGGCTGACGCGGCAGGGGGCCACGCCGGCGCGGGCGACGGGAACGCGCCGGGCGCCCCGGTCCGCCAACGCCTGATCCGGCAGGGCGAAAAGGGGGGCGAAGGGCGCGAGGGGCAGGCCGACGATCCTGAACATGAGACATCTCCGTGGAAGCACGGATGGCGTAGCGCGATGGGCTCGATCCGGCTGGCGGTTTTCGGAACCGCCATTGCGCCGGGCGTTCCGGATCACCAGAACAGGGACCATGAACGCCCCCTTCAAGCCCGATGCGGCCCCGACCGAAGCTCCCCAGGAAGCCCCCCTGTGGGACCTGTCCGACCTCTACGCCTCGCCCGCGGACGACCGGGTGGCGGCGGATCTGGAGGCGGGGCGCAAGGCGGTGGCCGAGCTGAACGCGCTGGAAGGCGAACTGGTGGCGGCGCGCGGCGACGCGGCGATGCTGGGCCAGAGGCTGGACAGGGCGATCACGGCCTATGAACAGGCGTCCAACCATCTGGGCGCGCTGGGAGCCTACGCGTTCCTTGCGGCGTCCACCAATCGGGAGGACGGCGCCGCCCAGGGCTTCGAGGCGGACATCCGCCAGAAGGTGACCACCATCGCGGCCGAGACCCTGTGGCTGACGCTGGAGATCAACCGGCTGGAGGAGGCCGAGATCGAGGCGGCGCTCAACGCCCATGAGCCCGCCGCGCGCTGGCGGCCGTGGCTGCGCCGGGTGCGGGCCAACAAGCCCCACGAACTGTCACCCGAGCTGGAGCGGTTCATCGCCGAGCGGGCGCCCGCCGCCATGCAGTGGCCGCGCCTGTTCGACGAGACCCTGGCCGCCCTGCGGGTGAACGCGGGCAAGGATGAGCTGACCCTGGCGGAGGCGCTTAACCGCCTGTCGGATCCCAAGGCCGAGCGCCGCCAGAAGGCGGCCGAAGGGCTGAACGAGGCGCTGGCCGCGCGAGCCACGACCATGGGGCTGGTGCTGAACACCGTGGCCCAGGAAAAGGCGCTGGAGGACCGCTGGCGCAAATTCACCTATCCGGCGCAATCGAAGCACCTGATGAACGAGGTGGACGGCGAGGCGGTGGACGCCATGGCCGATGCGGTGGCCGAGGCCTATCCGCGTCTGACCCACCGCTATTATGCGCTGAAAGCGAAGGCCATGGGCCTGAAGCAGCTGAACCAGTGGGATCGCAACGCGCCTATCGAAACCACCGCCCCGCGCGGTTTCGACTGGGGTCAGGGCCGGGCCATGGTGCTGGACAGCTTCAATGATCTGGGCCCGGAGTTCGGCGACCGGGCCCGGGCCTTCTTCGACAATCCGTGGATCGACGGGCGGGCGCGGGCGGGCAAGCAGTCCGGCGCCTACGCCCACCCGGTGACGGCGGACCGGCACCCCTATGTGTTCCTGAACTGGATGGGCGAGCGGCGCGACGTGCTGACCCTGGCCCACGAACTGGGCCATGGGGTGCACCAGACGCTGGCGGCGGATCAGGGCACCCTGCTGGCCGACACGCCCCTGACCCTGGCCGAGACGGCGTCCATCTTCGCCGAGGGCCTGACCTTTGATCGGCTGCTTGCCACGGCTCCGGAAAAGGAGAAGCGCGGCCTGCTGGCGGGACGCATCGAGGACGGGCTGAACACCGTGGTGCGCCAGATCGCCTTCCACCGGTTCGAGACCCGCTTCCATGACGAGCGGGCGCAGGGCGAGGTGTCCGTCGACCGCATCGGCGAGATCTGGATGGAGGAGATGGGGGCGAGCCTGGGCCCGACGGTCAAGCTCAATGATGGATACGAGCACTGGTGGGCCTATGTGAGCCACTTCGTGCACTCGCCCTTCTATGTGTACGCCTATGCCTTCGGTGACCTGCTGGTGGCCGCCCTGATGGAGAAGCGGCGCGAGAACCCGGAAGGCTTCGCGCCCCTGTACCGCGAGCTTCTGGCCGCCGGCGGGACGCGGACCTATGTGGAGGCGCTGAAGCCCTTCGGCCTGAATCCGCGCGACCCGGCGTTCTGGAGCGTGGGCTGCCAGCGGTTGGCGCGGCTGATCGACGAGTTCGAGGCGGTGGCGTGATGCCGTATTCTCCGTCATCACCGGGCTTGTCCCGGTGATCCCTACCCTCAGGCGGGGAAGGGCGCGCAAGGTGGTTTGAACCTCGCCCGACCTGTCTCCCGACCGCGTGTATGGATGGCCGGGACAAGCCCGGCCATGACGGATTTGGGGGTGGATTCTCCGCGACTATATGACCGCGCAGCGCAAGTCGGCTTGAGCCGCGCGCCGCCCTCGGTATAAGGGCGGTCAGATTCTCGTTTGCCTTCGAAAGATCATCGCATGGCCGCCGACACCCACGAAGCCGATCACGACGCCGAAGCCTATCTGAAGGGCACGCAGGAGATCACGGAACAGGTCGCCACCTGGAACCTGTTCATGGGCCTGTCCAAATGGGGCTCGTTGTCCATCGCCGTGGCGGTGCTGCTGTTCACCATGTGGTTCATGCCCAACGGCGGGTTCTTCCCCGCCCTGATCGCATCGGTGGTTCTGGCCGTCGCCGGCTGGTGGTTCCTGCGCAGCAAGCCTGCTGATCACTAACAGTTATTCTGGCGGGCGCGGCCTTTACGGGCCTTTCTGAAACGTCCTAACGTTCCACTGCTCTGAAACAACAGGCAGGGGGATTCGCTTGGCCGTCGCCATAGCCGTGACGCGCGAACGCCGGGAAGGCGAACCGCGCACCGCCGCAACACCCGATACGGTGAAGAAGCTGACCGCGCTCGGCGCCTCGGTGCTGGTCGAGGCCGGCGCCGGTCTGGGCTCGTCCATTCCCGACGCCGACTATGAAGCCGCAGGCGCCAAAATCGCCCGGGACTCCGGCGCTGTGCTGTCCAAGGCCGACATCCTGCTGAAGGTGCGCGGCCCGACGGCGCAGGAGATCAGCGCCCTGAAGCCGGGCGCGATCGTGGTGGCTCTGCTGGACGCGTACCGCGAGAAGGACACGGTCCAGGCCCTGGCCAAGGCGAACGTCACCGCCTTCGCCATGGAATTCGTGCCGCGCATCAGCCGGGCCCAGGTGATGGACGCCCTGTCGTCCCAGGCCAATCTGGCCGGATACCGGGCGGTGATCGAGGCGGCCCACGCCTACGGCCGGGCCTTCCCCATGATGATGACGGCGGCGGGCACGGTTGCGCCGGCCAAGGTGTTCGTCATGGGCGCGGGCGTGGCGGGGCTGCAGGCCATCGCCACGGCGCGGCGTCTGGGCGCGGTGGTCAGCGCCACCGACGTGCGCCCCGCCGCCAAGGAGCAGGTGGAGAGCCTGGGCGCGAAATTCGTCGCGGTGGAGGACGAGGAGTTCAAGGCCGCCGAGACGGCGGGCGGCTACGCCAAACAGATGTCGGCGGAGTATCAGGCCAAACAGGCCGAACTGACCGCGACCCACATCACTAAGCAGGACGTGGTGATCACCACCGCCCTGATCCCCGGACGCCCGGCGCCCAGGCTGATTTCCGCCGCCCACGTGGCCTCCATGAAGCCCGGCTCGGTGCTGGTCGATCTGGCGGTCGAGGCGGGCGGCAATGTGGAGGGCTCGAAGCCGGGCGAGGTGGTCAGAACCGCGGGCGGCGTCAGCATCGTCGGCTGGTCCAACCTGCCCGGCCGCATCGCGGCGGACGCCTCGGCCCTGTACGCCCGGAACCTGCTGGCCTTCACCGGCCTGCTGGTGAAGGACGAGGCGCTGGTTCTGGACCTGGAGGACGAGATCCTCAAGGCCGCCGTCGTCACCCACGGCGGGGCCGTGGTGCATGAGGGGGTGAAGGGGTGATGAGCCAGAAGCTTCGCAACGCCCTGACCATCTTTTCGATGATCCTGATCGCCGGCGGGACGCCGATCGCGATCCTCGTTCTGGCGATGACCGTGATGTTCGAGCAGGCGGTCACCGCCGCCGACCTAGGGCTTGCGATACGCATCGTCGTCTCAACCCTTCTGGGGGGCGGATTGCTGCGCGCCCTGCTCAGCATCGACGCCCGGCTGGAGGCGCGGGGATGAACGTTCGCAACGATCCGGCCGCGCCGCATAATCAACAGAGGATCCGATAGATGGAAGCTGTCGACCCCACCGTATTCCGCCTGGCCATTTTCGTGCTGGCGATCTTCGTCGGCTACTATGTGGTCTGGAGCGTGACGCCGGCGCTGCACACGCCGTTGATGGCGGTCACCAACGCCATTTCCTCGGTCATCATCGTCGGCGGGCTGATCGCGGCGGCGGCCGTGTCGGAGGCCTCCGGCGTCAACGGCTGGATCGCCAAGGGCGCGGGCGTGGCGGCCGTGACCCTGGCCAGCGTCAACATCTTCGGGGGCTTCATGGTCACCCGGCGCATGCTGGCCATGTACCGCAAGAAGGAAAAGAAGGCTTGACCGGCGACGCGGCCCAGATGGCCGCGACGGGCTCGTGGGTGGCCACGGGTCTGGGCATGGGCCTGTGGGTCTATGGCTGGCTGGGCGAGAAGAACCCCATCGCCAAGATGCGGTTTCACGACGCCGGCATGGTGCTGGTGTTCTCATCCATCATCGTGCGGGTGCTGATCCAGGACCGGGCCATGACCTGGTTCGACTGGATTCTGGTGGTGGTCGCGCCGCTGTTCATCGCCGCCGCCCTGTGGCGGCTGAAGCGGACCGGCGGCATGACGAATTCGGAGGACCGATGAGAATTGCGTTTGTCATCGCGGTGCTGGCCTTCGCCGGCGTCGCCGAGGCCCAGGCCACGCGCCAGACCGGCGAGGGCTATCAGGGCGCGCACTTTGCCGTGGCGGCGCCGGGCGGCGCCAGCTGGAGGCTGAACTGCGGATTTCCGCCGCATCAGATCCCCGGGACGGGCACGGTCAACCGCTTCGATCTGGAGGGCCAGGGTCGCGCCGCCGGGCGCCTGCCCACGTACCGGGCGTGGTGCAGTCTGACCAAGACAGGGGGCGAAGGGCCGGTGGGCTTCGCCCTGGTCAAGAACGGCCAGCCTACCGCCGCCGGAACCAACGATCCCGCCGAACCGGCGCGGGTCGAGATCTACTGAGACGAAAGAGGGGGACGCCGTCATGAACGCATCCATCGCAGCCCTGGCCTATCTGGCGGCCGGCGTCCTGTTCATCCTCAGCTTGCGGGGGCTGTCGAGCCCGGAGACCAGCCGCCGGGGCAACACCTTCGGCATGGTGGGCATGGGGCTGGCCATCGGCGTCACCCTGCTGACCCTGTGGGGGACGCAAGCGCTGGACGGGCTGACCCTGGCCCTGATCGCGGGCGGCGTGGTGGTCGGCGGCGGGCTGGGCGCGGTGATCGCCCGGCGCGTGCCCATGACCTCCATGCCGCAGCTGGTGGCCGCGTTTCACAGCCTGGTGGGCATGGCCGCCTGTCTGGTGGCGGTGGGGGCGGTCTATGCCCCCGTGGCCTTCGGCATCGACGACGGGGCGGGGGGGATCAAGACCCTGTCCATCATCGAACTGGGCCTGGGTCTGGCCATCGGCGCCATCACCTTCACCGGATCGGTGATCGCCTTCGCCAAGCTGAACGGCAACATGTCGGGTACGCCTATCCTGCTGCCCGCGCGGCACCTGATCAACATCGGTCTGGCGGCGGGCCTGGTGGTGCTGATCGGCATCCTGATCGCAACGGGCGGGACGGCGGTGTGGGCGTTCTGGGGCGTGTTCGTGATCGCCCTGATATTGGGGGCCACCCTGATCATCCCCATCGGCGGGGCGGACATGCCGGTGGTGGTGTCCATGCTGAACAGCTACTCGGGCTGGGCGGCGGCGGCGCTGGGGTTCACCCTGGAGAACATCGCCCTGATCATCACCGGCGCCCTGGTGGGATCGTCCGGCGCGATCCTGTCCTACATCATGTGCAAGGGCATGAACCGCAGCTTCATCAGCGTCATCCTGGGCGGCTTCGGCGGCGACGCGGCGGCGGCGGGCGCCGGCCATGTGGAGACCCGGCCGGTCAAGCAGGGCTCGGCCGACGACGCGGCCTTCATCATGAAGAACGCCTCCAAGGTCATCATCGTGCCCGGCTACGGCATGGCGGTGGCCCAGGCCCAGCACGCCCTGCGCGAAATGGCCGACAAGCTGAAGGAGGAGGGCGTGGAGGTGAAGTACGCCATCCACCCCGTGGCCGGCCGCATGCCGGGGCACATGAACGTGCTGCTGGCCGAGGCCAATGTGCCCTATGACGAGGTGTTCGAGCTGGATGACATCAACTCCGAATTCAGCTCGTGCGACGTGGCCTTCGTCATCGGCGCCAACGACGTCACCAACCCGGCCGCCAAGACCGATCCGCAGTCGCCCATCTTCGGCATGCCCATCCTGGACGTGGAGAAGGCGGGCACGGTGCTGTTCGTCAAGCGCGGCATGGCGGCGGGCTACGCGGGTGTGGAGAACGAACTGTTCTTCCGCGACAACACCATGATGCTGTTCGCCGACGCCAAGAAGATGGTGGAGGGAATCGTGAAGGGGCTGTGACCCCCCGGTCACGGGCCTGAGCGGATAACCGTGCTATCGCCCCGGGCCGTGGAGGGGCGACGTGCTTCAGGAATGGCTGAATCTGGGCGACGCCGAGTGGGCGGTGTGGACGCGTGCGCCGTCGGACGAGGTGCTGTGGGCGTTCGGCGTGCTCGCGGCGGTGATCGTGGCCGGGCTGGCGCTGTTCGCCCGGGGCGTGTCGAGGCGGCGGTGGAAGGCCGTGCTGGCCGGTCTGGTGCTGGTGGTTCCAGCGGCCATGCTGACGGCGGTGTTTCTTGAGACGGCGGTCGAGGCGCGCGGCGCCCATGCCTGGTGCGCGGTCGAGGGACGGGCGGCGGCGGCGGGGCGCAGCGCCTGTGCGGGCGCGGACGGCGGGCCGGCGACGCTGACCCGGGTCGTCCCCGGGGATGACGGCTTTCCGCGCACCCAGTACTACTGGACGGCCAGCGGGCTTTGTGAAGCGCGAGTCGATCGTCGGTGCGGCGCAGCGGCCGGTGCAGCGGATCGCGTGCCGACCCCGGGCATGGTGCGGGCGGCCCATGCCGGGCCCCCGCGGCCGGGTGATGATCGTTGAGACGGATTGATGTTGCGCTGCATGTCAGGTTTCCCGCCCTCGAACGTCTGAGTGAGTGAGGCAGGTACCTATGGCGACGCTCGCGGACATTCTCGGGAAGGCACGGCGGGCCGTCATACGGCAGGGTATCGCCGATCACGATGCGGATGACCTGGTGCACGAAGCGTTTCTGAAGGTGGAGCAATACCAGCGAGCCCACGAGGTCCGCAGCCGGGAGGCGCTGCTGGTGCGGGCCGCAGTGAACCTGTCGATCGACCGCCAGCGCCATCGCGGCCGCATGCCCATGGCCGACGGCGCCGAACTGCATGAAATCGCCGACACAGCGCCGGATCCCGCCCGGATCCTGGAAGCGCGGGCGCGGCTGCAGCAGGTGGCGGCGGATCTGGCGCAACTGCCGGAACGCACGCGCCGGATCCTGCTGAAGCGCCGACTTGAAAACATGAGCTATGCCGAGATCGCCGCATCGGAGGAGATGACGGTGGCCGCCGTGGAGAAGACCGTGGCCCGGGCGACGTTGCAACTGATGAAGGGGAGGACTTCGTCGTGAGCCGCGCCCTGTCTTCCCCCAACATCGATGCCGAGGCCGCCGCGTGGCTGGCGCGGCTGCACGGCGACCATGACGCCGCCGCGCAGGACGCCCTGGACGCCTGGCTGGCCGAGGATCCCGCCCATGCGGCGGCGTTCGAGCGGGCCAGTGAGATCTGGGCCATCCTGCCTCGGGCCGCCCGCAGCAGTGCGGACGAAGCGCGCCTGCGTCCTGCGCCCGAGAGACGGCCGTGGCTGCGTCCGATGCTGGCCATGGCTGCATCCCTGGTGCTCGGCTTCGGCGTGCTGTGGTGGTCTCTGGCCACCGTCGGCGACTATGTGACCCGGCCCGGCGAGCAGCAGGTGGCCACCCTGGATGACGGAAGCCGCATCGCGCTCAACACGGACACCCGGGTCGATGTGAAATTCAACGCGGACCGACGCCACATAACCCTGGACCGGGGGGAGGCCATGTTCGAGGTCGCCCACGACGCGGATCGCCCCTTCGTCGTGATCGCGGGGGACACGCGGGTCGAGGCGCTGGGCACGGTCTTCACCGTGCGGCGGACACGGGACGAGGTGGTGGTCACGCTGATCAAGGGCGAGGTGGCGGTCACCCGTGAGAACGCGGGCGCGCGCGGCGGGTCCGAGGCGCCCACTCTGCTGCAGCCCGGCGAGCGGCTGACCGAGCCGGCAGCCGGACCCGCCCGGATCGAGGCCGCTTCGGTCGAGGCCGCGACCGCATGGCGGCGGGGCCAGACCATATTCCGCGACACACCCCTGGGCGAGGCGGTGACCGAGCTCAACAGGTATGGGGGGCCGCAGGTGGTGATCGAGGACCCACGCGTGGCGGCCTTGCCCATATCGGGCGTGTTCACCACCAATGCGCCCGACTTCGCCCAGGCCGTCGCGGATCTGCACGGCCTCAACGTCCAACGGGAGGGCGACACCCTGCACCTGGAGCGTTGATTAAGGACCGGTGATTTTTTTGTGTCGCAACCGTGTCGGGTTTGCGGCGAAACGTCGTCTACCTAGTGGGAGCCATGCATTACGCTCCCCGAGGGGGACAAATGTTTTCACGCAATCTCACCGCCCTGGCCGTCAGCGCCAGCACGCTCGTTCTGTCAGCCCAAGCGCAGGCGCAGGCGCTCTACGCTTTTGATCTGCCCGCGCAGCCGCTGGAGGTTTCGCTTCGGGCGGTCGCCGCCCAGACCAACACCAATGTGGTGTTCTCCGGCGATCAGGTCAGCGGCAAGACCGCACCCGCCCTGCGGGGGAGCTATTCCGCCGAAGACGCCTATCGCGCGATGCTGCGCGGATCGGGACTGAGGCTGGGCGTCACCGATGGAGGATCGTTCGTCGTCAGCGTGCCCCCGGTCGGACAGGCCGGTCGCCAGGGGCAGGGGGCGCTGGTGGGCCGGGTCTCAATCGCCGACGGCGTCCGCGGTTCGGACGGGGCCCTGGTGCGCATCGTCGAGACTGGCCAGACCACCAGGGTCGATGAATACGGCGGCTTTCGGTTTCCCTCGCTTCCGGCCGGTGACTACACGGTCGAGATCTCCTTTCTGGGCTATGAGCCTCTCGTTGAGACGGTGACCGTGCCGGCAGGAGGAGCGCACCAGCAGACCTTCACACTGGGCCAGTCCTACGCCACCACGGTTGATGACGTGGTCATCTTCGGCTCGCGCAGCGCCCGCGCCAACGCCCTCAACCTTCAGCGCACGGCCGAGAACAGCGCCGACGTGATCTCGGCGGACGAGCTGGGCAATTTCACCGGCACCACTTTCTCCGAGGCGCTGCGCCGCGCGCCGGGCATCTCGTTTCAGCGCAACTCGGTGACCGGGGACGGCACCAATGTGATTGTGCGCGGGCTCGAGCCGGACATGAACGCGATTCAGCTGAACGGTCTGAATCTGCCGGTCGGCAACGGCGTGGGGCGGTCCGCCGACCTGTCGAACCTGCTGGCCGACTCGGTAAGTCGGATCACCATCAACAAGTCCCTCCTGCCCAGCCATGACAGCGCGGGCACCGGCGGACTGATCGAGATCGAGACCATGTCGCCGCTGGACCGGCCGCGTCGATACGCGAACTTCCTGGTGGAGGGGGACCGCACGCCGGACAATTTCGGGGACGACTTTCTCGTTTCGGGAACGGTCGCCGGGACGTTCGGCGACAATTTCGGCCTCAGCGCCTCTGTCCAGTACCGCACCCAGAGCACCCGCTCGATCGCCTATGACGCGGGCAGCAACGGCGGCCGGATGAACTTCGGTCGCTATCTGCCGCTTGATGCCCTGGCGCTCGATGGAGGCGGAAATCCGGCGCTCAATTTCAACGCCATCGACCCTCTTTTGACCTTCCCGTTCCTGCCGGGCGAGGACCAGGCCTATCCGAGCGGGCTGGTCACCAGCTTCTTCCACGACGAGACCGAGACCCTGGCCGGGACGCTGTCGGCGGAATGGCGGATCGGCGGCCACACCAATCTGAAATTCGATTATCAGCACGCCGAGACGCGCACCGACTTCTTCTCCCTGTCGGACACCTTTTCGACCGGCGCCGAATATGTCCTCTTGCCGGGCGAGACGAACCCGCAGCTGGTGCTGGACCTGAGCCCCGGAAACGCAGGCATCTCGCGCTCGCAGAACTACGCCTACGATCGCGACGTCCGGAAGATCACCGACACCTTCAGCCTGAACGGCCGCACCACCCTGGGCGCGTTCGAGTTCAACTACCTGGCCGGCTATGCGCACGGCACGGAGCGGCGCCCGGCCAGCTTCGGCTTGCAGCTGCGCATGCCCGACACCGACGCCAGCGCCGACCTTTTCCTGCCGGAAGCGGTCGATCCCGAGACCGGCGTCATTCACACCGGTTTCGGGCCGCGCAGCGGCAGCGGCATTCCCCTGCCGTTGCTGAGCAGCCAGGGCTGGGCCCTGGTCAACGACCCGTCCGCCTTCGTCATCGAGAACGCCAGCGGCCAGCTCGACAACTCCGAGGGCAGCAATGACCGGTACACCGCAAGCGGCAGCGCGCGCTGGACCTCGGGCGGCGGCTGGCTGAACTATGTGGAGCTGGGCGGTTTCTATGAACGGGCCGAGTTCCAGAGCAACCTCACGCGCAGCCAGGTCGGCGGCGGCGTTCCGGTTTCGGCGCTGGGCCTGGAGTTCGCGCCATCGGACCTGACGCGGATCGGACTGTCCGAACCCGGCTTCTCGACTCTGAGCGAAGGCGCTCTGCGGGGTTTCGTCGATAATCTGGGGACGTTGGCCGGCGGCCCGTCCGGCCTCACCCTCACGCCGATCACGCCCCACCCCGATCAGGACAACGAGAACACCGAGGAGACCAATTTCGCCGCCTATCTCCAGGCGCGGATCGACATCGGCAAGCTCGAGATCATCGGCGGGGTGCGCTTCAACCATACCCGGCTGGAGGCGACCAATCTCACCTTCCCGGTCTACACCGGCCCCATCCTGCCCGAGAACGGGGGCGGCATGGGGGTGGACTTCATCTTCCAGAACGAGTTCACGCGGCTGGTGACCGAGGAGGCGGTATCGGAGGATTTCCTGCCGCGGGTTCTGTTCAACTACCGGCACAGCGACGATCTGATCTTCCGCGGCGGCTACTTCCTGTCGGTGGCGCGTCCGGCGATCAGCCAGTTGTCCAGCGAGACGCGCATTTCCTTCATCAATTTCCCCATTCCCGGGCCCGAAGGCGTCAAGCCGATCCTGCAGATCAACAGCGGCAATCCCAATCTGCAGCCGGCGACCACGGACAATTTCGACCTCAGCGCCGAGTACTATTCCGGCATCGGCATCTTCAAGATCAGCGCCTTCTACAAGCGCATCGACAACCTGCTGCAGACCAACATCACCAACGGGCCGGCGACCCTGGCGGCGGTGACGCTGCCGGATCACCCCTATTTCAACGGGGCGCCCTATTTCGATCCGAACAATCCGTCTTCGGTCTTCATCACCGGCGGCAGCCCGGTGAACAGCGACGAAGTGGCCGAACTCTGGGGCATCGAGTTCCAGGCCGAGCGGCGCTTCGACTTCCTGCCGGGCGTCTGGGGCGGGTTCGGCGTGTTCCTGAACCACACCTGGACCGACAGCTCCCGCGCCGACCGCTTCAACTGGAGCTATGGAGCCGCCCCGGATAACGTCTACACCTTTACGGGCCTGCCGTTCGTGCAGCAGCCCGCCCACTCGGGCACGGCGGCGCTGACCTACAACAAGTACGACATCGATGCGACGCTGGCCTACGGCTACCAGTCGCGAGGGCTGTCCCTGTTCCAGCCGCGCGGCCTGAGCGTCTACACCGAGGGCGCCGAGACCCTGGACTTCCGCGCGGAATATTATCTGCGTCCCAGCTACGGCAGCTTCCGCGTCTATGTGGAGGCCAATGATCTGCTCAACGGCACATCAGATCCGAATCTCGAACAGACCTTCGGCGGCGAACAGGGCTCGCCGACCTTCTACACCCGCGCCACCTATCTGGGCGGCCGCAGCCTGCGCATCGGTCTGTCGGCCACGTTCTGATAGTCGCGCCCAAAGGCCGGTGCGTCCCGTGACGCGCCGGCCGCTCTCTTCTCCACGTCAGGAAATTCCATGAAGACGATGATGCCGGTGCTGTTCGCATTGGTCGCGGCGGTGTTCAGCGCGCCCGCAGCCGCCACCCCGTCCGGGGAGCAGGGGCTGCTGCCGTACGAGCAGTTCACCCTGCCCAACGGCCTGCGGGTCGTGGTGCACGAGGATCATTCCGCGCCGAAGGTGGCGGTGGCCGTCTGGTATCACGTGGGATCCATGAACGAGCCGGCGGGCCAGACCGGCTTCGCCCACCTGTTCGAGCACCTGATGTTCAACGGGTCGGAGAATCACGACGACGAATACATGCCGCCGCTGCAGGAAATCGGCGCCTCGGCGGTGAACGGCGCCACGACGCTGGACCAGACCTACTACTATGCGGTGGTTCCGACGGGCGGGCTGGAGCGGGTGCTGTGGCTGGAGTCGGACCGCATGGGCTATCTGCTCGGCGCCGTGACCCAGGAGAAGCTGGATGAGCAGCGTGGCGTCGTCCAGAACGAGAAGCGCACCCGCGACAACCAGCCCTATTCGATGATGCCCGAGTTGCGGGCCGCGGCGATCTTTCCGTCGGACCATCCCTATCACCACCCCATCATCGGCTCGATGGAGGACCTGGACGCGGCCTCGCTGGAGGACGTGCACGCCTGGTTCCACCGGTACTATGGCGCTTCCAACGCTGTGGTGGCGCTCGCCGGCGACGTGACGGTGGAGCAGGCGCGCGAACTGATGACCCGCTATTTCGCCAGCGTGCCGCCGGGCCCGCCCATCGGACGCATGACGGAATGGACGCCCCTGCTGGAGCGCGTCAGGACCGCGATCGTGGCCGACAATGTGCCGCAGACGGCCATATCGTGGAGCTGGCCTGTGCCCGGCAACGACGCCGAGGACCGGCAGGCGCTGCGCATGGCGTCATCGATCCTTGGACGCGGCCGCCTGTCCCGCCTGAACCAGGCGCTGGTGATCGACCGGCAACTGGCCAACAGCGTGTCGGCCAACTACGAGGGCGCCGCCGTCTCGGGCCTGTTCAACATCGAGATCAGGCTGCAACCCGGCGTGGACCGGGCCGAGGCCGAGGCGGCGCTGCAGGCGGTGCTGGACCAGTTTCTGGCGGAAGGCCCCACGGCTGAGGAGCTGGAGCGGGTCAAGATCACCACCTACGGCGACACGGTCCGCATGCTGGAGTCCCTGTATCTGCGCGCCATGATGCTGGCGGGGGGCACGATCGGGCAGGGCAATCCCGGCCAGTTCGAGCTTGACCAGGCGGCGTTCGACGCGGTTCAGGCGGATGAGGTTCGGGCCGCCGTGAACCAGTGGCTGGGTCGACCCAACTATCGGCTGACCGTCATGCCCCAGACGCAGTACGCGGCCGGACCGGACGGGGCGGACCGCAGCCGGCTTCCGCCCATGGGGCCGGAATCCGAACTGGTGCTGCCGCCGGTGCGGGAGGGGCTGCTCTCCAACGGCATCCGCGTCATCCACGTCCAGCGCGACGGTACGCCCACAGTGGACATGGTCATGGCGTTCGGCGGCGGCGGCGCGGCCGATCTGGGCATGAAGCCCGGCCTGCAGGGCTTCACCGTGGGCCTGATGGATGACGGCACGGGGACGATGACAGGTCAGGAATTCGCCCAGGCGCAGGAAATGCTGGGCGCGCGCATGTACGCCTGGAGCGACTCCGACACCACGCGCTTCTCCGTGTCGGCGCTGACCCGGTCGCTGGACGAGACCCTTGACCTCTGGTCGCAATACATCCGCGATCCCGCCTTCCGGGAAAACGATCTGGAGCGCGAGCGCGCCATGGCGGTCTCGGGCGTTCAGCAAGCCCTGTCCGACCCGACCAGCATCGCGGGCCGGGTGTTCAACTATCTGATCTTCGGCGCCGACCACGCCTATGGCGCGCCGCTGGCGGGCCGGGCGGATGTGATCCGGTCCTACAGCCGCGAGGACCTGACCGCCTTCCACCAGCGCTTCATCCGGCCGGACAATGCGGTGATCTTCGCCGCGGGCGACGCCGCGTTTGATGACCTGATGGCGACGCTTGAGGCCAGCTTCGGCGACTGGACGGCGCCTGCCGCGCTCCGGGGCGAGACCACCGTCGCCGCAGTCTCCGATCAGACGGCGCCGCGTGTCGTGCTGGTGGACCGGCCCGGTTCGGTCCAGTCGGTGATCCGGGTCGGCCATGTGGCGCCGAACGGACTGGATCCGCGCAATTTCGACCTGGCCGTTCTGAACGGCGTGCTGGGCGGCGGCTTCACCTCCCGGCTCAACATGAACCTGCGCGAGGAGAAGGGCTGGACCTACGGCGCGGGCAGCAACGTCAGCGACGCCCTGGGACCGCAGGTGTTCTCGGTCTCCACCAGCGTGCAGACTGATCGCACGGCGGACGCCCTGTCCGAGATCGCCCGCGAGCTGAACGAGATCGGCGGCGTGCGCCCGCCCAGCGCCGAGGAGCTTGAGCTGTACCGTCGCGGCCAGGTCCTGACCCTTTCGGATCGTTTCGAGACCAACAACGCCATGGTCGGCTACCTCAGCTACGTCGCGCGCTTTCAGCATCCCTACGACTGGATCACGACCCTGCCGGACCGCTACGCCGCCCTGACGCCCGAGATCGTGGGCGAGGCCGCGGCCATGCTGCGCCCGGACGCCATGACCTGGGTGGTCGTCGGCGACCTGACCCGGATCGAGGCCGACGTGCGCGCCCTGGGTCTGGGCGAGGTGGAGGTCTGGGGCGCCGAAGGCAATCGACTGCGCTGATCGTCTGCGCCCCGGGAGCAACGGCCTGCGTGAAATACGCAGCCGTGTTCCCGAGGTGCAATTTTCGCCTTCCCCTGCTCGTATGACGTGAATAGCGTAGCTTTCATCGGTGAGGTGGAGGGCCGTTGAGAGCTCTTCTCGGGCGGGTCGGCGCCTCGCTGCGCTGATGGGGGATACGATGTATTGGCATGAGACCAACACCTCGATGGTGATCGAGGAAGGTGAAGTCCTGCGCTATACGAGCGCCACGGATGACGATCCCCATATCGCCATCTGGCTGGAACCCCCGCTGCAGGTGAATACGGGCCCCGGCCCCTTTCCGCCCCCGACGGCGTCAGGCCCCTTCCCGTCGCTCACGAATTTCGGGACCCTGGATTTCGTCACCAGCAATCAAACGACATCCTTCCTGATCGTATTCAGGCCGATGCCCGCGTCGTCTGAAGGCACGGTGGTCCATAATGCCGGTTCGATGCGCATCGAAGCCCGGGACGGGGGAGCTGTCGGAATTAGCGGCACGACCTACCATTCGTTCCGCTTCGAGAATCTGGGCGAGTTCATTGTCAGGGCCGCGGGCGACGCAAGGGGCTTCAGAAGCCTCAACGGCGACATTGTGAATCATGGCTTGATCGACGTTCAGGGCGACCTGACCATCGGGATCGACACGGCGATGGAATCGACCATTCACAATACGGGAGACATCCTTGTCTCGGGTTCCCACACCAGTGTTGCTGTGGCGCTCAACTACGGAAACAGCACCGTATATAATTCGGGGTTGATCAGGGCAGAGAAACTGGGCCGCGCTGCGGACGCAACCGCCATTAGTATAGCCCCCATCACCGGTCTCACGTCCATCGTCAACGACGGCGAGATCACGGGTGACTATGCTGTCAGAAGCGGGGCCATAAGCGATCGGGCGGTCCTGGAAATTCTCAATCGGGGCCAGATGAATGGAACCGTCGTTCTTGAGGGTGCGTCGACCGACACCCTGATCAACGAAGGGGTCATCAACGGCCTCGTGTACCTGGGAGGCGGGGAAGACCTCTACGATGGCCGCCTGGGTGAAGTATCGGGACCGGTCCACGGCGGGGCGGGTGAGGACATCCTTCTTGGCGGCGCGGGCTCGGAAACGTTTTACGGCGGTGATGGAAATGACCGCCTCGACGGCGGCGGCGGCGTCAACTTCCTGTACGGGGGCAACGGAAACGACACCCTGGTCAGCGGCGCGGATGACGACCTTCTCCACGGCGGCTCTCACCTGGATATTGCAAGTTACGAGAACAGCCTCTCGGGAGTGACCGTCGACCTGAGGCTTTCGGTCGCCCAGGACACGGGCGGCGGCGGTCGTGACACCCTGGTCTCGATCGAAGGTCTGCGGGGCAGCGAGTTCGACGACGTCCTGCGAGGCAAGGCCTATTTTGCCGAAAATGCCGCCGTGCTGTTCAAGCCGGAAGCCCTGCGGAACAACTCCTTCAGCGCCGCAGTCGATGTCTCCAACCTGTTCGGGATTGTGGAGAACCCGGATATCGAGAACTCGACCACGACTCCACATGTGTCGATCTCGGCGGAAACGAGCGGAAATCCGGAGTACTTCAGATTTGTTGTCACCGAAGCCGGCGCGGTGGGTGTGTTCGACATTGATCGTGTGTTCGGAGGAGTTAACCTGAACCTCACGATCTATGACGCGGAGGGTAATCTCGTCAGGTACAACGACGACTGGCCGCTCGATCCGGGGAGCCTGGCGCCGCTGGATCCTTTCATAGAGCACACCTTTGCTCAACCGGGGGTGTATTACGTCGTTGTAAACACCAACTACCCGTTGGGATTGATCGTCGGGACAAAGTACACGCTTCAAATTTCCCTTTCCGACGCCCCCATTGTTTCTGACGAGTTGCGCGGCTCGCGCCTTGAGGGCGGCGGCGGAAATGACACCCTCATCGGCGATATTGGAAACGACGTTCTGGATGGCGGAACCGGAAACGACATCCTGATCGGCGGCCTGGGCGACGACATCATGATGGGCGGGGCCGGCGATGACACCTACTATGTCGACAGCATCCATGACGTGGTCATCGAGCGGGGCGGCGAGGGGCGCGACCAGGTCTACTCAACCGTCAGCTTCAACCTGAACGGACAGTCCATCGAGGACGCCACGCTTCTGGGCGACCGCAACATCAATCTGATCGGCAACGCGGGTCACAACGTCCTCACCGGCAACAGCGGCAACAACATCATCGACGGCGGCGGCGGCATCGACACCATGGCCGGCGGCGCGGGCGACGACATCTACTATGTGGACCATGTCCGGGACGTGGTCATCGAGCGCGGCGGCGAGGGTTACGACCTTGTCTATTCCACTGTCAGCTTCGACCTGAACGGACAATCCATCGAGGCCGCCACGCTTCTCGGCTCCCGCAACGCCAATCTGATCGGCAACGCGGGTCACAACGTTCTCATCGGCAACAGCGGCAACAACATCATCGACGGCGGCGCCGGCATCGACACCATGGCCGGCGGCGCAGGAGACGACATCTACTATGTGGATCACGTCCGGGATCAGGTCATCGAGCGCGGCGGCGAAGGTCATGACCACGTCTATTCGACCGTCACATTCAACATGAACGGCCAATCGCTGGAGGATGGCACCCTTCTGGGCGACCGCAATATCAACCTGACCGGCAACGCGGGCCACAACGTCCTCACCGGCAACAGCGGAAACAACATCATCATCGGCGGCGGCGGGGTCGACACCATCGACGGCGGCGCGGGAAACGATGTGCTGATCGGCGGTGCGCGCCGGGATTATCTGACCGGCGGGGCCGGTTCGGACCGGTTCGTCTATACGGACGTTTCCGACAGTTCGTACGCCGACTACGACCGGATCATGGATCTCTCCGATGAGGACATCATCGATCTGTCCGGCATCGACGCCGACACCAACACCGAAGGCGACCAGGCCTTCTCGCTGGTGGAGTCCTTCACCGGCCAGGCCGGCCAGATCACCCTGACCTACAACGCCGGCGCAGGCTTCACCGTGCTGGCCGCCGACGTCAACGGCGATGGTCTCGCCGACATGCGCATCGTTCTGTACGGAAATCACGAGGACTTCTCGAACTTCTGGCTGTAAGCGGCGGAACCGAAGATTTGCCCGGGGGCCATGACGGTGAGGCGAGCGAGCTTCACGAGGCTGCCCTGGGATGCGGACGGGGTCGTGGCGGACAGAGAGGGATTCGAACCCTCGGTACGCTTTCACGTACACACGCTTTCCAAGCGTGCGCGATCGACCACTCCGCCACCTGTCCGTTCCACGCCATGCGTGCGCCGCCGGACGGTCGATCCAGCGGAGGCGAGGCTGATAGAACAGGCGGAGCGTCTGGGCAAGCGTCGTCGGGCTTCCCATATGCGGTCGGACCCATTTAAGAGGCGATCCATGCTGTATTCCAAGTCCGCCGACCTGCCCACCGCCGAGACCGCCCTGCCGGGCCGGGGTCAGCCGCTGACCACCGACGAGGTGCACTTCGTCTCGGGCCGTCCCCTCAAGGGACCGCACCCCGAGGGCTTCCGGAGCGCCGTGTTCGGCATGGGCTGTTTCTGGGGCGTGGAGCGGGTGTTCTGGCAGTTGCCGGGCGTCTGGGTGACCTCCGTGGGCTATGCGGGCGGGATCACGCCCAATCCCACCTATGAAGAGGTCTGCACCGGCCGCACGGGCCACACCGAGGCGGTGGAGGTGATCTTCAACCCCGAGGAGATCTCCTATGACGATCTGCTCAAGGCGTTCTGGGAGAACCACGACCCTACCCAGGGCATGCGCCAGGGCGGCGACACGGGCACCCAGTATCGCTCGGCCATCTACTACGCCGACGAGGCCCAGAAAGCGGCGGCCGAGGCGTCGCGCGACGCCTACGGGGCGGCGCTGAAGCGGGTGGGCATGGGGCCCATCACCACCGAGATCGGCCCGCGCCCGACGTATTATTTCGCCGAGGGCTATCACCAGGGCTATCTGGCCAAGAACCCCGCCGGCTACTGCGGCATCGGCGGCACGGGCGTGGCCTGTCCCGTCGGGATCGGCGTGGACGCCTGATCATGGACCGGGCGGGGGTGAAACGGTTCTGCCTGTCCCTGCCCGCCGCGACGCTGGATCACCCGTTCGGCGAGGATCACGACGCCTACCGGGTGGGCGGCAAGGTGTTCGCCATCATGGGCGGGGACGGCGGACTGTCCTTCAAGGCGTCCGACATCGCCTTTGAGGTGCTGACCGAAACCGGCCGCGCCATCCCCGCGCCCTATCTGGCCCGCGGGAAATGGGTGCATCTGGCGGATCCCGCCGACTGGCCCGACGACGACCTTACAGAGCACCTGATCACGGCCCACGCCCTGATCGCCGCGAAGCTGACGAACAAGGCGCGCAAGGACCTCGGCCTGGCATGAGGGTGCTGGTTCTCGGCGCCACGGGGCTGATCGGGGCGCACATCGCCGCCCGGCTGCAAGAGCAGGGGCATCAGGTGATCGCGGGGGGACGGGATCGACGCCTTCTGGAGCGGCGCTTTTCCGATCGCTGGGTTCATGCGGATCTGGCCCAGGCCGATGAGGCGCGCTGGACCGCCCTGCTGCGGGACGTGAATGCGGTGGTGAATTGCGCCGGCGCGCTGCAGGACAGCCTGCGCGATGACCTCGCCGCGGTTCACGACGCCGGCGTTCGCGCGCTCTTGAAGGGATGCGCCGCGGCCGGGGTGAAACGCTATGTGCACATCTCCGCTGCCGGGCTGGCCGAAGACCGCACCACCGCCTTCAACCGCACCAAGCTGGCCGGCGAAGCGGCGGTCCGGGCCAGCGGACTGAACTGGATCATTCTTCGTCCGGGGCTGGTGCTGGCGCCGACAGCCTATGGCGGCAGCGCCCTGCTAAGGGCCCTGGCGGCCTTTCCTCTCGCGATCCCCGCCGCATGGCCGGACCGGGTCGTTCAGGTCATCGGCATGAACGATCTGGGCCGGGCGGTGGAGGCGGCGCTCCGGCCGGACGCACCCCGCAGCCTCATTGTGGATGTGTTGCACGACGAGCGCCTGCCTCTGGGCGACCTGCTCAGGCGACTGCGCCGCTGGCTGGGGCATGCGCCCGCCCCGGTGCTGACCCTACCGGGCGCGCTGGCTAGACTGTCGGGCCAGATCGCCGATGCACTGGGCTGGCTGGGCTGGCGCAGCCCCATGCGGACGGCGTCGCTGGAACAGCTTCGCATGGGGGTGACGGGGGATGGGACAGCAGCCGAACGCCATCTCGGCGTCGTGCCCGGCTCGCTGGACGCGATCCTGAACGCGGGTCCGGCCGGTGTTCAGGAGCGATGGTTCGCAACCCTCTATCTCATGAAGCCCGCCCTCATCGGGATGCTCGCCGCGTTCTGGTTCGTCTCCGGCGTCATCGGCCTTGTCGCGCGCGACAGTGCGGAAGCCGTTCTGATCGCGGCGGGCCTTTCCCACGACTTCAGCCGGGCGGCTGTGGTCGGTGGCTCACTTGTAGACCTTGCGCTGGGCGCGGCGGTGCTCTTCCGTCCGTGGACCCGTCTGGCCTTGTTGGGAATGATCGCCGTGACCGCCGTCTATCTGGCGGGGGCGACCCTGTTTCGACCCGACCTCTGGCTTGACCCGCTCGGGTCTCTGTTGAAGACGCTCCCGGCGGCGGTGCTGGCGCTCGTCGCCCTGGCCATTCTGGACGAACGATAGGACCGAACGGGTGGAGTTCTACTTCCTGCTCAAGATCGCCCATGTGATCGGCGCGGCCGTGCTGCTCGGCACGGGGGCCGGCATCGCGTTCTTCATGCTGATGGCCCACCGTACGCGCGATGCGGCCCTCATCGCCCACACCGCCGGGATCGTGGTGATTGCCGACTGGCTGTTCACCGCCTCCGCGGTGGTGGTCCAGCCGGTCACCGGCGCCGCCCTTGCGCACCTGACCGGCCAGCCGCTGTTCAGCGGCTGGCTGGGCCTCAGCCTTGTGCTCTACGTGGTGACGGGGCTGTTCTGGCTGCCTGTGGTCTGGATACAGGCGCGCATGCGCGACCTCGCCATACAGGCCGCGCGGTCAGGCGAACCGCTGCCGGCCGCCTATGACCGGCTATTCCGCATCTGGTTCGTCTGCGGCTTCCCGGCCTTTGGAGCGGTGCTGGCCGTCATCGTCCTGATGGTGGTCAAGCCGACGTTCTGAGGCTCACTCCGCCGCCTGCTCCGCGATCCAGGCGTCCATGCGCTGGTCCAGCAGGTCCAGCGGCAGGGGGCCGTCCACCAGCAGGGCGTCGTGGAAGGCGCGGACATCGAAGTCCTCGCCCAGGGCGGCCTCGGCGCGGGCGCGAATGTCGCGCAGGCGGATCTCGCCGATCTTGTAGGCCAGGGCCTGGCCCGGCCAGCCGATGTAGCGCTGCAGCTCGGTCTCGATGTTGTGCGTGGCCAGGGCCGAGTTCTCGGCGAAACAGGCCCGCGCCTGTTCGATCTCCCAGCCCAGCCAGTGAATGCCCGTGTCGGCCACCAGACGACAAGCCCGCCACATCTCGTAGGACAGCCGCCCGAACCGCTCATAGGGGGTGCGGTAGAAGTTCATCTCCTCGCCCAGATATTCGGCGTACAGGCCCCAGCCCTCGGTGAAGGCGGTGACATTGGCCCCGCGCCGGAAATAGGGCCCGGCCTCGGCTTCCTGCTGCAGGGCGATCTGAAGATGGTGCCCCGGCACCGCCTCATGCAGCGTCAGGGCGGGCAGTTCGTACAGCGGCCGCTGGTCCAGCCGCCCGGTGTTGACGATGTAGCCGCCGGGCAAGCCGGCCTCCATGGAGCCGGCGAAATAGCGGCCGGTGGTGTAGTTGGCCTCGATCTCCTCGGGCACCGGCCGCACGTCATAGGGCAGGCGCGGCAGGGTTCCGAACAGGGCGGGCAGGCCGCCGTCGGCCCGCTTGGACATCTCGGAGGCCTCCTTCAGCAGGTCCTCGCGGCTTGTGGCGTAGAACTGCGGGTCGGTGCGCAGGAAGGTCAGGAACGAGGCGAAGTCCCCCTCCCATTCCGCGGCGGCCATTTCCTCATCCATGCGGGCTCGGATGCGCGCGACCTCGGACTGGCCCAGGGCGTGGATCTCGTCCGGCGTCATGTCGGTGGTGGTGTAGCTGCGCGCCAGGAAGGCGTAGTAGTCGCGCCCGCCCGGCCGGTGCGCCAGACCGAGGGTTTCGGGGGCGGCGGGCAGGTACTCCTCGCGCAGGAACGCGGCCCAGGCGCGGCGGCGCGGGGCGATCTCCTGGGCGATGATGTCGCGGGCCCGGGCGCGCCAGCGCTCCTGCACATCGGCCGGTATCGAGGCCGGTAGGCTGGCCAGCGGCCGCAGCAGGGGGTCGGTTTCGGCCGTGAAGGCCGCGTCGGTCTCGGCCAGCATCAGGGCGTTCTCGACCACCGACCGGGTCTGGACCAGACCGGTCTCCAGCCCCCGTCGTGCGTCGGCCTGCGCCTCGTCGTAGAAAGCGCCCAGCCCCGCCATGCGCTCCAGCCAGGCCTCGCCCTCGGTGCGGGTGGTGATCCGGGTCGAGCCGGCCATGTAGCCGATCCACTGGCCGGGTCCGCCCTCGGAGTCGAAGGCCAGCCGTCCGCCATCAAAGGCGACGCGCTCCACCTCCATGTCGATGATCCAGGAGATGAAGGCGTGATTCAGCCGGTCCTCCTCGGTCAGGGCCGCCGGGTCGATGGCGTCCAGGCGCACTGCGAACCCGCGCAGGGTCTCGGCCCGCGCCACCTCCGCCTCGCGCGAAGTGTCCGGCAGTTGCGACAGCGCCTCGTCATCGCCCTCGCGGCCCGCACTGATGGGGTCCTGCGACCGGTCGAAGGTTTCGTAGTCCGCCAGGATCGCCGCCAGGGCCGGATCCTGGGCCTGGGCCTGGGCCGGAACCGGCTGGGCCTGGACCGGGTGCGACAGCGGCGCGGCGGCGGTCAGGGCCAGAACGGCGGCGCCCATCAGGGCGATGGATCGGGTCATGGAACGAAGCCCCCTCAAATCAACAACGGCGCCCATGGGGCCCGGCGGGAACGGCCGCGTCAATGCCCCGTTGATCCACAGACCGCGGTTCGTCCGAGTCCGCTTGACCCGGCGGGCGACGCGCGCTCGATTACGGACCGGGGGATGCAAGGGGAGGGCGGCTCTTGAGCCGACGAGTGCTGACGCGGCTGATCGCCATTCTGATCGGCGCGTTTCTGGTGGCCTGGTTCGCTTCGCCAGTTTTCGCGGTGCGCTCGCTGATCAATGCGGCGCGCACCGGCGATGAAGCGCGGCTGGAGCGTCTGGTGGACTTTCCCGCCGTGCGCGACGACCTGAAGGCGCAGCTGAACGCCCGGCTGGTGCGGCGCCTGCGCGAAGACCCGGACATGCGGGACAATCCCCTGTCGGGTCTCGGACTGGTGCTGGCGCCGTCGCTGATCTCCGGCGTGGTGGACGCCTTCGTCACGCCCGGCGCCATCGCCGCCATGGTCCAGACCGCCGAGGCGCCCGACATTATCGGCGACGACGGCGACGTGGCGCTGGAACCGCCCGAGGGTCGGGAGAAGGACATCCGCATCGGCTACGGCTATCGCGGCCTCAACCGCTTCGCCGGCACCCTCACGGATCGCGATCGCCCCCATGAGCGCATCGACCTGATCATGGAGCGCCGGGGCGTGTTCAGCTGGAAACTGACCCAGGTGCGACTGCCGAGGGACTAGCCCTTAAGCGCCGCCCGCACCGCGTCCAGTCCGGCGTCGGCCTTGTCGCCGTCCGGGGCGCCGCCCTGGGCGAAGTCGGGTTTGCCGCCCGCGCCCTGACCGCCCATGGCCAGCACCGCCGCGCGGGCCAGATTGGCCGCGTTCACACGGCCGGCCATGTCGGCGGTCGTCGCCACGGTCACCGCGGCCTTGCCGTCGGTGACGCCGATCAGGGCCACGACGCCCGAGCCCACCTGCTTGCGGAAGTCCTCGGCCACGCCGCGCAGGCCCTTGCCGTCCACGCCGTCCAGCACCCGGGCGATCAGCTTGACGCCGCCGATCTCTTCCGGCGTAGCGTCAGCGCCGCCGCCGCCGCCCAGCGCCACCTGCTTCTTCAGCTCGGCGACCTGCTTCTCCAGCGCCTTGACCGAGGCGGCCATGGCCTCGACCCGGGCGGGCACGTCGGCGGGCTGCATCTTGAAGTCGCGGGCCAGGCCGCGCGCCACCTTCGCCTGGCCTTCCAGATACTGGCGGGCCGCCTCGCCAGTCAGCACCTCGATGCGGCGCACGCCCGCGGCGATGCCGCCCTCGGACACGATCTTGAACAGGCCGATGTCGCCGGTGCGCGCCACGTGGGTGCCGCCGCAAAGCTCCATGGAATAGGCCGCATTGTCGCTGACCAGTGAGCGGCCGAGCGTCAGCACCCGCACCTCGTCGCCGTACTTCTCGCCGAACAGGGCGATGGCGCCCGCCTCGATGGCGGCGTCCGGGGTCATCAGGCGCATCTCGGCCGGGGCGTTCTGGCGGATCACCGCATTGACCTCGGCCTCGATGGTTTCGATCTCGGCGTCGGTCAGCGGGGCGCCGTGGCTGAAGTCGAAGCGCGCCCGCTCGGCGTCCACCAGCTGGCCCTTCTGGGCCACATGGGCGCCCAGCACGTTCTTCAGCGCCGAGTGCAGCAGGTGCGCGGCCGAGTGGTTGGCCCGGGTGGTGCGGCGCTTGTCGGCGTCGACGATCAGGGCGCAGCGCTGGCCGATGGCCAGACCGCCGGACACGATCTCCACGTCATGCACGTGAAGGTCGCCGGCCTGCTTCTTCACGTCGGTGACGCGGGCCTCGCCGCCGGGCCATTCGATGGTCCCGTGGTCGCCCGCCTGACCGCCGCTCTCGCCGTAGAAGGCGGTGCGGTCGAAGAGCACCTGCACCGTCTCGCCGGGACCGGCCGCATCCACCGCCTGGCCGTCCTTGAGGATGGCCAGCACTTCGCCGGACTCCTCAACGCCGTCATAGCCGGTGAAGACGGTCGGCCCCATGCGGTCGCGGATGGCCAGCCACTCGCCGGCCGTGGCCGTCTGGCCCGATCCGGTCCAGTGCTCGCGGCTGCGCGCGCGCTGCTCGGCCATGGCCGTCTCGAACGCCGCCACATTGACCGACAGGCCGCGCCGGCGCGCCTCGTCCTGGGTCAGGTCCAGCGGGAAGCCATAGGTGTCGTACAGGGTGAAGGCGGTCTCGCCCTCCAGCATGTCGCCTTCCTTGAGGTTGGCGGTGGCGTCCTCGAACAGGGCCATGCCCCGGCCCAGGGTGGTGCGGAACCGCTCCTCCTCCTGGCGCAGGGTCTCGGTGATGGTGGCCTGGGCGCGGCCCAGCTCCGGATAGGCGTCGCCCATGCCCGCCACGAGGGCGGGCACCAGCCGGTGCATCAGCGGGTCGGCGGCGCCCAGCAGGTGCGCGTGGCGCATGGCCCGGCGCATGATCCGGCGCAGCACATAGCCCCGCCCTTCGTTGGACGGGGTCACCCCGTCGGCGATGAGGAAGCAGGAGCTGCGCAGGTGGTCGGCGATCACCCGGTGGCTCGGCGCCTGGTCGCCCTCGGCCTTCGTCTTCGTCTCGGCCTCGGACGCGGCGATCAGGCTCTGGAACAGGTCGGTCTCATAGTTGGAGTGGACGCCCTGCAGCACCGCCGCCACGCGCTCCAGCCCCATGCCGGTGTCGATGGAGGGCTTGGGCAGGTTGGTGCGGGTTCCGTCCGCCGCCTGCTCGTACTGCATGAACACCAGATTCCAGATCTCGACCCAGCGGTCGCCGTCCTCTTCCGGCGACCCGGGAGGGCCGCCCCAGATGTGGTCGCCGTGGTCATAGAAGATTTCGGTGCACGGGCCGCACGGCCCAGTGTCGCCCATGGACCAGAAATTGTCGCTGCCGGCGATCCGGCCGATGCGGCTTTCCGGCAGGCCGGCGATCTTTTTCCAAAGCTCCACCGCCTCGTCGTCGTCCACATAGACCGTGGTCATCAGACGGTCCTTCGGGATGCCGAATTCCTTGGTGATGAGGTTCCAGGCGAACTCGATGGCCTCGGCCTTGAAGTAGTCCCCGAAGGAGAAATTCCCCATCATCTCGAAGAAGGTGTGGTGCCGCGCCGTGTAGCCGACATTGTCCAGGTCATTGTGCTTGCCGCCGGCGCGCACGCATTTCTGGGCGCTGACCGCGCGGTTGTAGGGGCGCTTTTCCTGGCCGGTGAAGACGTTCTTGAACGGCACCATGCCGGCGTTGACGAACAGCAGGGTCGGATCGTTCTGCGGCACCAGCGGCGCCGACGGCACCTTCTCGTGGCCCGAGGCCGCGAAGGAGTCGAGGAAGGTCGATCGGATCTGGTTCAGGGTCGCCATGTCAGTTCGCAAACGCGCTCAGGGGAGGGAAACAGGCGTCATATAGGGCTTTGAGCCCAAACGCATCACCCCGGCGTGATCGAAAGCACGCGGCGGCTGCGGTTTGCCGGCCTCATGGCGGGCGTCATCAAACTGTGGAAAACTCATCCGATTGATTCAGTTTTGTGAATCGCAGCCGTCCACAGTCTTTCACAGACTTATGCACCGGACGGCGGGTCCTCATGCACAGCAGGAGGAATTCGGGCGCTTGCCCAATAGACGATTTCGCGGGAACGTCAACGGGCCGAGGGACACGGCGGCGCGGAAATCCCGGGAGACCGGGAACTTCAAGCGGGTCGGTCCGGCTCTCTGATCCAGGCTTTCAGGCGTCTTCGGATGCTCGGATGACCGGACAGGGCCAAGGCTCCCGAACCAGACGCCCTCGGGCGGAGGTTCACGGAGAACCGGGCCGGGATCGACGGACGACGACAGGGGAGACCCTGACGGTACGCCGGAGACCAGGAGCCGCCAGGAGGCCGCGTTTCGTCTTCGGGTTCGCCCGCCGGGGAAACGGTCAGGTTCCTGACCCTAAGGTCAAGTCCCAACCCGGACTTGGCGAGGGGACGAGAGCAACGGTTCGACCGGGCTGTCGTCCCCTCGCTCAATTCGGGCTCTCCCCATTGTCGCAGCCTTCTCCTTTGCGCCTGGGCCTTGTCTCAGCGCTTCTGGCAGGTCGGGCACCAGAAGGTGGAGCGGCCGGCCTGGACCGTGCGGCGGATGACGCCGGTGCAGCTGGGGGTGCGACAGGGATCGCCTTCCCTGCCATAGGCGTCGAAGCTGTGCTGAAAATAGCCCTGACCACCGTCGGCGTTGGCGAAGTCGCGCAGGGTGGAGCCGCCCGCCGTGATGGCGTCGTTAAGCACATCGCGGATCTCGCCGGTCAGCCGCTCCAGCCGCGGCCGCGAAACCTTGCCGGCCGCCGTGAGGGGCGAGATGCCGGCCCGGAACAAGGCCTCGCAGACATAGATGTTGCCCAGACCCGCCACGATCCGCTGGTCCAGCAGGCTGACCTTGATGGACTGCTTCCGACCGTGGAACGCCTCGCCCAGATGGGCGGCGGAGAAGGCGTTGCCCAGCGGTTCGGGACCCAGCCCGGCAAACCACGGATGGGTCTCCAGTTGATCGGTCGCGATCAGGCCCATGAAGCCGAACCGGCGCGCGTCGGCGAAGCCCACGCGGGTGCGCCCGGCCGGGCCCTCGGCGCACAGGCTGACATGTTCGTGCTTGCCGACGGTGGGCGCCGGCGCCTCGAACTCGCCCAGCTGGCGGCCGTCCAGGGTGAAGCGGCCGGTCATGCCCAGGTGCGAGACCCAGGTCTCTCCGGTCGACAGGGGCATCAGCAGATATTTGGCGCGCCGGTCCACCCGCTGGACCATCGCGCCGTCGAGCCGCGAGACGAAATCCGGCGGAAAGGGAAAGCGCAGGTCCGGCCGGTTCTGGCGCACATGGGTCAGGCGCGCGCCGGTCAGGATCGGCTCCAGACCGCGGCGCACCGTCTCGACCTCGGGAAGTTCAGGCATGGACCGGCCATAGCGTGGACCCGGCGCGGCGCCTACATCCTGATCTCACAGACAGGGAGATCAGGATGGACGTGCTCTACAAAGCCCACGCCACCGCCACCGGCGGCGGACGCGAGGATGGGCGCTCGCGCACCGACGACGGCAAGATCGATGTGAAGCTGTCCACCCCGACCGAGATGGGTGGAAAGGGCGGCGAGGGGACCAATCCCGAGCAGTTGTTCGCCACCGGATACGCCGCCTGCTTTCTGGGCGCCCTGCGGCTGGTCTCCGGCCGCGAGAAGCACCCCGTGGCCGCGGAAACGGCGGTTCAGGTGACCGTCGGCTTCGGCAAGAATGACAAGGGCGAGGGCTTCAATCTGGACATCGAGATCAAGGTGACCGGCCACGGCCTGGACGCCGAGGTGGCCGATGGGATCCTGGAGAAGACCCATCAGGTCTGTCCCTATTCCAACGCCACTCGCGGCAATGTCGACGTTCGAATCGGGCGCGATTAAGGCCTTTTCTCACGAACCCGTGAACCTTTTCGAGGCGCGGGGGTTAGTGAGGCTCCAACACTAACGGAGACACTTCCCATGAAGAAGATCGCCATTCTGACGACCGGCGCTTTCGCCGCCCTGGCCCTCGCCGCTTGCCAGCCCGCTGACCCGGTGGCCGAAGAACAGGCCCAACTGGTCGAGCAGGAAGCCGACGTGACGGCCGCCCAGCTGGAGCAGCAGGCCGACGCCGCCTATGACCAGAACATGGACCAGCGGGGCGACGCCCTGAACGAAGAAGCTGACGCCGTTCAGGATCAGGCCGACGCCCAGGCCGACCAGATTCGCGAAAGCAGCGAAGCCAACTAAGCCTTCCGGTCATTCGGATTTCAGAAGGGAGCCCCTCGCCTCGGCGGGGGGCTTTCTTCGTTGGGAAGCCATCGATCCGCTGGACCCGGGGGCGCGGAGTTTCTAGATGGACAGCATGGCCTCCTCTCCCCTCGACGCATCGCCCGATCCCATGCTGACGCTGGAGCCGCACCGCAAGGTGACGGTCAGGGAGGCGTTCGGCGTCGATTCCGACATGACGGTCCCGTGCTTCGACACGAAGGACAGCCATGTGCCCGACCTGGACGAGGCCTATCAGTTCGATCCCCAGACGACCCTGGCCATCTGTGCGGGCTTCGCATTCGACCGCCGGGTTATGGTCCAGGGCTATCATGGCACCGGCAAATCGACCCACATCGAGCAGGTGGCCGCCCGGCTGAACTGGCCCATGGTGCGGGTCAATCTGGACGCCCACGTCAGCCGCATCGACCTGATCGGCAAGGACGCCATCGTCCTGAAGGACGGCAAGCAGATCACCGAGTTCCGCGAGGGCATCCTGCCCTGGGCCATCCAGCGCCCGGTGGCGCTGGTGTTTGACGAATATGACGCGGGACGCCCCGACGTGATGTTTGTGATCCAGCGGGTGCTGGAGGCGCAGGGACGTCTGACCCTGCTGGACCAGAACCGCGTCATTCGCCCCAACCGCTGGTTCCGCCTGTTCGCCACGTCCAACACCGTGGGCCTGGGCGATACGACCGGCCTGTATCACGGCGCCCAGCAGATCAATCAGGCCCAGCTGGATCGCTGGAACATCGTCACCACCCTGAACTATCTGGACCACGACGTGGAGGCCGAGATCGTGGCCGCCAAGGTGCCCGAGTGGCGCGACGCCGAGGGCCGGCGCAAGATCGCCGCCATGGTGCGTGTGGCCGACATGACCCGCAACGCCTTCATGAACGGGGACATCTCCACCGTCATGAGCCCGCGCACCGTCATCACCTGGGCCCAGAACGCCATCATCTTCGGCGGCGACGTGGCCCTGTCGTTCCGGCTGACGTTCCTGAACAAGTGCGACGAGCTGGAGCGCCCGACCATCGCCGAGTTCTATCAGCGCGCCTTCGGCGAGGATCTGCCCGAAGCGGCGACGCGGGTGAAGGTGGGCTAGAGCCGATCGGTTCAGGCGGCTCCGTCGCCTCGCGCGGCGGCGAGGGTGCGGTCCAGACGGGCCATGACCTCGTCACGGCGCGCCCTGGCGGCGGTCAGGGCGGTCTCTGCCCGGTCGATGGTCGACAGCA